>NZ_JBEAFZ010000021.1:0-189787 GCF_040062415.1 Klebsiella sp. GG_Kp173
GTCGATGACGGCAGATTTACAGTCTGCTCCCTTTGGCCGCTCGGGAACCCCACCACGGGGTAATGCTTAATACTGGCCTGCTTCCTTCTCGGGAAGCGGGGCGCATCATACCAAATGATGCGCCCCTGTAAAGCATTCCTTTGACAAAAATAAACTGGTTGCCTGATTTTTACCCGTAACGCCGTAAAGCTAACCAATTCATTTCTCAGTCGATTAAAGAATAATCGTCCGGTTGCCGTAGACGAAGACGCGCTGCGCCAGTACCTGATACAGCGCCCGGCTCAATACGTTTTTTTCGACATCGCGCCCGGCACGCATCATATCTTCTGCGGTATAAGTATGATCGACGTGAATGACGTCCTGCATAATGATGGGGCCTTCGTCCAGATTATCATTCACGTAGTGGGCGGTGGCGCCGATGATCTTCACGCCACGCTCATAGGCCTGATGATACGGACGCGCGCCGATAAACGCCGGCAGGAATGAGTGGTGAATGTTAATGATCTTGTTCGGGAAACGGGCGACAAATTCCGGCGTAAGCACGCGCATATACTTGGCCAGCACCACGTAATCCGGCTCGTGGGCGGCAATCGCGTCGCCCATCTGTTTGTCGTGCTCTTCGCGGCTCAGCCCTTCATGGCTGACCAGTTCAAACGGGATGCCAAAACGTTCCACCAGCGGGCGCAGGGTGTCATGGTTACCAATAACCGCGGCAATGTCGACATCCAGCCCGCCGTAATTGGCTTTCATCAGCAGATCGCCGAGGCAGTGGGCCTCTTTCGTCACCAGAATCACCACCCGGCGGCGGCCTGCCGGATTGAGTTCACGAATCGAGCCTTCCGGCAGGGCGCTGTCCAGATCGGCCAGCAGAATAGCGTCGTTGAAAATGCCTTCCAGTTCGGTGCGCATAAAGAAACGACCGGTACGGTGGTCAACAAATTCGTTGTTCTGCACAATGTTAAGTTCGTGCTTGTAGCAGATATTGGTGATACGCGCGATGAGGCCTTTCTGATCAGGGCAAATAGTGCGTAGTACTTTACGTTGTAATGAATGCATCGCGAGGAAAATCCTGTAGTGTTTGCAAGCGCTGCGGCAGCGTTACTGGCCGCAGCATTTTTTAAATTTTTTACCTGAACCGCAAGGGCAGGGGTCGTTACGGCCAATCAGCGGTCGTGTCCCGTCGATATAGTACCACTGTCCATTTTCTTTTAAGAATCTGGAACGTTCAATAATGGCGCCCGGGCGGTTATTGTCATTAAAGCGGGCGATAAAGCTGACAAAGCCTTCATTTGCGGCTCGTCCTTCATCGCTGGCGAACAGGGTTAAGCCCAGCCATTCTGTGTGGGCAAAGCCTTTCTCCAGTTCGGCGCGAAACTGCCGCGCCTGACAGGACGGATGCCAGGTTTTGATCAGATAGTCGGCATCTTTCATGACGAACGCGCTGTAACGGGAGCGCATAAGCTGTGACGGGCCTGGTGCAAGCTCAGCGCCGGACAGATATCGCTGGCAACATGAGCTATACTCCAGTGCGCTGCCACAGGGGCATAATTGCGACAAAACTGCCTCCATGGAAGAATGAGTAACGGCGGTTCTACGCCAAAGGGCTTTATGTTAACTGAGCCGTGACAATGTTGCCACGCTCAGAGTGGAAGGATAGTTATCAGTACTAATGAGAAAGCTTAAAATTGGTCTGGCGTTAGGAGCGGGTGCCGCCCGCGGATGGTCGCATATTGGCGTCATCAACGCCCTCCAGCAGGCCGGCATTGAGATTGATATCGTGGCCGGTTGCTCTATCGGTTCGCTGGTAGGGGCGGCGTATGCCTGTAACCGGCTCCCGGCCCTTGAGTCCTGGGTCTGCTCTTTCAGCAACTGGGACGTTCTGAAACTGATGGACCTCTCCTGGCGCCGCGGTGGACTGTTGCGGGGTGAAAAGGTATTCAATCATTATCGCCGCATCATGCCCGTGACCGATATCGAACACTGCGAACGGCGATTTGCCGCCGTCGCGACAAATTTAAGCACTGGCAGGGAGCTGTGGTTTACCGAAGGCGATCTGCATTTAGCGATTCGAGCCTCCTGCAGTATGCCGGGGTTAATGTCGCCGGTAAGGCATAATGGTTACTGGCTGGTCGATGGCGCGGTGGTCAATCCGGTTCCCGTGTCGCTTACGCGGGCAATGGGGGCCGATATCGTGATTGCCGTGGATCTGCAACATGATGCCCACCTTATGCAGCAGGATTTATTCTCCCTCGAAACGCCGCGGCGGGAAGCCGAAGCGAAGGAGGGGCCATGGCATACTCGTCTGCGCGCACGCTTGACGCAAATGAGTTCCCGCCGGACGGCCGTGACGCCGACGGCGATGGAGATCATGACCACCTCTATCCAGGTCCTGGAGAATCGTCTTAAACGCAATCGTATGGCGGGTGACCCGCCGGATATCCTGTTGCAACCGTACTGTCCACAAGTCTCGACGCTTGATTTCCATCGCGCCGGCGAGGCGATTACCGCAGGGCAGCTGGCGGTAGAAAAGAAAATGGATGAATTATTACCCTTAGTGCGTACCGCGATTTGACGCACGAGTACCTGACTTAAGCAAATTCTGACAGGCGATAGTGAGAATAGCGTGCCACTATTGAATTATCGTCAGCCAGGGGAGATATCATGACGCAGCCATTGGCGGGAAAACAGATTCTGATAGTTGAAGACGAACCCGTTTTCCGCTCACTCTTGCATGGATGGCTGACCTCGCTGGGAGCAACGACCTTCCAGGCGGAAGATGGCAAGGATGCCCTGCATAAAATGACGGAGGTGCATCCGGACCTGATGATCTGCGACATTTCGATGCCGAGAATGAACGGTCTGGAGCTGGTGGAGACGTTGCGTAATCGCGGCGAGCAGCTACCGATCCTGATGATTTCCGCTACCGAAAACATGGCCGATATAGCCAAAGCGTTGCGGCTTGGCGTTCAGGACGTGTTGTTAAAGCCAGTAAAAGATTTCAATCGCCTGCGTGAAACCGTTTATGCGTGCCTCTATCCTGCGATGTTCAGTTCACGTGTGGAAGAGGAAGAGCGTCTATTTGAGGACTGGGACGCGCTGGTCAGTAATCCTACCGCCGCCTCACGATTACTGCAGGAATTACAGCCGCCGGTGCAACAGGAAATGTCGCACTGCCGCATTCATTATCGCCAGCTGGTGTCGGCGGATAAACCCGGTCTGGTACTCGATATCGCGCCGCTCTCGGACAATGATTTGGCCTTCTATTGTCTGGATGTCACACGAGCAGGAGATAATGGCGTACTGGCAGCTTTATTATTGCGCGCGTTGTTCAATGGCTTGTTACAGGAGCAACTGGCGCATCAGGGACAACGGCTTCCAGAAATGGGGAGTCTGCTAAAACAGGTGAATCAGCTGCTGCGTCAGGCAAACCTTCCCGGTCAGTTTCCTTTGTTAGTGGGGTATTACCACAGCGGACTAAAAAACTTAATTCTGGTGTCGGCGGGGCTCAATGGCACGCTGAATACCGGTGAGCATCAAATTCAGATTAGTAATGGCGTTCCTTTGGGAACGTTGGGTGATGCTTACCTTAACCAAATTAGCCAGCGTTGTACCTCATGGCAGTGCCAAATTTGGGGGGCTGGAGGGCGTTTACGCTTAATGTTGTCTGCGGAATGAGCAATTACGGTTATATCTAAGCAGACGGGATTACCCGTTGCCCTTTAGCGGTGGTAATATCGAGCAGTTTTATGCGTAAAAGTCCTAATTCGAGGCTATCGGAAGCTTTTCAGACCAGTGAATACGCGGTTGACTGATATACTCGACACGTTATTTGTAACGAGAAGTTTAAAAAACAAACAGTCCAGGAGATTTCAATGGCTGCCCTTAATTCTAAAGTCAGAAAAGCGGTTATCCCGGTTGCGGGATTAGGCACCAGGATGCTGCCTGCCACCAAAGCGATTCCAAAAGAAATGCTGCCGCTGGTAGATAAGCCGTTAATTCAGTACGTTGTTAATGAATGTATCGCTGCAGGAATTACTGAAATTGTTCTGGTAACGCACTCGTCCAAAAACTCTATCGAAAACCATTTCGATACCAGTTTTGAGCTGGAAGCGATGCTGGAAAAACGCGTAAAACGCCAGCTGCTGGAAGAAGTGCAGTCTATTTGCCCGCCGCACGTAACCATTATGCAAGTTCGTCAGGGCCTGGCGAAAGGTCTGGGGCACGCGGTACTTTGCGCCCATCCGGTAGTGGGTGATGAGCCGGTCGCGGTTATTCTGCCAGACGTTATTCTGGATGAATATGAATCCGATCTGAGCCGCGATAACCTCGCGGAGATGATTTCTCGTTTCGATGAGACCGGCGCCAGCCAGATTATGGTTGAGCCTGTCGAGGACGTGACCGCCTATGGCGTGGTTGACTGCAAAGGTGAATCTCTGCAGCCGGGCGAAAGCGTACCGATGGTGGGTGTGGTAGAGAAGCCGAAAGCTGACGTTGCGCCGTCCAACCTGGCGGTGGTGGGGCGCTATGTCCTCAGCGCCGATATCTGGCCACTGCTGGCGAAGACTCCTCCGGGTGCTGGTGATGAAATTCAGCTGACTGACGCGATTGATATGCTGATCGAAAAAGAGACAGTCGAAGCATATCACATGAAAGGCAAGAGCCATGACTGCGGTAATAAGCTTGGCTACATGCAGGCGTTCGTCGAATATGGTATTCGCCACAAAACGCTGGGCGACGATTTTAAAGCCTGGCTGGAAACCGCGGTTGCGAAGTAATCCGCCGCGCTGCTGAAAGCACAAAACCGGGAGCTGCAGATGCGCTCCCGGTTTTTTATATCGGCCCCGAGGGCAAAAAAAATCCCGCCGCAGCGGGATTTTTTATATCGAAACAACGGAGATTAGATCAGGAAATCGTCCAGTGATTTACCTTGCTCATCCATTGCTTTTTTGATCACCGCCGGGGTACGGCCCTGGCCGGTCCAGGTTTTGGTTTCGCCGTTTTCGTCGACATAGCTGTATTTAGCCGGACGTGCAGCACGCTTGGTTTTGGTACCGGCTTTAACGGCTGCCATGGTGCTCAGCAGTTCATTCGGATCAATACCGTCAGCAATCAGCATTTCACGGTATTGCTGCAGCTTACGCGTACGTTCTTCAATTTCTGCTGCGGCGGCGTTTTCTTCTTCACGGCGCTCGTTAACAACGACTTCTAATTTTTCCAGCATTTCTTCGAGCGTTTCCAGGGTGCATTCTCTTGCCTGCGCACGAAGAGTACGGATGTTGTTCAAAATTTTAAGTGCTTCGCTCATTGTAGTAATCTCAAACTTATATTGTGGGGTGGTTTGTTGAACTAATAATAGAGCGATAAAATGCGTTGTGCAATAGGGGGGAATGTAAGGAATTCAAAATTACTGGTTATTTGTCGCGAGAATTAATTAATTTAAGTTAAAATTCCCGTGCCGCTTCACATCTTTCATCCTTATAGCAATGAGGAGAAGGTAAGCTAAAACACTGAGACGGTATGCTTTTTCTGAGCTACGGTGAGAAAAATTATCCTTTACATGGGTAAATAACCCTCGTCAGTATTAGCGCATTTTTGGTTACGAGACTTAATATAAAACAACGTGCGGCCCAGCTTATAGCCCCATAGTTAACCGCCCTATAAGCACGAAAAGACAATGGTTACCCCGCCAGTAGCGTAACGGGGCGCACAAATAATGGCCCTGTAAATTCAATTCATCCTCTTAATCCTTTGGCTTTGCAGGCTCTTCGGCTGCGATACAATACCCCTGCTAAACGGGCGGCTGTACGCATAAAATATGGTATAATCGCCGCCGCGATAAAACACTTTGATTGGGGTCACGCAGCCGATGGCACAACTTTATTTCTACTACTCTGCAATGAATGCAGGTAAGTCGACCGCTCTGTTGCAATCTTCGTACAATTACCAGGAGCGGGGGATGCGTACCGTCGTTTATACCGCTGAGATTGATGACCGCTTTGGCGCCGGAAAAGTTAGCTCGCGTATCGGTCTCTCATCGCCGGCCCGTTTGTATAATCCACAGACGTCGCTATATAACGATATTGCCGCAGAGCACAAGTTAAAACCGATTCACTGCGTGCTGGTGGATGAAAGCCAGTTTCTGACGCGCGAGCAGGTTCATGAGCTGTCTGAAGTTGTCGATACGCTGGACATTCCGGTGCTTTGCTATGGCCTGCGGACAGACTTTCGCGGTGAGCTCTTCACCGGTAGCCAGTATTTGCTGGCCTGGTCAGATAAGCTGGTGGAGCTAAAAACCATCTGTTTCTGCGGACGAAAGGCTAGCATGGTGCTGCGCCTCGATCAGGAGGGGCGTCCTTATAATGAGGGCGAGCAGGTCGTCATCGGCGGTAATGAACGATACGTTTCAGTCTGTCGTAAGCATTATAAAGAAGCGCTGAGCGTCGGCTCGTTAACCCAGGTACAAAACCTGCACCGCCCCTGCTAATACGCGCAGAAGCTCGTCCAGGCGCCTGTAGGCGCCTTTTTTATTGCCTGCGCTCCGTTGGGTTAGCAGGGTTAAAGCATGGCTGACGGCAGGCAAAAAAAAGCCCCGTCAGATGACGGGGCTTGCAGAACGTTTATGCTTGTTGATTAAGCGGATTTTTTCGCTTTTTTCTCAGCTTTCACTGGTGCCGCTTCGGCTTTCGCGGCGGCTTCGCCTTCGACGAACTCGCGACCGTAGTAGGTATCCAGCAGGATCTGTTTCAGTTCGGAGATCAGCGGGTAGCGCGGGTTAGCGCCGGTGCACTGGTCATCGAATGCATCTTCAGACAGCTTATCAACGTGGGCCAGGAAGTCAGCTTCCTGAACGCCAGCTTCGCGGATAGATTTCGGAATACCCAGCTCAGCTTTCACGCTTTCCAGCCATGCCAGCAGTTTCTCGATTTTCGCTGCGGTGCGGTCGCCCGGTGCGGAGAGACCAAGGTGATCGGCGATTTCAGCGTAGCGACGACGAGCCTGCGGACGGTCGTACTGGCTGAACGCGGTCTGCTTGGTCGGGTTGTCATTCGCGTTGTAGCGGATAACGTTGCAGATCAGCAGGGCGTTGGCCAGACCGTGCGGAATATGGAACTGGGAACCCAGTTTGTGCGCCATGGAGTGGCACACGCCGAGGAAGGCGTTAGCAAACGCAATACCGGCGATGGTGGCGGCACTGTGTACGCGCTCGCGGGCAACCGGGTTCTTGGAACCTTCGTGGTAGGACGCCGGCAGGTACTCTTTCAGCAGCTTCAGCGCCTGCAGAGCCTGGCCGTCAGAGAACTCAGAAGCCAGAACGGAAACGTAAGCTTCCAGGGCGTGGGTCACTGCATCCAGACCACCGAACGCACACAGCGATTTCGGCATATCCATTACCAGGTTGGCATCGACGATGGCCATATCCGGGGTCAGCGCGTAGTCCGCCAGCGGATATTTCTGACCTGTCGCGTCGTCGGTCACAACGGCGAACGGCGTAACTTCAGAACCGGTACCGGAGGTGGTAGTGATCGCTACCATCTTGGCTTTAACGCCCATTTTCGGGAACTTGTAGATACGTTTACGGATATCCATAAAGCGCAGGGCCAGTTCTTCGAAGTGGGTTTCCGGATGTTCGTACATGACCCACATGATTTTCGCCGCATCCATCGGGGAACCGCCGCCCAGCGCGATGATCACGTCTGGTTTGAAGGAGTTCGCCAGTTCAGCACCTTTACGAACGATGGTCAGCGTCGGGTCAGCTTCAACTTCGAAGAAGACTTCAGTTTCCACACCCGCAGCTTTCAGTACGGAGGTGATCTGATCGGCATAACCGTTGTTGAACAGGAAGCGGTCAGTCACGATCAGCGCGCGTTTGTGACCATCAGTAATCACTTCATCCAGTGCGATAGGCAGGGAGCCACGACGGAAGTAGATAGATTTCGGAAGTTTGTGCCACAACATGTTTTCAGCTCGCTTAGCAACGGTTTTCTTGTTGATCAGGTGTTTCGGACCAACGTTTTCAGAGATGGAGTTACCACCCCAGGAACCACAACCCAGAGTCAGGGAAGGAGCGAGTTTGAAGTTGTACAGGTCACCGATACCACCCTGAGAAGCCGGGGTGTTGATCAGGATACGCGCCGTTTTCATCATCTGGCCGAAGTAAGCCACGCGAGCCGGCTGGTTATCCTGGTCGGTGTACAGGCAAGAGGTATGACCGATACCGCCCATGGCGACCAGTTTTTCTGCTTTGGTCACGGCGTCTTCGAAATCTTTCGCACGGTACATCGCCAGCGTCGGAGACAGTTTTTCGTGAGCAAACGGCTCGCTTTCGTCAACGTCGGTGACTTCGCCAATCAGGATTTTAGTCGTGGCCGGTACGGTGAAGCCTGCCAGTTCAGCGATTTTCGCTGCAGGCTGACCAACGATAGCGGCGTTCAGCGCGCCATTTTTCAGGATAATGTCCTGAACGGCTTTCAGCTCTTTACCCTGCAGCAGGTAGCCGCCGTGGCTGGCGAAACGTTCGCGAACCGCGTCATAAACGGAATCAACCACCACAACGGACTGCTCAGAAGCACAGATAACGCCGTTATCGAAGGTTTTAGACATCAGAACGGAAGCAACGGCGCGTTTGATGTCAGCCGTTTCATCAATCACCACCGGGGTGTTACCGGCACCTACGCCGATAGCAGGTTTACCGGAGCTGTATGCTGCTTTCACCATGCCTGGACCACCGGTTGCAAGGATCAGGTTGATATCCGGGTGGTGCATCAGGGCGTTAGACAGCTCAACAGACGGCTGATCGATCCAACCAATCAGGTCTTTCGGTGCGCCGGCAGCGATGGCAGCCTGCAGGACAATGTCAGCCGCTTTGTTAGTGGCTTCTTTAGCACGCGGGTGCGGAGAGAAAATGATGGCGTTACGCGTCTTCAGGCTGATGAGCGATTTGAAGATGGCTGTTGAAGTCGGGTTCGTGGTCGGAACGATACCGCAGATGATGCCGATAGGTTCAGCGATAGTGATGGTACCAAAAGTGTCGTCTTCTGACAGGACGCCACAGGTTTTTTCGTCTTTATAAGCGTTGTAGATGTATTCGGAAGCGAAGTGGTTTTTGATCACTTTGTCTTCAACGATGCCCATGCCGGATTCGGCAACGGCCATTTTGGCGAGAGGGATTCGAGCATCTGCAGCGGCCAGCGCGGCGGCGCGGAAGATTTTGTCGACTTGTTCTTGAGTGAAACTGGCATATTCACGCTGGGCTTTCTTGACACGCTCAACAAGCGCGTTCAGTTCAGCGATATTAGTAACAGCCATAATGCTCTCCTGATAATGTTAAACTTTTTTAGTAAATCAGTCGCTCGATTCGACATTATAGACAGGCTGTAAACAGCTTGCATGTAAATGTTTATGTAGGAAAATCAGGACGCTGTTTTACCGATTTACTAAAAAAGCTTTATCTTTTTAACTTTCAGGTACTGCTGCCTTCCACTCTGTTGGTGTCATCAAGATTACTCACTTCTGAGTACAAATTACGTGATTTAGATCAAGTATTGGCACTGCTGATACCTTTCAGCTGACTGCTTTTTGACCGGTTCGATCAAGTGTAATGGGAGGGTTTTGAAATTAAAAAAACGATTAGCATAAAAACTACAAATAGCTAACATTCGATACATATCACCGGGTTATGCATATTTATAATGAATATTGCATGCAAAAAGCGTATGTTTCGCGCAGTTATTTTATGCTGTTAACAGTCAACCGCCAATTTTGATGATGCTGCGGAGCCCATTGTGACTCAATCACTGTTCGATTTTTCTGCATATTTCAAGTTTTTCATCGGCTTATTTGCTCTGGTTAACCCGGTGGGCATTATTCCTGTGTTCATTAGTATGACCAGCTACCAACCGGCAGCAGTGCGCAATAAGACCAATCTGACCGCCAACCTGTCGGTGGCGATCATCCTCCTGACGTCATTGTTTCTCGGCGATGGCATTCTGCAGATTTTTGGTATCTCCATTGATTCGTTCCGTATCGCCGGCGGCATCCTGGTGGTGACCATCGCGATGTCGATGATCAGCGGTAAGCTCGGTGAAGATAAGCAGAACAAGCAGGAGAAGTCGGAGACGGCGGTGCGGGAGAGCATCGGCGTGGTTCCTCTCGCGCTACCGCTAATGGCCGGACCGGGGGCAATCAGTTCCACTATCGTGTGGGGTACGCGGTATCACTCCTGGGTGCACCTCGTCGGTTTTTCACTGGCGATTGCCGTCTTTGCCCTCTGCTGCTGGGGGATTTTCCGCATGGCGCCGTGGCTGGTGCGTCTGCTAGGGCAGACAGGGATCAACGTTATCACCCGTATTATGGGCCTGCTGCTGATGGCCCTTGGCATTGAGTTTATTGTGACGGGGATTAAAGCGCTCTTTCCGGGGCTGCTGAGTTAGCTGGTTGCCACGCAGGCGGGTAGGTTCCCTTCTCGCCTGCGCGATTATTAGCAAAACCTATTAGCCAGCGCGGAACCGGCGGTAGGAATAACATTTTGCGATATCGCTATTAATTCCATAATTTTCATTAATATATGAAATATTTCTCTTAACATTCCCCTCACGTCTCCCCATCCTGTGATGTTATTTTCTTCACATCATTCTCTGGTACTTGCTGTCGGATCATCGAAATGATATTAGTAATTTTAACAAGGCTGTAGATGAATGTGCTAAAAAGTAATCTATTGTTAAATTTTTGTACAAAAAATCATCTTGCGGTCGTTGATCAGTATGTTGGCTGGTGAAAGCATCATAACTAAATGATTAATAATGATATTTTTCTATCGGTGTTTTGTGGCAACCGCGAGTAACGCTGGCAAAGCCGGCAATAAAAGAGAATCCGGTAACATATTTGCAAATTGCATTGGCGGAGGTGTTTACCTTTTGGTACTTTCCGCCGTTATCGTCTGCTGAATTATGTGCGTAAATGAGAATCATTTTTAATGATCTCGCTATGCCGGAACTGCCCCCCAGCGAGGGGGAACGAATCGACGTTAAGACTGCCGTTCGAGCGGTCGTAATAAATAAGTCGGTGATAGCAATCTGCCAATCGCAAACACTCCTGCGCTGGACAGATCCCCTAAACGGGAAAAAAACAGGCTGGTTAAAAAACCAGTAATTATAATGACTGGAGTTACAACACAATGACCATCATCACTAAAAAACGTTTGATCGCCGCAGGAGTGCTATCCGCACTCATGGCCGGCAATATGGCTATGGCAGCGGATGTCCCGGCCGGTGTGCAGCTTTCGGATAAGCAAACGCTGGTGCGAAATAGCGGCGCCGAACCGCAATCGCTGGACCCGAATAAAATCGAAGGGGTGCCTGAGGCGAATATTAGCCGCGACCTGTTCGAAGGCTTGCTGAATACCTCGCCGAAAGATGGCCACCCGATCCCTGGCGTGGCAGAGAGCTGGGATAATAAAGATTTCAAAGTCTGGACTTTCCATCTGCGTAAAGATGCGAAATGGTCTAACGGCGAGCCGGTGACCGCCCAGGACTTCGTTTATAGCTGGCAGCGTCTGGTGGATCCGAAAACCGCGTCTCCTTATGCCAGCTATCCGCAGTATGGTCATATCGTGAACGTCGACGAAATCATTGACGGCAAGAAAGCTCCGAGCGAACTGGGCGTAAAAGCCATTGACGACCACACGCTGGAAGTCACCCTCAGCGAGCCAGTACCCTATTTTTATAAACTGCTGGTTAACCCGGCGATGTCTCCTGTCTACAAACCAGCGATTGAAAAATTTGGCGAGAAGTGGACGCAGCCTGGCAATATCGTCACCAATGGCGCGTACACCCTGAAAGACTGGGTGGTCAACGAACGTATCGTCATGGAGCGCAACCCGCATTACTGGGATAATGCCAAAACCGTTATTAACACTGTCACCTGGCTGCCGACCTCTTCTGAAGTGACCTATGTTAACCGTTACCGTAGCGGTGAGCTGGATATGACCTATAACCAGCTGCCGATCGAGCTCTTCCAGAAACTGAAAAAAGAGATCCCGAACGAGCTGCACGTTGACCCGTATCTGTGTACTTATTACTACGAAATTAACAATCAGAAAGCACCGTTCACCGACGTGCGCGTACGTACCGCGCTGAAGCTGGGTCTGGACCGCGACATTATTGCCAATAAGGTAAAAGGACAGGGCGATCTGCCGGCCTACGGCTACACCCCGCCGTATACCGATGGCGCGAAACTGACCGAGCCGGAATGGTTTACCTGGTCGCAGGAAAAACGGAATGAAGAAGCGAAAAAACTGCTGGCCGAAGCCGGCTATAGCGCCGATAAACCGTTGACCTTCAACCTGCTGTATAACACCTCTGATTTGCACAAGAAGCTGGCGATTGCCGCCGCCTCGCTGTGGCGTAAAAACCTGGGCATTGACGTGAAGTTAGTCAACCAGGAGTGGAAAACGTTCCTCGATACCCGTCATCAGGGTACCTATGACGTGGCGCGTGCAGGCTGGTGCGCCGACTATAACGAGCCAACCTCATTCCTGAATACCATGCTTTCAGACAGCTCAATGAACACTGCGCACTATAAGAGCCCGGCGTTCGATAAGATTATGGCTGAATCCGTGAAAGCATCCGATGAAGCGCAGCGCACTGCAGCCTATGCGAAAGCAGAGCAGCAGCTGGACAAAGACAGCGCGATCGTACCGGTCTATTACTACGTTAACGCCCGCCTGGTGAAACCGTGGGTCGGTGGCTACACCGGTAAAGACCCGATGGATAACGTCTATACCAAAGACCTTTACGTTATCAAACATTAATGGCAATACGTGGAGCGGGCCTGTGCTCGCTCCATCGTGTCTTATTTGAGAGCAGTGCAAAGGCACACGCCAGAAGGTACGGGCAATGTTAAAATTTATCTTACGTCGCTGTCTGGAAGCGATTCCGACGCTATTCATTCTTATTACCATTTCATTCTTCATGATGCGTCTGGCTCCGGGAAGTCCTTTTACCGGGGAACGCACGCTACCGCCGGAAGTCATGGCGAATATTGAAGCAAAATACCATTTAAACGACCCCATCATGACGCAGTACTTCAATTACCTGAAGCAGCTGGCGCATGGCGATTTTGGTCCCTCCTTTAAATACAAAGATTATTCGGTCAACGATCTGGTGGCGGCCAGCTTCCCGGTTTCGGCGAAACTGGGCTTCGCTGCCTTTTTGCTGGCGGTAGTGATCGGCGTCGCTGCGGGCGTTATTGCCGCTTTGAAGCAGAATACCCGCTGGGACTATGCGGTGATGGGGGTAGCCATGACCGGCGTGGTTATTCCGAGCTTTGTGGTGGCGCCTCTGCTGGTGATGATCTTTGCTATTACCCTGCACTGGCTGCCGGGCGGCGGCTGGAACGGCGGGGCGTTGAAATTTATGATCCTGCCGATGGTGGCGCTTTCCCTGGCCTATATCGCCAGCATCGCGCGAATTACCCGCGGCTCAATGATTGAAGTGCTGCACTCTAACTTTATCCGCACCGCGCGGGCGAAGGGACTGCCGATGCGCCGCATTATTTTGCGCCATGCGCTGAAGCCGGCGCTGCTGCCGGTGCTCTCCTATATGGGGCCGGCTTTCGTGGGCATCATTACGGGCTCAATGGTCATTGAAACCATTTACGGCCTGCCGGGGATTGGCCAGCTGTTCGTTAACGGGGCGCTTAACCGCGACTACTCGCTGGTGCTCAGCCTGACGATCCTCGTGGGCGCCCTGACTATTCTGTTCAACGCCATCGTTGACGTGCTTTACGCCGTTATCGATCCGAAGATTCGCTACTGAAGCCGGAGTTCGCCATGATGTTAAGTAAGAAAAATAGCGAGGCGCTGGAAAACTTCAGTGAGAAGCTGGAAGTGGAGGGGCGTAGCCTCTGGCAGGATGCGCGTCGCCGCTTTATGCATAACCGCGCCGCGGTCACCAGCTTGATTATGCTGGTGCTCATTGCGCTGTTCGTGACCTTCGCGCCGATGGTGTCGTCATTCTCCTATTTCGATACCGACTGGGGCATGATGTCCAATGCCCCGGACATGGCCTCTGGCCACTACTTTGGGACCGACTCCTCCGGTCGCGATCTGCTGGTGCGCGTGGCGATCGGCGGGCGTATTTCGCTGATGGTTGGGGTGGCGGCGGCGCTGGTGGCGGTGATCCTCGGCACGCTGTACGGTTCGCTTTCCGGGTATCTCGGCGGCAAAGTGGATTCGGTGATGATGCGTCTGCTGGAGATCCTCAACTCCTTCCCGTTTATGTTCTTCGTTATCCTGCTGGTGACCTTTTTTGGTCAGAATATCCTGTTGATTTTTGTCGCTATCGGCATGGTCTCCTGGCTGGATATGGCCCGTATCGTACGCGGACAGACCTTGAGCCTGAAGCGCAAAGAGTTTATTGAGGCGGCTCAGGTCGGCGGGGTCTCCACAGCGAGCATCGTGCTGCGCCATATCGTTCCTAATGTGCTGGGCGTGGTGGTGGTGTACGCCTCGCTGCTGGTCCCCAGTATGATCCTCTTCGAATCTTTCCTCAGCTTCCTGGGGCTGGGGACGCAGGAGCCGCTCAGCAGCTGGGGGGCATTGCTCAGCGATGGCGCCAACTCAATGGAAGTCTCGCCCTGGCTGCTGCTGTTCCCGGCGGGTTTCCTGGTGGTGACCCTGTTCTGTTTCAACTTTATCGGCGATGGTCTGCGTGATGCCCTCGACCCGAAAGACCGCTAAGGAGCGCTGCCATGACCATGATTGAAACGGCAAAAGCGCCGCAAGCGCAGAGTCACAGCGGCCTGCTGCTGGACGTGAAAGATCTTCGCGTCACCTTTAAAACGCCGGATGGCGATGTCACCGCCGTCAATGATCTGAACTTCACCCTCCAGGCGGGCGAAACGCTCGGTATTGTCGGGGAGTCCGGCTCCGGTAAATCGCAGACCGCCTTCGCCCTGATGGGGCTGCTGGCGGCCAACGGTCGCATCGGGGGTTCCGCCACCTTTAACGGTCATCAAATCCTCAATTTGCCCGAGCGTGAGCTGAACAAACTGCGCGCCGAGCAAATCTCGATGATTTTCCAGGATCCGATGACCTCTCTGAACCCATATATGCGGGTGGGAGAGCAGTTAATGGAAGTCCTGATGCTGCATAAGGGGCTGAGCAAAGCCGAAGCATTTGAAGAGTCGGTGAAGATGCTCGACGCGGTGAAAATGCCGGAAGCGCGCAAGCGCATGAAGATGTTCCCGCACGAGTTCTCCGGCGGGATGCGCCAGCGCGTGATGATTGCCATGGCGCTACTGTGTCGGCCGCGGCTGCTGATTGCCGATGAGCCGACCACCGCCCTGGACGTCACTGTGCAGGCGCAGATCATGACGTTACTGAATGAGCTGAAACGCGAATTTAATACGGCCATCATTATGATCACCCATGACCTCGGAGTCGTGGCGGGGATCTGCGATAAAGTGCTGGTGATGTATGCGGGCCGCACCATGGAGTACGGTCAGGCGCGCGATGTCTTTTATCAGCCGTCGCACCCATACTCTATTGGGCTGTTGAATGCGGTTCCTCGTCTGGATGCCGAAGGCGATGCGTTGTTGACCATTCCGGGCAACCCGCCGAACCTGCTGCGTTTGCCGAAAGGCTGCCCATTCCAGCCGCGCTGTCCGCATGCAATGGAACAGTGCAGCAGCGCGCCGCCGCTGGAGTCTTTCGCGTCAGGCCGCCTGCGCGCCTGCTTTAAACCGGTGGGGGATCTGCTATGAACGCCGTAACTGAACAACGAAAAGTCCTGCTCGAAATTGCCGACCTGAAGGTGCATTTCGATATTAAAGATGGCAAACAGTGGTTCTGGCAGCCGTCGAAAACGCTGAAAGCCGTAGATGGCGTGACGCTGCGTCTCTATGAAGGCGAGACCCTCGGCGTGGTGGGGGAGTCAGGCTGCGGTAAATCGACTTTCGCCCGCGCCATCATTGGCCTGGTGAAGGCCACCGATGGCAAAGTGGCCTGGTTGGGTAAAGATCTGCTGGGCATGAAGCAGGAAGAGTGGCGCGACGTGCGCAGCGATATCCAGATGATCTTCCAGGATCCGCTGGCCTCGCTGAACCCGCGTATGACCATCGGAGAAATCATCGCTGAACCGCTGCGTACCTATCATCCGAAGATGCCGCGTCAGGAAGTGCGCGATCGCGTAAAGGCGATGATGATGAAAGTTGGGCTGTTGCCTAACCTGATCAACCGCTATCCGCACGAGTTCTCTGGCGGTCAGTGCCAGCGTATCGGCATCGCCCGGGCGCTGATCCTCGAGCCGAAGCTGATTATCTGCGATGAGCCGGTGTCCGCACTTGACGTGTCCATCCAGGCCCAGGTGGTCAACCTGCTGCAGCAGCTGCAGCGTGAAATGGGACTGTCGCTGATATTTATCGCCCACGATCTGGCGGTAGTTAAGCACATCTCCGATCGCGTACTGGTGATGTATCTGGGCCATGCGGTGGAGCTGGGAACCTACGATGAGGTGTACCATAATCCGCTGCATCCCTATACCAAAGCGCTGATGTCGGCGGTGCCGATCCCCGATCCGGACCTCGAAAAAACGAAAACCATCCAACTGCTGGAGGGTGAATTACCCTCGCCGATTAATCCGCCTTCGGGCTGTGTCTTCCGCACCCGCTGTCCGCTCGCCGGACCGGAGTGCGCCAAAACCCGCCCGGTGCTGGAAGGCAGCTTCCGCCATGCGGTTTCCTGCCTTAAGGTAGACCCGTTATAATCTCAGGGGCTGACGCAGGTCAGCCCTTTTTTTTGCGAGGTTAACGAAGTGGGGATGCTTTCTGCCGCTCGCCTGCGGCTTTATCATTTGCTTTTCGATCAAAACCGACGTTCCGGCCGCCGCTTCGAAGGTCTGTGCGGACTTTTCGCATTGCTCAGCGTGGTGGTGATATTTGTCGAGTCGGGGCTGGGCACGCAATATCATCTGACATTAGATGAATGGCATATTTTCGTCTGGCTGGAGCTGCTGGTGACCGCGGTCTTTACCCTGGAGTATCTGCTGCGTATTGCGACATGGCCCAATCCGCTCCACTACATTTTCAGCTTCTGGGGGTTTATTGACTTAGCGACCATCCTGCCGCTGTACGTGATGTGGCTATGGCCGGAAATTAGCCTCAATTATGTCTTTGCCTGGCGGGCAATGCGGGCGATCCGCGCGTTGCGTATTCTCAAACTGTTGCGCTTTATGCCTTCGCTCAATGTGTTCTGGCGGGCGATTGTCAGCGCGCGCCATCAGCTGATCCTGTTCTATTCGTTTATCGCCATTGTGATGGTGATTTTCGGCTCGTTAATGTACCTGATAGAAGGGCCAGAGTATGGTTTTACCACGCTCAACGCTTCGGTCTATTGGGCCATTGTAACCATCACTACCGTCGGCTACGGGGATATCACGCCGCATACACCGCTGGGCCGCATCCTGGCCTCCATTCTCATCCTGATCGGATACTCCATTATTGCCATTCCGACCGGGCTTATTACCACCCATATGACCAGCGCCCTGAACCGGCGGCGTCAGCAGCGGGTATGCCCGCAGTGCCAGCAGGGCCACCATGACGATAACGCCCGGTTTTGTCACGCCTGTGGCCATGCGTTACCGCAGTAAACCCTCGGCATAAAAAAAAGCCTGCCGGGAGGAACTCGGCAGGCTTTTCACTGGCTGGTCAGCGTTATTCACGCCACAGAATATGACACAGCTTATGATCTTTCTCGCGGCACAGCAGTACGCGGGCGAAGATATCATTGATTTCCCCGCCGTCGGTATCCGCCAGGCCAATCACCACTTCGGCGAAGAAATCCGGGTTCAGATCGTAATCCACATGCTCTTCCCAGTCTGCAGACGGGTCGAACAGCTCGGCGCCGCCGCGCTCCTCAAACTGCAGGTTAAACAGAATGATGTCCGCCGGGTCGAGGTTATCGGCCGCCAGTTCGAGGAAGATGTCGTATGCCTGCTCAAGCGTTTCGTCTTCGGTCAGACGGTTGTTTAAATCCATATCCATGATTGCTACTCATTCGGTATCTGATGGGCACGTTTTACAGCAACGGGCTGAAGAAGTAAAACAGTCGCTCGGCGATCCGCTGCCACAGCGGACGTTTTAACCAGCGACGGGCATCCAGCAGGCGCGAGCGCGAGATATAGTCATCCTGGACAGCCGCCAGATCGCTGCCGAAGCCGGCGTCATCGATGACCAGCGTGATTTCAAAATTGAGCCACAGGCTGCGCATATCCAGATTCACGGTACCCACCAGACTCAGTTCGCCATCGACCAGCACGCTCTTGGTATGCAACAGGCCGCCTTCGAACTGGTAAATCTTCACCCCTGCTGCCAGCAGCTCGGTGAAAAAGGCCCGGCTGGCCCAGCCCACCAGCAGCGAATCGTTCTTGCGCGGTAAAATAATACTCACGTCCACGCCGCGCTGGGCAGCGGTACAGATCGCGTGCAGCAGGTCGTCGCTGGGTACGAAGTAGGGCGTGGTCATGATCAAATGCTCTTTCGCCGCGTAGGCGGCGGTGAGCAGCGCCTGATGGATAAGATCTTCCGGAAACCCCGGGCCGGAGGCGATCGTGTGGATGGTATGTCCACTGGCCTCTTCAAACGGCATGATATTGACGTCCGGCGGCGGCGGCAGAATACGCTTTCCGGTCTCGATCTCCCAGTCACAGGAGTAGACGATGCCCATCGAGGTCGCCACCGGGCCTTCCATGCGCGCCATCAGGTCAATCCACTGTCCGACCCCTGAGTCCTGTTTAAAGTAGCGGGGATCAACCATATTCATGCTGCCGGTGTAGGCGATATAGTTATCGATCATCACCATTTTGCGATGCTGACGCAGGTCCATCCGGCGCAGAAACACACGCATCAGATTGACCTTGAGAGCCTCGACCACTTCAATGCCGGCGTTACGCATCATTGCCGCCCATGGGCTGCGGAAAAAAGCCACACTGCCCGCGGAGTCGAGCATCAACCGGCAGTGAACCCCGCGACGGGCGGCGGCCATCAGCGATTCGGCGACGCTGTCGGCCATGCCGCCTGGCTGCCAGATATAGAAGACCATCTCAATATTATGGCGAGCCAGTTGAATATCGCGGATCAGGGCCTGCATGACGTCGTCAGATTCCGTCAGCAGCTGCAGCTGGTTGCCTTTTACGCCGCCAATGCCCTGGCGCCGTTCGCACAGCTTGAACAGGGACTCGGCCACCGGGCTGTTATCTTCCGCGAAGATATGTTTGCAGGCTTTGAGGTCGTTTAACCATTTGGCCGTGGAAGGCCACATCGCCCTCGCGCGTTCTGCCCGCCGCTTGCCAAGATGCAGCTCGCCAAAGGAGAGATAGGCGATGATCCCCACCAGCGGCAGAATATAAATGATCAATAACCATGCCATCGCGGACGGCACAGCGCGGCGTTTCATTAGAATTCGTAATGTTACACCGGCGATCAACAGCCAGTACCCCAGAATGACCAGCCAGTTCACCACCGTGTAAAAGGTTGTCATAGATGTAAAATCCTTTTGAATGACGTTATGTGATGAGTTTACGCATCAGTATTTTTCTGGCAAATAAAAACGCAGCGAAAGCGGTGGTCAGCCGCAGGCAGAGGTTTATAATGGGGGCTGTTTTCACTCGTAGAGTCGTTGCAATGAAGCGTAGTAGAACGGAAGTAGGGCGCTGGCGCATGCTGAGACAGGTGAATCGCCGTAAAGCGCGCTGGTTGGAAGCCCAATCACGCCGCAATATGCGGATCCTCGCCATCAGAAAGGGGCTGGTGAAACGGCAGCGTCATGCTCTGCTGTTTATTTTCCCCGACTGTTAAGCGAGCAGGCTAACGGCACCGTGCGCGGTGCCGTTGTCGTTTTCTCAGCCCTGCGCCGAACTCCCTTTTAACATCGCCAGGTGGCCTAATGAAATATCTATGCGATGTCTGTCAGGGTATGACGGGGAATTACCGACAGAACTCCTTATTCTGCGACAGACATTAACCGCCCTGCAGAAGCCTGAACAGGGCGCGGGGTTGTCGATCGTTTTTCAATGTCATGCTAACTATCGGGGTGACCACTCTGATTAAAATGCACCGCTTTTGTGGGTGTAAATTTATTTGGCATAGGCTTCCGTAGATAACGTGATGGTCACGTTATCACTCACCGCCGGAACATATTTATCAAGCTTGAAGTCTGAACGTTTTATTACCCCAGTGGCATCAAAACCAATGGCCTCCTTTTTCACCATCGGATGCATGTCCTGCTTATTCAGGGTGGCATGTAATACTACCGGTTTAGTGATGCCTTTAATGGTCAGGTTACCTTCAACATCATATTTATTGCCGCCTTTACTTTCCACCCGGGTGCTCTGAAAGGTTGCCTCAGGATACGTTTTGACATCGAAGTACTCTTTGCCTAAAAACTCATCCGTTAACGCTTTGACATGCGTATCAATGGTTTTGACTGGCAGCGTGACGTGCACAGAGGATTTCTCTGGGTTGTCTTTGTCAAAAGAGAGTTTCCCTGAAACATCAGAGATATAGGCGGTAGGGTTAGAGAAACCAAAATGGTTCCAGGCAATAACAACCGAAGTATGCTGTGGATCCAGGCTATATTCTGTCGCAGCGGCCTGTGATACAGGAATATATAAGGCAAGCAGAGAAAATAATGCGGTTTTTTTCAGGGTATTCATACAAAAATCCTCATAAGCGTCAGGTGCATAAATGGTAGCCCAAAAAAATGCAGGGCTTATTGAAAACATTTGTTATTCCCGTTCAAATATTTTAACCAACCAATAATAACCCTACAATCACTCCGCGTGAATTTTACCTAACGAAATTAATAGGCATTAAAAAAATCCTCTGTAACGTAAATCTGGTCACGTGATCTTTATACGTTCATCCCTATGGGATGTGCCTGGATCAGCGCATTTTTTATTTCCGGTTGCTTTCCAGACACCGCGATCCTGAATGCAGCAAGATAGGCGATATTTGGTCCTATGCCAGCTGAACCGGATACACATGCTTATTTACTCCAGGCGTTAATATCTGTTGCTGAGAATCCCTCTCTCTTTAACGATCTTCTTTCAACTGTGTTTAAGATTTACCGGGCGATGTCGGGATGTGCTGGCATGCAAAGCAAGCGATAGATCCATGCAAGATCTCTGTCACAGACTTATTCAATATATTAGCCATTCAATATCATGCCCGGCGTCGACGTTTGGTCGGCATTTTCTGTTGCCGCAAAAGGCGAGGTGATGGTCGATGATGTCGTCGCTGGGGAAGAGATGTGCTCATCTTCCAGGCATCTCAGGCGGATAACAGCCAGCGCTTTCGTGCGGTTAAAAAGGGCGGCATTTTAATGTTGTGTAGAAAAATGCGCCCTTTCATCTGATGGCCTGGTGTGTTTTTGCGGTTAACCAGAAAAATAGCAGGGGATTTTTTTCAAAATACTTTTTTGTACGGCTTAACAGAGACCTGGCGGTAGACGCCAGCTGCAATGTACGGATCGTCATTGGCCCAGGCCTGAGCCGCTTCCAGCGATTCAAACTCAGCGATTACCGTTGAGCCGCTGAATCCAGCTGCGCCCGGTTCGTTGCTGTCAACGGCCGGCATTGGTCCGGCGGTAAGCAACCGACCTTCATCATGTAAAAGTTGTAGACGCGCAAGATGCGCGGGGCGAACCGAGAGCCGCTTTTCCAGAGAATCGGCGATATCTTCAGCGTAGATAACGTAAAGCACGGCAAAGCTCCTTATCAATAAACAGGCGAATTACGTTAAGTTAAACGACGATGGACTGCAATGCAAAGATGCGCCCCGGCGCCGAATGCCCTGCCGACGCGGCTTTTTTCCGCAAATGGTGGCAAAAATTGACTCAGGTTAAGACGGCTTATTGAATATGATTGCTATTTGCATTTAAAATCGGAGCATCATTTTTCAACAGAAACGACTATGAGCGCAATGACCCTTGATTTACCTCGCCGCTTCCCGTGGCCAACGCTGCTGTCCGTGGCTATCCACGGTGCCGTTGTGGCGGGGTTGCTTTATACCTCGGTACATCAGGTTATTGAACAGCCTTCCCCGACGCAGCCGATAGAGATCACCATGGTGGCGCCGGCCGATCTTGAGCCGCCCCCGGCGGCGCAACCCGTCGTGCAGCCCGTTGTTGAACCCGAACCAGAGCCGGAACCTGAGGTGGTCCCTGAGCCGCCGAAAGAGGCGCCGGTGGTGATCCATAAACCAGAACCTAAGCCGAAGCCCAAACCTAAACCGAAGCCCAAGCCGGAGAAAAAGGTTGAGCAGCCTAAGCGGGACGTCAAGCCGGCAGCGGAGCCGCGTCCGGCTTCACCGTTTGAAAACAACAATACGACGCCAGCGCGCACCGCGCCGAGCGCCTCCACCGCAGCGGCCAAACCCACCGTCACTGCCCCGAGCGGCCCGCGGGCCATCAGCCGTGTCCAGCCGACCTATCCGGCGCGCGCTCAGGCGCTGCGCATTGAAGGGACGGTGCGGGTGAAGTTTGACGTCACGCCAGATGGCCGAATTGATAATTTGCAGATCCTCTCCGCCCAGCCGGCGAATATGTTCGAGCGCGAGGTGAAAAGCGCGATGCGCAGATGGCGTTACGAGCAGGCAAGACCGGGAACCGGCGTGACGATGACCATTAAATTCCGCCTCAACGGCGTCGAGATTAACTGATAAAACGCTGCGGCGGACCGGCAAGGTCCGCCGTGAAGCTTGTTTAACGCATTTTCTCCATCAATACATCATCCAGCGCCTGCTGGGCCGTTACCAGGTGCTGGCCGCCAAACAAAATCGCTCTGTTCAGCAGAGTATAAAGCTGATAAATCGGCTGACGATCGAGAAAACCCGACGGCAGAGGCGAAACGGACTGATAGCCGTCATAGATTTGCGGAGGCTGTTCCGGATGCATCGGCAGCATGGCTAAATCGCACTCGCGGTCGCCCCAGTAGCAAGCGGGATCGAATATATAGGGGCCATCCGGCCCTAAGGCGCAGTTGCCGGACCACAGATCCCCGTGCAGCAGCGAAGGCTGCGGCTGATGGTTGGCCAGTCGCTGCTGTACCATATCGACTAAGGTATCGATATCGCCAAAGTGCAACCCTTTCTCCGCCGCCAGCTCCAGCTGCCAGCCGATACGCTGCTCGGCAAAAAACACCGACCAGCGACGCTGCCAGGCGTTGGGCTGCGGCGTGGTGGAAAGATCGTTATCAAAATCCAGACCGAACTGCGGCTGATCGCTCCACCGATGCAGGTGGGCTAACTGCTGGCCAAGCAGGAAAGCGTTATGCGCATCCAGCGGACGGGGAGGGAGGTATTCCATGACCACGAAGCTGTAGTCGCGATCGCTGCCGACGGCAAAGACCTGCGGTACGCGAACGGTTTTGCTTCGCGACAGCAGCTCCAGCTGATCGACCTCGGCGGTGAAGATAGGCAGGAGTTCCCGTTCGTCGCATTTCACGAAGTAATCTTTGCCGCCGAAGCGCAAATGCCAGGCGGAATGGATCTCTCCGCCGGGCAGCTCGGTTTTCAGTTCGATTTCAGCGTCTTCGGTATGCCAATCGCGTAAAAGAGTACTGATTGCTTGCCACATGCTGTCTCTCCCCATGTTTTCCACCATATCATAAGGTTAGCGCATTACTACCGGGTAAACCTGGAACTGACGCACAACTGACGCTTTCCGTTGCGCTAAACGCATTTATTGAGCTTTTAACCACTCGGCGAATGTGCTGACGGCGATTTCTGCCGGACGGCCAAGGGCCGATTCCGCCAGGCCGGCGCTGAGAGCTTTCACTTCCTCGGCTGTTTGGGCGCTCAGCAGGCCAAAGGTATTGGTGCCCAGCTCATGGGGCGTGCCCTCTTCATCATTGAGCGTTAGTACAAACCCGGCACGGGTAAAATGGTTGCTGACCTCATTGATCTCCGTCAGCACCTGCTCATGGAAGGTTACGCTGACGACCCAGGCGGTAATTTCATTGCTCATCTCGACACCCCGTTGTTATGTATGGCCTTTCCAGCATAGACCATCCTGCAAATCTCGCGGCTCCCCTCCGCCGGCGCGGAGGGGCAGGGGAAATCAACGTCCGCAGAGATAATCGTAGATTTTTTGCGTATTGGCCTGCGAGCAGAGGCGGGTACCCTGGTTGATGGTCGCGGCACTACCGGCGGCGACGCCAAAGCGTACCATGTCTTCGAGGCTGGCGTTTTCCGCCAGACGCAAGGTCATGGCGCCCACCATGCTGTCGCCGGCGCCGACGGTGCTCTGGCTTTTCATTGGCGGCGGCACCACCTGAACGCTGCCGCTGGCGTCAACCCCTAACGCCCCCTGCGGACCGAGGGAGACCACCACCCGGCGCACTTTACCGGACTGGATCAACGACTGAGCGGCAAGGCGGACGTCATCAGGCTGGCTCAGATCGCGCTGCACGAGGGCGCTGAGCTCTTTCTGGTTTGGCTTCACTAATTCAATATTGCCGACGTCCAGCGCGGCGGCCAGCGCATCGCCGGAGCTGTCGATAATGCAACGCAGGCCTTGCTGTTGCGCATTTTTAACAAGCTGCATCAGATTTTCGACGCTGATACCTGGCGGCAGGCTGCCGCTGATCACCAGCAGTGAGCCGGGGTCGATGGTCAGGACTTTTTCTTCCAGGCGGCGGAATTCATCGTCTGTCAGCGCGGCGCCGGGCATCACAAAGCGATACTGTTCGCCGCTGGCGGCCACGTGAACGTGCAGGTTCTGTCGCGTCCAGTCGCGGGTTTCGACGGTCTCGATCGGCACCTGCTCATCGGCCAGCAGGGCGGCAAGGTGCTCGCCGGTGGCGCCGCCAATCGGGAAAATGGCGGTGGCTTTGCCGCCGAGAAAGGTCACGGCGCGGGCGACGTTGATCCCGCCGCCGCCGGGTTCAAATACCGGCGCGCTGCAGCGGAGTTTCCCTTCCGGGTAGATCTGCGGGGTCTGGGTGGCGCTATCCAGCGAGGGGGCCAGCGTGAGCGTATAAATTTTGGTCATTCCTTCTCCTCCTTAATACGGCGACTGTGCTTTATTTAAGCATGGCACGATGATTCAGGGAGGGAAAGTGCTGTCTCTGAGAGATTTGCAAAGAAGCCTGTATTTTCATTATGAAATAAAGATTGTTTCCGGAGCTGTCTTATTCAAAAAACGAAAGAGTAAGTGATTGCTATGTTATTCGTGCTTTTTTATAATTTGCTACCTTTCTTAGGACCTGCACTCCGCGATCCTCGCGAAAGTTTCCGGGACCCACAGGTCTCTTTTATGTTGTACGGACGCTAAATTCAATGAACCGGCATGGTTAGGCCTGTTCATCATTTGTACTGTCCTAAAAAAATGTATTTTAGAGAGTTATAATGAAGCTTTTAAAGACAGTACCCGCAGCGGTCATGCTGGCGGGGGGGCTTTTTGCGTCTGTTGGCGCAATGGCCGATGATTCTGTATTTACCGTCATGGATGACCCTTCCGCTGCCAAAAAACCGTTCGAAGGGGTGGTCAACGCAGGTTACCTGGCGCAGTCCGGCAACACCAAGAACTCCTCAATGACGGCTGATTCCACCCTGACCTGGTATGGCAACACCACCGCCTGGTCCCTGTGGGGCAACGCCAGCAACACCTCGTCCAACGATGAGCGCTCCTCAGAGAAATATGCAGTCGGTGGTCGTAGCCGCTATAACCTGACCGATATGAACTACGTCTTTGGGCAGGGCAGTTGGCTAACCGACCGTTATAACGGCTATCAGCAGCGCGATGTCCTGACGGCGGGCTATGGTCGTCAAATCCTCAACGGACCGGTGCACAGCCTGCGGTTTGAATTTGGTCCTGGCGTCCGCTATGACGAATACACCGACGGGGATACCGACACTCAACCGCTGGGCTACGCCTCCGGAACCTGGGCCTGGCAGATGACCGATAACGCCAAATTTACCCAAGGGGTATCGGTATTTGGCGCCGAGGACACCACGGTCAACTCAGAGAGTGCGTTAAACGTGGCGATTAACGCCCACTTTGCGTTGAAAGTGGCGTACAACGTCACCTGGAACTCGGAGCCGCCGGCGTCTGCGCCGGAGCATACCGATCGCCGGACCTCGCTCTCCCTCGGATATAAAATGTAATATTTTCAGGCCGGGTTTCCCGGCCTGATCGTTTTAGATTTAGCAATAAGTGACATTATTTTTTCTGGCAATTCGTTTTAGTTTTTATAAAAAGAAACTGGCCTCCATTATTCTCCATTTGCTGACAAATATTCATTCTATTTGACACGAAAAGCTAAATATTCGACGGACAAATATGTGATCTGGATCTATACTAACAGCCACTGACCGAATGGAGACATTGTTCGGTCCGTCTTCCGTAATAAGAGAATAAACATCATGAAAAAAAGCCAATTTACCATCGCAGCCCTGGCGCTGTGCGTGCTTTCCTTTGGCGCATCGGCCGCCACGCCAGTTCCGCCGTCGGGTAACCAGGACCATACGCAGGTAGGTATCGCCAAAGCTACCGACGTTGAGGCCGGATCGAATATTGCCCCCGGTTCCCGTAGCACCGGACAATCCATGAGCGATGCCTTTAATGTGCATACGCTGGTGGCAGGCGAGTGGTCTTAATATCGCAGGCTACTGCTTCACGGGCAGTCTATTAAGCCGGGTAAAGTTGTACCGGTTTAACGACCCGCGCTAAACATCACGCAGGCAATATCAACGCGTCTCTTTTAGTTTGCCCGCATAATATCGTCCGGCTTCGCTGGTGATTATTATCGGCCCTTCCTGACGGATATTCTGCTTTTATCCGCGCCGCTCTTGTTTTCTCCGCATTCCGCCATCATTTATGCTATTGCGGCTTTAATCACGTACCAATGATGTGTAAACTACTCCCCGGTGTTATCAGCAGGCGGCAGCAGGCGGGAACGATCGCTCCGGTCGTGCTCCTCTTTTCGCAGAGTGAAGCGGGAACTGCGCCTTAACCTGATGATAATTATGATTATATTGTTTTGTATGTGCTCTTTCGTGTGGGGCACCACTGCAAATAAGGACATAAAATGCCTGTAATTACGCTTCCTGATGGCAGCCAACGCCATTTTGATCACGCCGTCAGCCCGATGGACGTCGCGCTGGATATCGGCCCAGGCCTGGCGAAAGCCACCATCGCCGGGCGGGTAAACGGTGAACTGGTAGACGCCTGCGACCCGATCGAAACCGATTCCACCCTCTCTATTATCACGGCTAAAGATGAAGAAGGGCTGGAGATCATTCGTCACTCCTGCGCGCACCTGTTAGGCCATGCTATCAAACAGCTGTGGCCCAACACCAAAATGGCTATCGGTCCGGTTGTTGATAATGGCTTCTACTATGACGTAGACCTCGACCACACCCTGACTCAGGAAGATATCGACGCGCTCGAAAAACGTATGCATGAGCTCGCCGAGAAAAACTACGATGTCATCAAGAAGAAAGTGAGCTGGCACGAAGCGCGTGAAACCTTTGTGAAGCGCGGCGAAAGCTATAAAGTTTCTATTCTTGACGAAAACATTGCCCATGATGACAAGCCTGGCCTGTATCATCATGAAGAATATATCGATATGTGCCGCGGTCCGCACGTGCCGAACATGCGCTTTTGCCATCACTTCAAGCTGATGAAAACCGCCGGTGCCTACTGGCGCGGCGACAGCAACAATAAAATGTTGCAGCGTATCTACGGTACCGCGTGGGCAGATAAAAAAGCGCTGAATGCTTATCTGCAGCGTCTGGAAGAAGCCGCGAAGCGCGACCACCGTAAAATCGGTAAGCAGCTCGACCTGTATCACATGCAGGAAGAGGCGCCGGGGATGGTGTTCTGGCACAACGACGGCTGGACTATCTTCCGTGAACTGGAAACCTTTGTCCGTTCGAAACTGAAAGAGTATCAGTACCAGGAAGTCAAAGGTCCGTTCATGATGGACCGCGTGCTGTGGGAAAAAACCGGTCACTGGGACAACTACAAAGATGCGATGTTCACCACCTCTTCTGAGAACCGTGAATACTGCATTAAGCCGATGAACTGCCCGGGCCACGTGCAGATCTTCAACCAGGGGCTGAAATCCTACCGCGATCTGCCGCTGCGTATGGCGGAGTTTGGTAGCTGCCACCGTAACGAACCATCAGGCGCGTTGCACGGTCTGATGCGCGTTCGCGGCTTTACCCAGGATGATGCGCATATCTTCTGTACTGAAGATCAGGTTCGCGATGAAGTGAACGCCTGTATTCGTATGGTTTATGATATGTACAGCACCTTTGGCTTCGAGAAGATCGTTGTCAAACTGTCGACTCGCCCGGAAAAACGTATCGGCAGCGACGAGACCTGGGATCGCGCGGAAGCGGATCTGGCGGTGGCGCTGGAAGAAAATAATATCCCATTTGAATATCAACTGGGTGAAGGGGCGTTCTACGGCCCGAAAATTGAATTTACCCTGTATGACTGCCTCGATCGTGCATGGCAGTGCGGTACGGTACAGCTGGACTTCTCTCTGCCGCAGCGTTTAAGCGCCTCCTATGTGGGCGAAAACAACGAGCGTCAGGTGCCGGTCATGATCCACCGTGCGATTCTCGGTTCTCTGGAGCGCTTCATTGGCATCCTGACCGAAGAGTTCGCTGGCTTCTTCCCAACCTGGATTGCGCCAGTGCAGGTGGTGGTCATGAATATCACCGATTCTCAGGCTGAATACGTTAACGAATTGACGCGTAAACTACAAAATGCGGGCATTCGTGTAAAAGCAGACTTGAGAAATGAGAAGATTGGCTTTAAAATCCGCGAGCACACTTTACGTCGTGTCCCGTATATGCTGGTCTGTGGCGACAAAGAAGTCGAAGCCGGCAAAGTGGCCGTGCGCACCCGTCGCGGGAAAGACCTCGGCAGCATGGACGTAAATGAAGTGATCGAGAAGCTGCAACAAGAGATTCGCAGCCGCAGTCTTCAACAACTGGAGGAATAAGGTATTAAAGGCGGAAAACGAGTTCAAACGGCACGTCCGAATCGTATCAATGGCGAGATTCGCGCCCAGGAAGTTCGCTTAACAGGTCTGGAAGGTGAGCAGCTGGGTATTGTGAGTCTGAGAGAAGCTATCGAAAAGGCTGAAGAGGCTGGAGTAGATTTAGTTGAAATCAGCCCTAACGCCGAGCCGCCAGTTTGTCGTATCATGGACTACGGCAAGTTCCTTTATGAAAAGAGTAAGTCTTCTAAGGAACAGAAGAAGAAGCAGAAAGTTATCCAGGTTAAGGAAATTAAATTCCGCCCTGGTACTGATGAAGGTGACTATCAGGTAAAACTCCGCAGCCTGATTCGCTTTCTCGAAGATGGCGATAAGGCCAAAATCACGCTGCGTTTCCGCGGTCGTGAGATGGCCCACCAGCAGATCGGTATGGAAGTGCTTAACCGCGTGAAAGACGATCTGGTTGAACTGGCAGTAGTCGAATCCTTCCCAACGAAGATCGAAGGCCGCCAGATGATCATGGTGCTCGCTCCTAAGAAGAAACAGTAAGGCCATCAAGAAACATTTCCGGTGGGCTTCGGCTCACTGGTTTTGTTCGCCTTTGTTTCGTTTATTAACAATGCGAAGTGGAAGTTATTAAAATGCCAAAAATTAAGACCGTACGCGGTGCTGCTAAGCGCTTCAAAAAAACCGGTAAAGGTGGTTTTAAGCACAAGCACGCTAACCTGCGTCACATTCTGACTAAAAAAGCTACCAAGCGTAAACGTCACCTGCGTCCGAAAGCCATGGTTTCCAAAGGCGATCTGGGCCTGGTTATCGCGTGCCTGCCGTACGCATAAGTCGTTAACGTTTAACTTTTTTAACTTAGAATAGATACAGGAGAGCACACATGGCTCGCGTAAAACGTGGTGTAATTGCACGTGCACGTCACAAGAAAATTTTGAAACAAGCTAAAGGCTACTACGGTGCGCGTTCTCGCGTATACCGCGTTGCCTTCCAGGCTGTTATCAAAGCTGGTCAGTACGCTTACCGTGACCGTCGTCAACGTAAACGTCAGTTCCGTCAACTGTGGATTGCACGTATCAACGCAGCAGCACGTCAGAACGGTATTTCTTACAGCAAATTCATCAATGGCCTGAAAAAAGCCTCTGTTGAAATCGACCGTAAGATCCTGGCTGACATCGCCGTATTCGACAAAGTAGCGTTCACCGCTCTGGTCGAAAAAGCGAAAGCAGCTCTGGCATAAGCCAGTTGAAAGAGGGAGCTTGTCTCCCTCTTTTCGTTTCAACACCATCAATACATTGACTTTTATCGGCGCAGGCTTTTCAATACAGGTCTGACGTTTCTTACCAGACAAGGTAATGCAAGCATGAATGCTGCTATTTTCCGCTTCTTTTTTTACTTTAGCACCTGAACTCAGGAGGCTAGCGCGTGAAAGAAGAAACGGAAAACAGCGCCAGAAAGCCTCCCCTGTGGAGGCTTTTTTCGTATATGGATTCGGAATATTAATTTCACTATAACCGGTGTCTGCACCGACATAATGAGGAAAACCATGTCACATCTCGCAGAGCTGGTTGCCAGTGCCAAGGCAGCCATTAACGAGGCATCAGATGTTGCTGCGCTGGACAACGTCCGCGTGGAATACCTGGGTAAGAAAGGGCATCTGACCCTGCAAATGACCACCCTGCGTGAGTTGCCGCCGGAAGAGCGTCCGGCAGCCGGTGCGGTCATCAACGAAGCGAAAGAGCAGGTACAGCAGGCGCTGAATGCGCGCAAAGCCGAACTGGAAGGGGCGGCGCTGAATGCTCGTCTGGCTGCAGAGACCATCGACGTCTCGCTGCCGGGTCGCCGCATTGAAAATGGCGGTTTGCATCCGGTCACCCGCACCATCGACCGTATTGAAAGTTTCTTCGGTGAGCTCGGCTTTACCGTGGCGACGGGCCCGGAAATCGAAGACGATTACCACAACTTCGATGCGCTGAATATCCCGGGTCACCATCCGGCGCGCGCTGACCACGACACTTTCTGGTTCGATGCCACTCGCCTGCTGCGCACCCAGACCTCCGGCGTGCAGATCCGCACCATGGAAAACCAGCAGCCGCCGATCCGTATTATCGCGCCGGGACGCGTCTATCGTAACGACTACGATCAGACCCACACCCCGATGTTCCACCAGATGGAAGGTCTGATCGTTGATAAAAACATCAGCTTCACCAACCTGAAAGGAACCCTGCACGATTTCCTGAACAACTTCTTTGAAGAAGATCTGCAGGTACGCTTCCGTCCGTCTTACTTCCCCTTCACCGAACCGTCCGCGGAAGTCGACGTAATGGGTAAAAACGGCAAATGGCTGGAAGTGCTGGGCTGCGGTATGGTGCACCCGAACGTGCTGCGCAACGTGGGTATCGATCCGGAAGTGTATTCCGGCTTCGCCTTTGGCATGGGCATGGAGCGTCTGACCATGCTGCGCTATGGCGTCACCGATCTGCGCGCGTTCTTCGAAAACGATCTGCGTTTCCTCAAACAGTTTAAATAAGGGCAGGACAGAACAATGAAATTCAGTGAACTGTGGTTACGCGAGTGGGTTAACCCGGCGATCGACAGCGAAGCGCTTTCCGATCAGATCACCATGGCGGGCCTCGAAGTGGACGGCGTTGAGCCGGTTGCCGGCAGCTTCAACGGCGTCGTTGTTGGTGAAGTCGTGGAGTGTGGTCAGCACCCGAACGCCGACAAACTGCGCGTCACTAAAGTCAACGTCGGCGGCGAACGCCTACTGGACATCGTCTGCGGCGCGCCAAACTGCCGTCAGGGGCTGAAAGTCGCCGTGGCGACCATCGGCGCCGTGCTGCCGGGCGATTTTAAAATCAAGGCTGCGAAGCTGCGCGGCGAACCGTCAGAAGGGATGCTGTGCTCCTTCTCCGAGCTGGGCATTTCCGACGATCATAGCGGAATTATCGAGCTGCCGGCGGATGCGCCGATCGGTACCGATATTCGCGAATACCTTAAGCTAGACGATAACACCATCGAGATCAGCGTCACCCCGAACCGCGCCGACTGCCTGGGCATCATCGGCGTCGCGCGCGACGTGGCCGTGCTGAACAAGGCGCCGCTGAACGCGCCGGAAATCACCCCGGTTGCCGCCACCATTGACGATGTGCTGCCGATTCAGGTTGACGCCCCGCAGGCGTGCCCGCGCTATCTGGGCCGCGTGGTGAAAGGCATCAACGTCAAAGCGCCGACGCCGCTGTGGATGAAAGAGAAACTGCGCCGCTGCGGGATCCGCTCCATCGACGCGGTGGTTGACGTGACCAACTATGTGCTGCTTGAGCTGGGCCAGCCGATGCACGCCTTTGACCGCGACCGTATCGAAGGCGGGATCGTGGTGCGCATGGCGAAAGAGGGCGAAACCCTGGTCCTGCTTGATGGCTCCGAAGCGAAGCTCGACAGCGATACCCTGGTCATTGCTGACCACAACAAAGCGCTGGCAATGGGCGGGATCTTCGGTGGGGAGCACTCCGGCGTTAACGACGAAACCCAAAACGTGCTGCTGGAGTGTGCCTTCTTCAGCCCGCTGTCCATCACTGGCCGCGCGCGCCGTCACGGCCTGCACACCGATGCCTCTCATCGCTATGAGCGCGGCGTCGATCCGGCCCTGCAGTATAAAGCGCTGGAGCGCGCCACGCGTCTGCTGATCGACCTCTGCGGCGGCGAAGCCGGCCCGGTGATCGACGTGACCAACGAAGAGACTCTGCCAAAACGCGCCACCATCACTCTGCGTCGTAGCAAACTGGATCGCCTGATTGGCCACCATATCGACGACGCGCAGGTCACCGACATTCTGCAGCGCCTCGGCTGCGAAGTGACGGTGGGCGAAGGCGAATGGCAGGCGGTGGCCCCGAGCTGGCGTTTCGACATGGAGATCGAAGAGGATCTGGTCGAGGAAGTGGCTCGCGTTTATGGCTACAACAACATTCCTGATGAGCCGGTGCAGGCGGGTCTGATCATGGGTACCCACCGTGAAGCCGACCTGTCGCTGAAGCGCGTGAAAACGCTGCTGAATGACAAAGGCTATCAGGAAGTGATCACCTACAGCTTCGTCGACCCGAAAGTCCAGCAGCTGATCCACGCCGGTGAAGAGGCGCTGATCCTGCCAAGCCCGATCTCCAGCGAAATGTCGGCGATGCGCCTGTCGCTGTGGACTGGCCTGCTGGGGACCGTGGTCTACAACCAGAACCGTCAGCAGAGCCGGGTACGCATCTTTGAGAGTGGTCTGCGCTTTGTGCCGGACACCAATGCGCCGCTGGGCATTCGTCAGGATGTGATGCTGGCCGGGGCCATCTGCGGCAACCGCTACGAAGAGCACTGGACACTGGCGAAAGAGACGGTCGATTTCTATGATCTGAAAGGCGATCTGGAAGCCGTTCTGGATTTAACCGGAAAATTAGCGGATATCGAATTCCGTGCTGAAGCGACCACTGCGCTGCATCCGGGGCAATCCGCAGCGATTTATCTTAAAGGTGAACGCATTGGTTTCATTGGGGTTGTTCATCCTGAGCTGGAACGTAAACTGGATCTGAACGGTCGCACTCTGGTGTTTGAACTGGAGTGGAACAAGCTCGCAGACCGCGTGGTGCCTCAGGCGCGCGATATTTCCCGCTTCCCAGCGAACCGTCGCGACATCGCGTTGCTGGTCGCGGAAAACGTGGCTGCCGCCGATGTTTTAGCCGAATGTAAGAAAGTTGGCGTAAATCAGGTAGTTGGCGTAAACTTATTTGACGTGTACCGTGGTAAAGGTGTGGCGGAAGGGTATAAGAGCCTTGCGATTAGCCTGATCCTGCAGGATACCAGCCGTACACTCGAAGAAGAGGAGATTGCCGCTACCGTTGCCAGATGTGTAGAGGCATTAAAAGAGCGATTCCAGGCATCATTGAGGGATTGAACCTATGGCGCTTACAAAAGCTGAAATGTCAGAATATCTGTTTGATAAGCTTGGGCTTAGCAAGCGGGATGCCAAAGAACTGGTCGAGTTGTTTTTCGAAGAGATCCGTCGTGCTCTGGAAAACGGAGAACAGGTCAAACTCTCCGGGTTCGGCAACTTCGATTTGCGGGATAAAAACCAACGCCCGGGACGTAACCCGAAGACGGGGGAGGATATTCCCATTACAGCCCGGCGCGTGGTGACCTTCAGACCCGGTCAGAAGCTGAAAAGCCGTGTCGAAAACGCGTCGCCTAAAGACAAATAATCTGAACTAATTAAAAAGGCCGCATTGCGGCCTTTTTCTTTTCTGTCGACTCTTACGCTTTAACGGCAGTGAGCATGATCTCCACCAGGATTTCTGGTCGCGCCATCTCCGCCTGCACGGCCGCTCGCGCCGGGCTATGGCCGTCCGGCATCCACTCCACCCACGCCTCATTGAACGCAGCAAAGTCACGTTCGATATTTTTCAGCCAGATCTGCGCGGAGAGAATGTGCCGCTTATCGCTCCCGGCCTCCGCCAGCAGGGCGTCGATCTTCTCCAGCACTTCGCGGGTCTACAAGGTGATCTCCTCCTCGTTGCTTTTCGGCGTCTGTCCGGAGAGGAACAGCAGATTGCCATACTCAACGCTGGCGGAAAGACGAGGTTGTGGATGATTGCGAATAATTGTCATGCGGTTTGTTTCCATGTGAGACCTTCTAAAGAAATGTCTGGCATCTGATTGTCGATTAACGCGCCCAGCACCACCGCGCTGCCGGCGGCGAGGGTAAAGCCGAGGCTTCCCTGGCCGAGGTTCATCCACAGGTTGGGGTAGCCGGCGCGTCCCAGCAGCGGTGGGCCGGCTGGCGTTGAGGGGCGCATGCCGGTCCAGGCTTCGGCCTTGTCCAACCCCTCGAGTTCGGGAAAGCTGCGGGCGACGATGCTCTTCAGCGCCTGAATGCGGCTTTCGCGCAGTTCGTCGCCGTCGTAGCCGATGTCCACCATCGCTGCGATGCGCAACTGCTGGCCAAGGCGGGCATAGACAATTTTGTGCCCATAGTCGGTAACGCTGATGTCCGGCGCAATGCCCGTCTGTTGGGGATAGGGAAGGGTCAGGCTGTACCCCTTCAGGGCGCAGAGCGGCACGCGAACGCCCAGATGTCCCAGCAGCGGGCCGCTGCCGTTTCCGGCGGCGACGACATACTCATCGCCGGTGATGCTCCCGCGGCTGGTCTCCAGGGCGCTGACGCGTCCGCCGCGCTTAGTGAGCCGCAGCACCTCACAGTGGGTCAGCAGGCTGAAGCGGCTGCTGGCGGCGAGCTTGTCGAGCAGCGCAAGGCAAAACTGATGGCAATCCGCCGTTTCATCCCCCGGCGAATAAATGCCGCCCTGTAGCGAAGGGCTGATATGTTTTAGCGCCGGCTCCAGCCGCAGGCAGGCTTCAGCATTCAGCACCTGCTGATATTGAGGATCTATCCCTTTTGCCGCTTTAGTAAAATCGTATTCCCGGCGATGGATAATTAATTTTCCGCTGCGTCGCCAGTGAAAATCGGCAAGCCTATCCTCTTCCCGCCACGACTGCATAACCTGCCGGCTGAGCAGCGACAGACGCAATATATGGTCGCCGTTTATTTTATTGGTCTGGCTATTACAGGCGCGCAGGAACTGCAGCAGCCAGCGCCACTGCTGAAAAGAGATATTGAGACGCATATTGAGCGGCGAATCGGCTTTACCCATCCATTTCATCCCCTGCAGGGGAACGCCGCTGTCGGCAAGGGGAGCGACGTAGCGGTAACTTAATTGGCCGCCGTTGGCAAAACTGGTGGCGCTGGCCGGTTCGCCATTGCGCTCCAGTAATTGCACCTGATGGCCGCGCTTAATCAGTTCCCAGGCCGTGGCCAGACCGACCACGCCGCCTCCGATAATGACAATGCGTTTGTTCATAACCCGATATATCCACCGCTGATCAATTTATCGGGTTATGTCAAAGCATTTACCCCAGCGGCGCAATTGACTTTTTATGGTCAGGGTATAACCGCAGGTTAATCTCCTTGAGCTGCTGGCGCAGGCGCTGGCAGAGAAAATCGACGAACTTTTGCGCCATCGGGCTCAGGGAAACGTCGGCCCGCCGTAACAGGCAGAGGTTAATCGCGATCGGCGGCGTAATGGGATGGATCATCTCGGGAGAAAGGTTGTGCTGGGCGGAAAAGATATCGGTAATGCTGCAGCCCATGCCGCGCTTCACGAACTCGGTGGCCATATAGTAGGTCTGGACGTTTAGCCGGGTAGTGGAAAAGTCGCGACGGGTGGCGATGGCGGCGGAGAGCGAGTGCGGCCCCGGCGAGATCCACCGCTGCTGGTCGATCTCGCTGATGTCCACCGCACCCTGACGATAATGACGGTCGATATACACCAGCGGCACTTCGGCAATCAGGGTGGTAAGGATCTCTCCCTGCTGCACCGGCTGTAGCGTCAGCGCTAAATCTATCTCGCGTAAATCCAGTTTTCTAACCAGCGTCTCGGTGTGTTCAGTGGTGAGCGTCATTACCAGATTGCTGTTTTGTTGATAAAAATCGGTCACCAGCTCCGGTACCAGGCTTAACCCCAGGCTTGGCAGGCAGCCTAAGGTGATTTTAGCGCGCGGATCGCGGGCCAGGTTATCGGCCAGCAGGCGCAGGTTATCGAGGTCCTGATAAATAGTCTGCGCTTTTTCGAAAAGTGTGATCGCCTCGCTGGTCGGCAGCAGCTTGCCGCGCACCCGCTGAAAGAGGGTAAAGCCCAGCTTCAGCTCGGCGCTTTTTAACGCTTTGCTGGCCGCTGGCTGGGAGATATTCAGCGATTCCGCTGCCCGCGACAGAGAGCCGCAGGTCATGACGGCATAGAAGATTTCCAGATGACGCAGTTTCATGAACAGTTAACTCAGGGTTATAGCCTACCGATAAAAAGTCATTTTCCACTAACACTAAGTTAACATAAATTTAATCACCAATCAGCGCATTGGTTACATATTGTGCTGCTGGCCCCGCATGATGGCGGAATAAAACGCTCTCAGAATCGTTTCCTTTGTACCCCACCAGACCCTCAGGCCGCGGCCAATAATGAAAAAGAGGGAGGATATTTTCTGAGCAGGCACCAATACACCACCTGACCTTTACGGTCGGATTGATTGGCATTAAGGAGTGTTATGAGTGACTCAACGCTCGCAGGCAATACGCCTGTCAGACGAAATATCACGCGAAAAAACGTTATTACCGGTCTGTTATTGCTGCTGTTTATGTTGATTGCGCTGTGGTGCCACGGTCGACCGGGCAGCGAGCTTGGCCTGCTGGGATTTACGCCGCTGGTGGCGTTAGCGATATTATCGCTGATCGGCGTCGATATTGTGCTGGCGGTCATCTCCTCGATTATTATCGCCATGATCATGACCTCAACCGGTCTGCCGGAAATGGGCGTGATGCTGGCGAAATCCACCGGGTCATTTATTGCCACCGTCGGGCTTATCATTATGCTCGGCGCCGGCGTGGGGGAGGTAGCCACCCGCACCGGCGCGGCGGTTGAGCTGGTGAAATTCGTGGTCCACCGTATTGGGCTGTCGAGCCAGACGCGGGTCAAGTTCGGCATTGTGGTGTCATCGATTTTAATTTGCGGTTCGCTGGGCACTATGGCCGGTGGCAATGCCATTATCGTGGCAGTAATCATTCCGGTGGCGGCAGCGGTACGCTTAACGCCGCCGACGGTGGCCGCGCTGATGATGACCGCCGGTTCCGTTGGACTCTTTACCGGGCCCTTCACCCCCAGCACCGTGACGATCCTCAGCCTTGGCGGACTGAGCTATCCGGATTATCTGCTGTATGTCGGCCTGCCGATGAGCGCCGTCACCCTGTTAGCCGGCTGGATCATGGCGGGACGGATCCAGAAGATGACCGAAGGCAAACTGCGCTATGAGGTCGATCTCTCGGAAAAGCCGCAAGAGGAACTTAACGCCGCGCAGCAGCGCCGGCGTAAATTAAGCGCGCTGGCTTTCGCCGCGACCATCATCGTGATGGCGGTGGTTGGGGTGGTGATTAAAGCCGGCTTTAGCTTTGCAATTATCGTCATGCTGCTGGTGGCGCTGATGACCGGGCTGGTGGGCGGCCTGCGGCCGACGCAGATCCTGCAGGCGCTCTATCACGGCTGCGGTCGTCTGGTGTGGATGTTTATTCTCTACTGGCTGTACAACCCGATCCTTGAGCTGATGGATGGCCTGCACGCCTATCAGGGGCTGCTGGAGTATACCCAGCCGTTGCTGGAGGGGATCTCCCCGGCCTGGCTGTGCTTTAGCATCTTCGCGTTCAATATTATCGGCCATGTGCCTGGCGCGGCGGTGGCCCAGATGACCTTTACTCATAAAATCTTTGGCCCGATGCTGATGGCAGCCGGCGTGCCGCCGCAGGGGACCACCGCGGTGCTGTTGGCCTCGTCTCAGGTGGACTGGTTCGGACCGTTCCCCTCATCGGACATGTTCGGCCAGATGGGGCTGGCACAGTCTACTCATCTGAAATACATGCTCTATAACGGCTGGGCAATCGTGGTGGCGAACATCATTCTCTTCGCGCTGCTGTTTCAGATCCTGGTGTAAAGCGGGATGGTCGACGCGGGGGAGCCTCCTCCGCGTCGACGTTTGGCCGTGAGGTTTTCCTTTTCTCACCGCGACAGCCACCGTAAAATCAGCCTCTTGTTCCCAGTGCGTAATGGAATCTATGCTGACTCTCGCCCATCTCCAACAGCGCCGCAGCCGGCGTTGGCTCTTTGGTTTAACGCTGTTGCTGCTGGTCACCCTGCTGATCAGTCTGTGCGCGGGGGATCAATGGATCCCGCCCGGCGAGTGGTTCAGCGCCAAGGGGCAGCTGTTTATCTGGCAGATCCGCCTGCCGCGGACCCTGGCGGTGCTGCTGGTGGGGGCGGCGCTGGCGCTCTCCGGGGCGATAATGCAGGCGCTGTTTGAAAATCCGCTGGCGGAACCGGGTCTGCTGGGCGTCTCCAACGGCGCGGGCGTCGGGCTGATTGCCGCCGTCCTGTTGGGCAAAGGCCTGTTACCAGGCTGGGCGCTGGGGTTGTGTGCGATCCTCGGCGCGCTGCTGATCACCTTTATTCTGCTGCGTTTCGCCCGCCGCCATCTTTCCACCAGCCGTCTGCTGCTGGCGGGGGTGGCGCTGGGCATCATCTGCAGCGCCCTGATGACCTGGGCGGTGTACTTCTCCACCTCTTTTGACCTGCGGCAGCTGATGTACTGGATGATGGGCGGGTTTGGCGGCGTCGACTGGCAGCAGCTGTGGCTGATGATAGCCCTCCTGCCGGTGCTCTGCTGGGTCTGTCTGCAGTCCCAACCCCTGAATTTACTGGCGCTGGGCGAAGTCTCCGCCCGTCAGCTCGGGCTGCCGCTGTGGCTGTGGCGCAAGCTGCTGGTGGTGGCGACCGGCTGGATGGTCGGCGTGAGCGTGGCGCTGGCGGGGGCGATTGGCTTTATCGGCCTGGTGATCCCGCACATTCTGCGGCTATGCGGCTTGAGCGATCACCGGGTGTTGCTCCCGGCCTGCATGCTGGCGGGGGCAAGCGCTTTGCTGGGGGCGGATATTATCGCCCGGCTGGCGCTTTCCGCCGCTGAGCTGCCGATTGGCGTGGTGACGGCGACGCTGGGCGCGCCGGTCTTTATCTGGTTGCTGCTGCGCTCGCGGTGACGGGGATAGCGCGACGCCGTCTGCAGGGACGGCGCCGGCTCGGGCTTACCAGCCTTTGATCGCGTCGCCTTTGTAGACTTCCTTCGCTTTTTCCGCGACTTCACTGGTCTGGAAGGCGGCTTTCAGTTCCTGAATTTTCTTGCTGTCCTTGTTATCCTCGCGGGCGACGATCGCATTCACGTAAGGGGAATCCGGTCCCTCCATGAACAGGCCGTCGCGGGCGGCTGACAGGCCGGCCTGGGCGGAGAAGTTGGTGTTAATGATTGACAGGCTGACGTTCGGGTCATCCAGAGTACGAGTCAGCTGCGGGGTATCCACCTCCACAATTTTCAGCTGTTTTGGGTTGTCGATGATATCCAGCGTGGTGGGTAAATAGCCGACGCCCGGTTTCAGCTTGAGCAGTCCCTGCGCCTGAAGCAGCAGCAGGCTGCGGCCCAGGGTGGTGGTTTCATTAGAGATGGTCACTGTCGCCCCCTCAGGGAGCTCGCTGATATTTTTGATGCGATGTGAATAGGCGGCGATAGGGAAGACAAAGGTTTTACCCACCACCGCGAATTTATAGCCGCGCTCTTTCGACTGCGCCTCAAGGTAAGGCAGAGTCTGGAAGGCGTTGGCATCCACATCTTTGTTGTTCAGCGCTTCGTTAGGCAGCACGTAATCATTGAAGGAGACCACTTCGACGTCGAGGTGATATTTTTCCTTCGCCACCTGCTCCACTACTTTCCAGATGGCTTCGTCCGGCCCGGTATTGATAGCGACTTTCACTTTATTATCTTCATCCGGAGAGCAGGCGCTCAGCAGGGCGACAGAGGCGGCGATTAACGCCAGGCTAAACAACTTCTTCATCAATAAAACTCTCTTAAATTAACAAGTAACAAAACCATATTACATTCATGGAACACTGTACACGGAAATGGTTGCCTGCCCAATTGAGAGGATTTCATGTTGCCGACGGGCAGCGAAGCGCTGTTACATCATGCGACAACTCGCGGGGATTGGCAGTAGAATGGCGGGCGCTGAATCCGCTACAGTAGATAGGGATCACCTTCACCGGAAACCGGTTTATCCATTGAGGACAGGCTATGCAACATGACATTCTGAATACCGAAGTGACGACCATTGATGGCGAGAAAACCACCCTGGCATCCTTTGCCGGCAAGGTACTGCTGATCGTCAATGTGGCCTCCAAATGCGGCCTGACGCCGCAGTACGAGCAACTGGAGGACCTGCAAAAGCAGTTTGCCGGCGAGGGCTTCAGCGTCCTGGGCTTCCCCTGCAACCAGTTCCTCGGCCAGGAGCCGGGCAGTGAAGAAGAGATTAAGACCTTCTGCAGCACCACCTACGGCGTCACCTTCCCGCTGTTCAGCAAGATTGACGTCAACGGCGAACATCGCGCGCCGCTCTATCAAAAGCTGGTTGCCGCCGCGCCGAAGGCGGTGGCCCCGGAAGGCAGCGGTTTTTATGAGCGGATGGCCAGCAAGGGCCGGGCGCCGCTGTACGTGGACGACATTCTGTGGAATTTCGAAAAATTCCTCGTCGATCGCCAGGGCAACGTCATTCAGCGCTTCTCTCCGGACATGACGCCGGACGATCCGCAGCTGGTGGCGGCGATTAAAGGAGCGCTGGCGAAATAATGTCGTTTCTGATGCAGCTACAGGATGTAGAAGCGGCGGGGCGTTTGGCCCCGTTTTCTGCGGCCTTTCGCGCCGGGGAGATCGTCCACCTGGTGGGGCCTAACGGCGCAGGGAAGAGCACGCTGCTGGCTCGCATGGCGGGACTGTCCGACGGCCCCGGTACGATTCATTTTAACGGACGACGGCTTGACGAGTGGCCGGCGACGGAGCTGGCGCGCCGTCGCGGATATCTGTGTCAACACCAGACCCCGCCGTTCGCCATGCCGGTGTGGCACTACCTGGCGCTGCATATGCAGCAGCAGGGTGATAGCGCCCGTCTGAGCGATATCGCGGCCCGGCTTGGTCTGGACAATAAGCTGGGCCGTCCGGTCAATCAGCTGTCGGGCGGCGAGTGGCAGCGCGTGCGGCTGGCGGCAGTGATCCTGCAGATCGATCCCTTAAGCAACCCCGTGGGTCAACTGCTGCTGCTGGATGAGCCGATGAACAGTCTGGATGTGGCCCAGCAGGCGGCGCTGGATCGGCTGTTACGCGAGCTAAGCGCGACGGGAATTGCGGTGGTGATGAGCAGTCACGATCTCAACCACACTTTGCGCCATGCCGGACAGAGCTGGCTGCTCTGCCAGGGGGAAGCCATCGCCTGCGGGGAGACCGCCGAGGTGCTGAATGAGGAAAATTTAACCGCCGCCTATGCGATCCCGTTCCAGCGCGTGGAGGTGGCCGGTCATATTATGCTCATCGCGTCACAGTAGCACGCAGTTATCTTGTCACTATATTGATAAACAAGCTAAATTATTGCGATAAAGAGACTAGGGACAGAGGGATCATCTGAAATGCGCTTCTGGTTCATGTTGGCGGCGGCGTTAATTTTAGCCGGCTGCAGCAGCCATCGGGCACCGCCGCCGAATCCTCGGCTGGCTGACTCCATTACGGTGGTGGCGAATCTGAACGAGCAGCTGCGCAGCTGGCGCGGCGCACCGTATCGCTACGGCGGCATGACGCCGCGCGGCGTCGACTGCTCCGGCTTTGTGGTGCGCACGTTTCGCGATAAATTTGCCCTCCAGTTGCCGCGCGAAACCCGCGAGCAGGCGGAAATCGGTACCCGGATTGATAAGCGCGATCTGCTGCCTGGCGATCTGGTGTTCTTCAAAACCGGCTCAGGCGAAAGCGGCCTGCACGTCGGCATCTACGATACCGATAACCAGTTCATACATGCCTCCACCAGTCAGGGCGTCACCCGTTCCTCGCTGGATAACGTCTACTGGAACAAAAAGTTCTGGCAGGCGCGGCGTATCTGACGTCATTCAGCGGCCTGAGGGAAGCGAGCGCTTCCCTTTTTTATGCCGATAACCCTGCACTCCGCCCGTGTTAATCCGCTGTTCCAGGCACTACACTGGAGAGAGGAGGAACCATGACCCTTTCTTTTACCACCCACTGGCGGGATGAACTGCCGGACTTTTACACTTCCCTGTCACCAACGCCGCTGGATAACGCCCGACTCATCTGGCGCAACGCCCCGCTGGCGCAACAGCTGGGCGTCCCTGACGCGCTGTTTGCGCCTGAAAACGGGGCCGGCGTCTGGGGCGGGGAAGCGCTGCTCCCGGGCATGTCGCCGCTGGCGCAGGTATACAGCGGCCATCAGTTTGGCGCCTGGGCCGGCCAGCTGGGCGACGGCCGCGGGATCCTGCTCGGCGAGCAGCAGCTGGCGGATGGCCGTCGTTACGACTGGCATCTGAAAGGCGCCGGCCTGACCCCCTATTCGCGGATGGGAGACGGCCGCGCCGTGCTGCGCTCGACGATCCGGGAGAGTCTGGCGTCAGAGGCGATGCACGCCCTGGGGATCCCGACGACGCGCGCCCTGGCGATGGTGACCAGCGATACGCCGGTCTACCGCGAGCGCGTGGAGCCTGGCGCGATGCTGATGCGGGTGGCCGAGAGCCATGTCCGCTTTGGCCATTTCGAACATTTTTACTATCGCCGCGAGCCGCAGAAGGTCCAGCAGCTGGCCGACTATGTCATTCGCCACCACTGGCCGCAGCTGCAGGATGAGGCGGACAAGTACCTGTTATGGTTCCGTGACGTTGTCACGCGTACCGCGCAGACCATCGCCAGCTGGCAAACCGTGGGCTTTGCCCATGGGGTGATGAATACCGACAACATGTCGATTCTCGGTTTGACCATCGACTACGGCCCGTATGGCTTCCTTGACGATTTTCAGCCGGACTTCATCTGCAACCACTCCGACTATCAGGGGCGCTACAGTTTTGAAAACCAGCCGGCGGTGGGGCTGTGGAATCTGCAGCGTCTGGCCCAGACGCTGTCGCCGTTTATCAGCGCCGAAGCGCTGAATGCGACGCTGGATGAGTATCAGCACGCCTTGCTGACCGCCTATGGCCAGCGGATGCGCGACAAGCTTGGCCTGTTCAGCCAGCAGAAAGGGGATAACGACCTGCTCGACGGTCTGTTTGCCCTGATGATCCGCGAGAGAAGCGACTATACCCGAACGTTCCGCCTGCTGAGCCACAGCGAACAGCTCTGCGCCGCCTCGCCGCTGCGCGACGAGTTTATCGACCGTGCGGCTTTCGACAGCTGGTTCGCCGGATATCGCGCGCGGCTGCGTGATGAACAGGTGGGGGATGCCCAGCGCCAGCAGCGGATGCAGGGCGTCAACCCGGCGCTGGTATTACGTAACTGGCTGGCGCAGCGGGCGATCGAGCAGGCTGAGGCTGGCGATATGGGGGAGCTGGAGCGTCTGCATGCCGCGCTGGCCGATCCCTTCACCGATCGCGAGGACGACTACGTCCGCCGGCCGCCGGACTGGGGGAAACGTCTGGAAGTCAGCTGCTCGAGCTAACTCGCCTCGCCCCGCGCACCGCGGGGCGATTATTTGGTCAGGATCAACTTCCCGGCGTGGGTCTGGCGCAGCAGATAGCGCTGGCCGCCATGCTCAATGACTACCCGTCCTTCGCTGCCTAACAGAACCCGACTGCTGATCTGTCTGTCCGTCGCCACGGGATAGGGGGCATTGTCTTTTGGTTTTTCAGCTGTGGCAGTGTTATCCATACGCGTCATAGCTCTCAAAATAAAAATCAAAGCAACAATGATAATCATTATCAATAATGTTGTTTTTGACAGCAAGCGTTATTTCTCGTGTTACCGAATTTGGTAGGGAATGTCAGAAGGGGTTCGCCCACCGCATGCGCGGCGGGCGGAGCGGTCACAGACGGGTGGCCGTGGCGGCCGCCAGCTCACTCAATAAACGTTCGCTGTCTTCCCAGCTCAGGCAGGGATCGGTGATCGACTGGCCCCAGGCCAGCGGCTGGCCGGGAACCACTTTCTGGGTCCCTTCCTGCAGGAAGCTCTCCGCCATAATGCCGGCGATGGCGGTAGAGCCCGCGCGAATTTGCTGACAGATATCGGCGCACACCTCCAGCTGACGGCGATGCTGCTTCTGGCAGTTGCCATGGCTGAAGTCGACCACCAGCTGCTCCGGCAGATCGAATTCCCGCAGCGCCTCGCCGGCGGCGGCGATGTCCTCGGCGTGATAGTTCGGCCGTTTGCCGCCGCGCATAATGATATGCCCGAACGGGTTGCCGCTGGTCTGGTAAATCGTCATCTGCCCCTGCTTGTCCGGGGAGAGGAACATATGGCTGGCGCGGGAGGCGCGGATGGCGTCCACAGCGATGCGCGTATTGCCGTCGGTGCCGTTTTTAAACCCGACCGGGCAGGAGAGCGCCGAAGCCATTTCACGGTGGATCTGACTTTCAGTGGTGCGCGCCCCGATGGCTCCCCAGCTGATGAGATCGGCGATAAACTGACCGGTCACCATATCGAGAAACTCGGTGGCCGTCGGCACCCCCAGCTCATTGACCTGCAGCAGCAGGCGCCGTGCCAGCTCAATCCCGTGGTTGACCCGGTAGCTGCCGTTGAGGTCCGGATCGGAGATTAAGCCTTTCCAGCCCACCACGGTACGGGGTTTTTCAAAGTAGGTGCGCATCACGATCTCCAGCTGCGGCTGGTAGCGCTCGCGCATGGTCTGCAGGCGGCGGGCATACTCCATCGCCGCGTCGGTGTCGTGAATGGAGCAGGGGCCGATAATCACCAGCAGGCGGCGGTCTTCGCCGTTGAGGATTTTTTCAATTCGGCGACGGGAGGCCGAGACGTGGGCGGCCACGTCGGCCGTAACGGGATGGCGCTGGGCCAGCTCCGCGGGCGTTACCAGGCTTTCAATGCGCGCGGTACGCAATTCGTCTGTTTTATTCATTGGGGTCTCAAAAATCTGTTTCTTCGCCAGCGAAAATGCCGGGAAGTGATGCGCATCACGATAAACCAATCCCTGCTTATTGCAAGAGCAGGGCATGATCCTGTATAGGCCACGGGTGATAGCATAAACAAATTTTTAATAATGTACTAGTGTATTAGTACATCCTGCGATTCAGCCCCATGATGTCCATGATTTTTGTCGCTATTTCCTCAACGGAATAGTTGGTGCTGTTCAGGCAGGGGATTTTATTCTTGCGATACAGCGCCTCCACTTCGGTCACTTCCATCCGACACTGGCGCAGCGAGGCGTAGCGGCTGTTCTCCCGGCGCTCCTCGCGGATCGCCGCCAGACGCTCCGGATTGATGGTCAGGCCGAACATCTTATGCTGCAGGGGTTTCAGCGAGGCCGGCAGAACCAGATTGTCCATATCGTCGGCGATAAACGGATAGTTGGCGGCGCGAATGCCGTACTGCATGGCGAGGTACAGACTGGTGGGCGTCTTGCCGCAGCGCGACACGCCGAGGAGGATCACCTGCGCCTGGTCAAGGTTGCGCAGCGAGATGCCATCGTCATGGGCGAGGGTGTAATCGATGGCGGCGATACGCGCATCGTATTTGATCAGGTTGCCGGGGTTCAGGCCGTGGGTGCGGTGCGCCACCGGGGTCGGGTCGAGGTTGAGCTCCTGCTGCAGCGGGGCCACCAGCGCCTGAACGATATCCTGACAAAAGCCCTCGCTTTGCAGAATGATATCGCGGATCTCCGGAATGACGATGGAATAGAACACCAGCGGGCGGATGCCCGTTTGCTGATAAATGGCGTCGATCTGCTCTTTCACCGCCCGCGCGCGGCTGATATTTTCCACAAACGGCAGGGTCACGCTGCTGATGGCGACCGGGAATTGCGACATGACGGCATGTCCCAGCACCTCCGCCGTAATGGCGGTACCGTCAGAAATATAAAATACGTGGCGATCTACAGCACTTTCCATTTTGACCATCCGGTATAATGAGTTTAATTGCCTGAAAGCGGATATTAAATTTAAGCATATCCCTGTTTGATTTGTCTCTTGTTAAAATTGAAACGCTATTTTTGTTTTTTATGAAAAGGGTGGTTCATTTTCTTTTTTTTGCCGTTATTTCCAGCGTTTCTCGTCATAATTCCTAAAAATCATCAAGTTATCTATATCAGAGGAACAGTCCGAAAAAAGAAAAAATAATTTGCTTGAACGATTCACCGTTTTTTTCAGCACCATAAATATGTCAGGATAATCTTGCAGTCGATCGTGAAATTTTTTTCACTGGTATTAAATCACAAAAGGATTGTCTCGATGTCCAACAATGGCTCGTCACCGCTGGTGCTTTGGTATAACCAACTCGGCATGAATGATGTAGACAGAGTTGGGGGCAAAAATGCCTCCCTTGGTGAAATGATTACGAATCTGTCCGGTATGGGTGTTTCCGTACCTAACGGGTTTGCCACCACCGCTGATGCTTTCAACCAGTTCCTGGACCAAAGCGGTGTTAACCAGCGCATCTATGCGCTGCTGGATGAAACCGACATTGACGACGTTTCCGCATTAGCGAAAGCGGGCGCGCAGATCCGACAGTGGATCATCGATACCCCCTTCCAGAGCGAACTGGAAAACGCGATTCGCGATGCTTATGACCTGCTGTCCGCCGATGACGCCGAGGCCTCATTCGCCGTGCGCTCTTCCGCCACCGCGGAAGATATGCCGGACGCCTCCTTCGCCGGGCAGCAAGAGACATTCCTCAACGTGCAGGGCTTTGACGCCGTGCTCGTTGCCGTGAAGCACGTATTTGCTTCACTGTTTAACGATCGCGCGATCTCCTATCGCGTGCATCAGGGTTACGATCATCGCGGCGTGGCGCTCTCCGCCGGGGTGCAGAGGATGGTCCGCTCCGATCTGGCCTCCTCCGGCGTCATGTTCTCCATCGATACCGAATCCGGCTTTGACCAGGTGGTGTTTATCACCTCGGCGTGGGGTCTGGGCGAGATGGTAGTGCAGGGCGCGGTGAACCCGGACGAATTCTACGTCCACAAACCGACGCTGGCCGCTGGACGCCCGGCGATCGTGCGCCGCACCATGGGCTCGAAAAAGATCCGCATGGTTTACGCGCCGACCCAGGAGCACGGCAAGCAGGTGCGTATCGAAGATGTGCCGCAGGCGCAGCGCGATATCTTCTCGTTAACCAACGAGGAGGTGCAGGAGCTGGCGAAGCAGGCGGTGCAGATCGAGAAGCACTACGGCCGTCCGATGGATATCGAGTGGGCGAAAGATGGCCACACCGGTAAGCTGTTTATCGTCCAGGCGCGTCCGGAAACCGTGCGTTCCCGCGGCCAGGTGATGGAGCGTTATACCCTCCACGCTCAGGGGCAGATCATCGCCGAAGGGCGCGCCATCGGCCATCGCATTGGCGCCGGTCCGGTGAAGGTGATCCACGATATCAGCGAGATGAACCGCATTGAGCCGGGCGACGTGCTGGTTACCGATATGACCGACCCGGACTGGGAACCGATCATGAAGAAAGCCTCGGCGATCGTCACCAACCGCGGCGGCCGTACCTGCCACGCGGCGATCATCGCCCGTGAGCTGGGTATTCCGGCGGTGGTCGGCTGCGGCGATGCCACCGATCGCATTCAGGAAAACCAGAATGTGACCGTCTCCTGCGCCGAAGGCGATACCGGCTATGTCTACGCCGAGCTGCTCGACTTCAGCGTCAAGAGCTCCAGCGTCGGCGACATGCCGGATCTGCCGCTGAAGGTGATGATGAACGTCGGCAACCCGGATCGCGCCTTCGACTTCGCCTGCCTGCCGAACGAAGGCGTGGGTCTGGCGCGGCTGGAGTTTATCATCAACCGCATGATTGGCGTGCACCCGCGCGCGCTGCTGGAGTTTGACGACCAGGAGCCGGGCCTGCAGAACGAAATTCGCGAGCTGATGAAAGGCTACGATTCGCCGAGAGAGTTCTACGTTGGCCGCCTGACCGAAGGGATCGCCACCCTCGGTGCCGCTTTCTATCCGAAACGGGTGATCGTGCGTCTGTCGGACTTCAAGTCGAACGAATACGCCAACCTGGTAGGTGGCGAGCGCTATGAGCCGGAAGAAGAGAACCCGATGCTCGGCTTCCGCGGTGCCGGACGCTACGTTTCCGAAAGCTTCCGCGACTGCTTCGCGCTGGAATGTGAAGCCATGAAGCGCGTGCGTAACGACATGGGGCTGACCAACGTTGAAGTGATGGTGCCGTTCGTCCGTACCGTTGCCCAGGCGAAAGCGGTGGTCGAAGAGCTGGAGCGTCAGGGGCTGAAGCGCGGCGAGAACGGGCTGAAGATCATTATGATGTGCGAGATCCCGTCGAACGCATTGCTGGCGGAGCAGTTCCTCGAATACTTCGACGGCTTCTCCATCGGTTCTAACGACATGACCCAGCTGGCGCTCGGTCTGGACCGCGACTCCGGCGTGGTCTCTGAGCTGTTTGATGAACGCAACGACGCGGTGAAAGCCCTGCTGTCGATGGCGATCCGCGCCGCGAAGCAGCAGGGTAAATACGTCGGCATCTGCGGCCAGGGGCCGTCTGACCATGAAGATTTTGCCGCCTGGCTGATGGAGGAGGGGATCGATAGCCTGTCCCTCAACCCGGACACCGTGGTGCAAACCTGGTTAGGTCTGGCGGAACTGAATAAATAAGTTCGCCCTGACAACACCGATCCCCGGCAGCGATGCCGGGGATTTTTTTTGCCTGTGTCAGAGCGCCAGGTGTCGTGAGCGCAGGACAAAAAAAAGCCCATCGTGGGAGATGGGCAAAGACTACACACAGCAATTCGTTGTTTCACTCAGGGGATTTCCATGCTTATAAATCAAGGTGTTGATTTATAACCGTGAGCTAATAGTAGGCAGCGGGGCCTTTGCCGTCGATCAGATTCCTCTCAATAGTTAAATTGTTGTGAAGGTCCGGGAGGTGAAACGCGGGTGAGGGGCCTACAAGTCTGGCGTTGAGCCGGCGATCAATAAATTTTGCTTAACAATTGTGCTGGCGGGGAAACAGGCGGGTCTCCCCGCCTGACAATGCATTACTTGCGCCCGGCCTCCAGCTCGCTGAGCTCTTCGAGTACGACGTCGGGGTCTTTCGGCGGCGGCGGCACTTCGTGCACCCAGGCGTCATACAGGCGCCAGGAGACGGCCAGCAGCACCGGACCGATAAACAGACCGATCATGCCGAAGGCGATCAGGCCGCCAATGACGCCGGTAAGAATGAGGATCATCGGCAGGTCGGCGCCCATGCGGATAAGCACCGGGCGGATTACGTTGTCCATGGTGCCGACCACGCAGCTCCACACCAGCAGCACGGTGCCCCAGGTGGTGTCCCCGCTCCAGTAAAGCCAGATAATCGACGGCACCAGAACCAGCAAAGGCCCGAGCTGGACCAGACAGGTAAAGATCATCACCACGGTCAGCAGAGCGGCGTAGGGCACGCCGGAGATGGCAAGGCCGATACCGCCCAGCACCGCCTGGGTGAGGGCTGTCACCACCACGCCCAGCGCCACGGCGCGCACGGCCTGGCCGGCCAGCAGCACGGCGGCGTCACCGCGTTTAGCCGCCAGGCGCGTGGCGAAATAGCGGAAACCGTAGGCCACCTGCTCACCGCGCCAGTAGAGCAACGCGCTGAACAGCAGCATCAAACCGCAGTAGACCAGAAGCTTGCCGATGTGCGCCGCCTGACCGACAAACCAGCTGGTAGTGGTGCCAATATAGGGGCGAACCTTGGCCATAATCGCCGAGCCGCCCATATCCAGCAGGCCATGCCAGGCGGAGTAGATCTTATCGCCCACCAGCGGCACGCTGTTGAGCCAGGCGAAATCCGGCAGCGTCACATTTCCGCTGCTGATGAGTTTGATCAGCGGAACGCTGTTATCCACCAGGCTGTTGACCAGCAGAGCGATAGGAATAACGAATAGCAAAAACAGCAGCAGGGTCATCGCCAGCACCGCCAGCATCCGTTTGCCGAACAGCACACGCTGCAGACGCAGCAGCACCGGCCAGGTGGCGATCACCACGGTGCCGGCCCAGGCGAAGGACAGAATAAACGGCTGCACAACCCACAGGCAGGATATGATAATCAGGGCCAGGAACAGCACCGACAGCAGTATTTGCGGTATGTCCCGAGGCTGATGGGGGTTAATCATAGATAAATTTTACCTTTCCAGTCGCGCCAAAAAGCTGGCGCCGCGTAAATCCATGTACTGATAATAATATCAATAATTTTGCCGGGCTGATTTTGCACAGAAAACACGTGGGCGCATATGAAAAAAATGTGATAAAAAGTTGAATGCGCTACGCAAACGTTTAGTTAGCACCAACACAATATTTTCAAACACAACATAGTCAGGCAGGGTCAAGTGTGATGATCCCACAAATTTCTCAGGCGCCAGGGGTAGTTCAGCTGGTGCTGAATTTTTTGCAGGTACTGGAGCAACAGGGTTTTACCGGCGATACCGCCACCAGCTATGCCGACAGGCTGACGATGGCCACCGACAACAGCGTCTATCAGCTGCTGCCGGATGCGGTCCTTTTTCCACGTTCCACGGCAGACGTCGCGCTACTGGCGCGCGTCGCCGCCGAACCACGCTTTAAATCGCTGATCTTCACCCCGCGCGGCGGCGGCACCGGCACTAACGGCCAGGCGCTGAACGGCGGAATTATCGTCGATATGTCCCGCTATATGAACCGCATTATCGAAATCAACCCCGAAGAGGGTTGGGTGCGCGTTGAAGCCGGAGTCATCAAAGATCAGCTGAATCAGTTTCTCAAGCCCTATGGCTATTTCTTTTCCCCGGAGCTCTCCACCAGCAACCGCGCTACCCTGGGCGGGATGATTAACACCGACGCGTCCGGACAGGGATCGCTGGTGTACGGTAAGACGTCGGATCACGTGCTTGGCCTGCGGGCGGTGCTGATGGGCGGTGATATCCTCGATACCCAGGCGGTGCCGGTGGCGCTGGCGGAGACGCTGGGCAATACGCCCTCGACGATCGGCAGGATCTACAACACGGTCTACCAGCGCTGCAAGGCGCAGCGCGAGCTGATCATGGATAAGTTTCCCAAACTCAACCGCTTCCTCACCGGATACGATCTGCGCCACGTCTTTAACGATGAGATGAGCGAGTTCGACCTGACCCGAATTTTAACCGGTTCGGAAGGGACGCTGGCGTTTATTACCGAAGCGCGGCTGGATATTACCCGCCTGCCGAAGGTGCGCCGGCTGGTCAACGTCAAATATGACTCCTTTGACTCTGCGCTGCGTAATGCACCCTTTATGGTGGAAGCCAAGGCCCTGTCGGTGGAGACCGTCGACTCTAAGGTCCTCAATCTGGCGCGCGAGGATATCGTCTGGCACTCGGTGAACGAACTGATCACCGACGTACCGGATAAAGAGATGCTCGGGCTGAATATCGTCGAATTCGCCGGGGATGACGCGGCGCTGATTGACCAGCAGGTCACCACCCTGTGCCAGCGGCTGGACGAGCTGATGGCCCGCAGCGAGGCGGGAGTCATCGGCTGGCAGGTTTGTCACGATCTTGATGGCGTGGAGCGCATCTATGCCATGCGCAAGAAGGCGGTAGGCCTGTTGGGTAATGCCAAAGGTGCCGCCAAGCCGATCCCCTTTGCCGAGGATACCTGCGTCCCGCCCGAACACCTGGCGGATTATATCGTCGAGTTCCGCGCGCTGCTCGACAGCCACGGCCTGAGCTACGGCATGTTTGGCCACGTCGACGCCGGGGTGCTGCATGTGCGCCCGGCGCTGGACATGTGCGATCCGCAGCAGGAGGTGCTGATGAAGCAGATCTCCGACGATGTGGTGGCGCTGACGGCGAAGTATGGCGGCCTGCTGTGGGGGGAACATGGCAAAGGCTTTCGCGCGGAGTACAGCCCGGCCTTCTTTGGCGAGGCGCTGTACGGCGAACTTAGGAAGATCAAAGCGGTCTTCGATCCCGATAACCGCCTGAACCCAGGGAAAATCTGTCCTCCGGAAGGGGTCGACGCGCCGATGATGAAAGTCGACGCGGTGAAGCGTGGCACCTGGGATCGGCAGATCCCCATCGCGGTGCGCAGCAGCTGGCGCGGGGCGATGGAGTGTAATGGCAACGGGTTGTGCTTCAACTTTGACGTAAAAAGTCCGATGTGTCCGTCGATGAAAGTCAGCAACCAGCGCATCCACTCGCCGAAAGGGCGGGCGACGCTGGTCCGCGAATGGCTGCGTCTGCTAGCGGATCGCGGCGTCGATCCCAATCAGCTGGAGAAGGCGCTGCCGGAGCAGGGCGTTAGCCTGCGTTCGCTGGTGGCGCGCACCCGTAACAGCTGGCATGCGCGCAAAGGGGAATATGACTTCTCGCACGAGGTCAAAGAGGCGATGTCCGGCTGTCTGGCCTGTAAAGCCTGTTCGACCCAGTGCCCGATCAAAATCGATGTCCCGGAGTTCCGCTCGCGCTTCCTGCAGCTGTATCACAGCCGCTATCTGCGCCCGGTGCGGGATCATCTGGTGGCGTCGGTGGAGTCCTATGCGCCGCTGATGGCCCAGGCGCCGAAGACCTTTAACTTCTTCATTAACCAGCCGTGGCTGAAAAAGCTGTCGGAGAAGCATATCGGGATGGTCGATCTGCCGCTGCTCTCGGCGCCGTCGCTGAAGCAGCAGATGGCCGGCCACCGCTCCGCCAATATGACCCTTGAGCAGCTCGAAGCGCTGAGCGACGAGCAGAAGGCGAAGATGGTGCTGGTGGTGCAGGATCCCTTCACCAGCTATTACGACGCTCAGGTGGTGGCTGACTTTATCCGTCTGGTCGAGGCCTTAGGCTATCAGCCGGTGCTCCTGCCGTTCTCGCCGAACGGCAAGGCGCAGCATATTAAAGGATTCCTGACCCGCTTCGCGCGCACCGCGCAGAAAACGGCAGACTTCCTTAACCGCGTGGCGCAGCTGGGGATGCCGCTGGTCGGCGTCGATCCGGCGCTGGTGCTTTGCTACCGCGATGAATATAAGCAAACGCTCGGCGACAAGCGCGGCGATTTCCAGGTCATGCTGGTGCATGAGTGGTTGCCGAAGGCCCTGCCGACCGACGCCCGTCCCGATCTCGGCGGCGAGCCCTGGTACCTGTTCGGTCATTGTACGGAAGTGACCGCGCTGCCGGCGGCGACAAAGCAGTGGGCAGAGATTTTTGCCCACTTCGGCGCGAAGCTGGAAAACGTCAGCGTTGGGTGCTGCGGGATGGCAGGCACCTATGGTCATGAAGTGAAAAACCATGCCAACTCGCTGGCCATTTACGCGCTCTCCTGGCAGCAGGCGATGCAGCGGCTACCGCGTAACCGCTGTCTGGTGACGGGCTACTCCTGCCGCAGCCAGGTGAAGCGCATTGAAGGCAGCGGCGTTCGCCACCCGCTGCAGGCGTTACTGGAGATAATCGGATGATTTGGAAACGTCAGACCACGCTGGAGCAGCTCAACCGGCTCGGTGAGGGAAACATGGTAGGGCTGTTGGATATTCGCTTTGAGACGTTTACCGACGATACGCTGGAGGCCACCATGCCGGTGGATGGCCGCACCCAGCAGCCGTTTGGTCTGCTGCACGGCGGGGCGTCGGTGGTGCTGGCGGAGACGCTGGGGTCGGTAGCGGGTTATCTGTGCAGCGAAGGCGAACAGAAGGTGGTGGGGCTGGAGGTTAACGCCAACCACATCCGTTCAGCGCGTGGGGGCCGGGTGCGGGGCGTGTGCAAAGCGCTGCACGTCGGGACTCGCCATCAGGTCTGGCAAATTGAAATCTTCGACGAACAGTCGCGATTGTGCTGTTCATCGCGGCTAACCACCGCGGTAATATAAACCGTAAGGGGGAGGCGAATAGCCTCCCTTTTTTCAAGGTAATAAGCGGCACAGGGCCTGGCAGCGCGAGAGATGGCGTGAGAACACTACCGCGCAGCGGCAAGAAATTATCTAATAAATAGATTATTACCGATCCAATCTCGTTATATATGCTACTCTTTTCAATACGAAATGCATAAAGGTAACAAGAGGACGGTTAACCATGGGTATTCTTTCCTGGATCATTTTTGGACTTATTGCCGGTATTTTAGCCAAGTGGATTATGCCGGGGAAAGACGGCGGCGGGTTTATTGTAACCATTATTCTGGGGATCATCGGCGCCGTGGTCGGCGGCTGGATCAGTACCTTCTTTGGTTTTGGCAAAGTCGACGGGTTTAATTTCGGCAGCTTCGTGGTGGCGGTAATCGGTGCGCTGGTTGTGCTGTTTATCTACCGTAAAGTGCGCAGCTAATTCTCTGCATTCTGTTTTATTCAAGTTAACAAAAGCTGCCGCGATAAGCGGCAGCTTTTTTATTATCGCAGGACTCAGGCAGCGTGCCCACGCCAGGGCTATTGCCCGTCGGCATCCTCCGCAACCGGCACCACCTCAACGTGAACTTCGTAGTGCTTCGCCTGACCGGTCGGGATCAGGGCGGTTAGTTTGTTAATGGTTTCCGCCGGCGTATCGGTCGCGACCGTTGCTGAAAACAGCACCGGCTTGCGCGGCGGAAACGGTGGCGGGAACGGCGGCAGGGGACCATGACTCATCTCCAGCGGAGGACGGCCGCCGTTGTCGACAGCGGGCGTCGGAGCGTCGGTTTTATCAGCCGCAAAAGCGCTGGCGGCGCCCACGGCAGCAATAGCGAACAGCGCAAAGAGAGCTTTTTTCATCTGGTTTTCCTCGATAAGCAAGTGCATAAAGAGTAGAGGGCGGCGGCAGGCGGGACAATGCCGTGCAGCGCGAATCCTCTGAATCTCCTTTATTCCTCGCGAATGTGAAGGTCAGATGAGAGTGGGTGTCATTGTGTTCGGGAGCCTCTCAATTCAGCAGCACGCTCATAATCAGCAGCACGGCCATGCACATCGACATAATACTGATATCAACAATCATTCTTTACGACAAAAGCTCCAGCAAACGGGTACGGCGGCCAGGTCACAGCACGTATTATAGTGGTTAAAGATTGTACCCTGCATGCATTCTCTGGACAAACGATTATTAGCCTGGCGTTGCCTGAACTGCCGCCCCTGACCATGGCGTCATGATGATACCGCGAACCGCACCTTGCCCTTAGCGGAGCAACATGAGGATAGCTCATGTTGCAATGAATTTAAGTCGCTTTCCCTCCATCACCGACTCTGGCAAAAATAGACCCATTAACGAATCAACAACATTTACCGGTTGAAGCGCGCCAGGTCTGACTCTGCGCCGCCTGTGGAGAGTACTCCGCTTATTCCGCTTTATGCCCGACACCAGGATGGACAATCGCCATGAATAACGAATTTACCTATACGATTAAGCGCAGCCGGTTTGATGAAAATTATAACCCTGCGGAAAATACGCGTATTACCACCAATTTTGCCAATTTGGCGAGAGGGGAGAGCCGTCAGGACAATCTGCGCAATACGTTAATCATGATGAATAACCGGTTTAATACCCTGGCGCACTGGGATAATCCCTACAACGATCGCTATGCGGTGGAACTGGATATTATTTCTGTCGAGATGAATATTGCTGATGCCGCCAGTTTTCCGGTGATAGAGATCCTGCAAACGCATATTGTCGATAAAAAAACCGGTGAGCGCCATGCCGGTATCGTCGGCAATAACTTCTCTTCCTGGGTACGGGATTATGATTTTAGCGTGCTGCTGCTGGAGCATAATAAAGACCAGAGCCGCTTCAGCGTGCCCGAAAAGTTTGGCGAGCTGCACGGCAATATCTTTAAGGATTTCGTGCAATCCAGCGCCTATAAGACCAGCTTTAGCAAGGCGCCGGTGATTTGTCTGAGCGTATCCAGCAAAGATGTTTATCGTCGCACCGGTAACGAACATCCGGTTCTCGGCATTGAATATGCCCAGGAAGGCGTCTCGCTGACCGAGCGCTATTTCAGCAAAATGGGGCTGCAGGTGCGCTATTTTATGCCGAAACACAGCGTCGCGCCGTTGGCCTTCTATTTTTCCGGCGATCTGCTCAGCGATTACACCAGCCTGGAGCTGATCGCGACCATCAGCACGATGGAGACGTTTCAAAAAATATATCGTCCGGAGATTTACAACGCGAATTCCGCGGCGGGGCAATACTATCAGCCCAATCTCAATCACCTGGATCATTCCGTCACCAAAATTGTGTATGACCGGGAAGAGCGCAGCCTGTTGGCGATAGAGCAGGGTAAATTTACACAACAACATTTTATCGACCCGCACAAGACGTTGCTTGAGCAATGGTCTGCTAACTTCGCGCGTTGCTAAACCAATATAAAAGGCTACTTATTATGAAAACATGGCTTCCGACCTCCACCGCTGGCAGTTTACCGAAACCTTCCTGGCTGGCGCAGCCAGAGACCCTGTGGTCGCCCTGGAAACTGTCCAGCGAAGAATTACTGGCCGGCAAGCGCGACGCCCTGCGTTTGTCCCTCGACGACCAGCTGCGGGCCGGGATCGATATTGTCAGCGACGGCGAGCAAACGCGGCAGCACTTTGTCACCACCTTTATTGAACACCTCAGCGGCGTTGATTTTGCCAAACGCGAGATCGTGAAAATTCGTAACCGCTATGAGGCCAGTGTTCCAACCGTGGTGGGCGCCGTGGAGCGCCAGAAACCGGTCTTCGTTGAGGACGCGCGCTATCTGCGTCAGCTCACCAGTCAGCCGATTAAATGGGCGTTACCGGGCCCCATGACCATGATCGACACGCTGTATGACAATCACTATAAAAGCCGGGAAAAGCTGGCCTGGGAGTTCGCCAAAATCCTCAATCAGGAAGCGAAAGAGTTAGAGGCCGCCGGGGTCGATATTATTCAGTTCGATGAGCCGGCCTTCAACGTCTTCTTCGATGAGGTGAACGACTGGGGGATCGCCGCGCTGGAACGAGCCACTGAAGGGCTGAAGTGCGAGACGGCAGTGCATATCTGCTACGGCTACGGCATCAAGGCCAATACCGACTGGAAAAAAACGCTGGGCTCAGAGTGGCGTCAGTATGAGGAGGCCTTCCCACAGCTGCAGAAATCGTCCCTCGATATTATCTCTCTCGAGTGCCACAACTCGCGGGTGCCGATGGATCTGCTGGAGTTGATCCGCGGTAAAAAGGTGATGGTCGGGGCGATCGATGTCGCCAGCCATGCGATTGAAACTCCGGAAGAGGTGGCTGCTACCCTGCGCAAGGCGCTGGCGTTCGTCGATGCCGACAAGCTCTACCCCTCCACCAACTGCGGTATGGCGCCGCTGCCGCGCCAGGTCGCGACCGGCAAACTGCACGCCTTAAGCGCCGGTGCCGAGATCGTTCGCCGCGAGCTGGCGGTAAAATAAGGCGGACTGGCTTTCGTGCGCTTCTCCCGGTTAACCTCCTGAGCGGGCCGTTACCCGCTCAGCGTCAGGTTGCCGCCAGCGGGCGGCAGATCGCCCGCAGGGCGACGGCACTGCACAACGGAAACAGCGCCAGCAGAAGCCAGGGATAGACCGCCTGCGGCGAGGGGGTGAGCGCCTGGTCAAGCAAATGGCCGAGCAGCAAATTCCCGGCTAACACCGCGCACCCACCCGCAGTGGCGAGCGCCCCGTAGTGGGCGCCCAGCGTCGACTCCTCGGCAAACAGCGGGATCAGATCCTTGGCTGAGGGCACCAGCAGCATCTGGCCGAGGGTGAGCAGTGTGACAAAGCAGGCCGACGGCAATAATCGCAGCCAGCCGGCGGCGGGCGGCGAGGCGGCGAATAACGCCACGCTGACGAAGGAAGCCGACAGCAGCAGAAAGCCCACCGGCAGAATGCGCACGGCGCCAATACGACGGGCGAAGCGGGCGAGAGGAAGCTGTAGGGTAATAATCAACAGCGAGGCCAGCATAAAAAGCGGCGCCAGATCCTGCTCACGGCCGCCTGCGCGTTGGATCTCCACCGGCAGGGCGAGATACAGCTGGTTGTAGCTCAACAGCCATGAACTGTAAGCAATAATAAACGCGACAAAGCGCGGCTGGCGCAAAGGGGTCCACCACGGAACCCGGCTGCGCGTTTGGGGCCTCTGCCCGTCGGCGGGCAGACAGAAAAAGAGCACCAGCAGCGCCAGAAGAAATATCCCCGCGCCGGCGAGGGCGATATGCCTAAAGCCGATCCCGCTCAGTAACCCTCCGGCCACCGGGCCGATAACCGCTCCCAGCTCACCGCACACCGCAAACAGCGCAAACCACTCTGCGCGGCTGCGTTTTCCGTTGGCCTGGCTGTGGGTCCCGGTTCGCGCCAGCAGGGCCTCGATCGACGGGGAAAACAGCGCCCCGCCGACGCCCGTCAGGCAGGCGCCGAGGATAATCGGCTCCAGCGTTGTGCCGCACGCCAGCAGCAGATAGCCGGCGACGCGAACCACGCAGCCGGCGAGGATGATCGCCTTAGCACCATATCGGTCGGCCAGCGTCCCGCCGATGATAAACATGCCCTGCTGAGAGAAGGTGCGCAGCCCGAGGATCAGGCCGATAAGCCCGCCGGAAAGCAGCATCTCGTCGCGCAGGAAGAGGGCAAGGAAAGGGACGACCGCATAAAAGCCAATATTAAAAACGAACTGGCTTCCCAGTAAAACGGGAGGCCAGAGCGTCGCGGCAGGGCGCAGGGGGAAGAGAGGCATACTCGCCCAACCTAAACGATGAAATGAATGTGCTTTTTACCGTGGTACGGGGAGATCTCGATTTTGGTTTTCACCCGGAAAACGTCCCACAGCAGCGCTTCGGACAAAATCTCCTCCGGCGTCCCGTTGGCGAGGATCTGCCCCTGCTGCATCACGATCAGCGAATCGCAGAACATCGCGGCATGGTTAAGATCGTGAATGGCCACAATGCTGGTCACCGGCAGCTCGCTGATCAACTGCATCAGCTGCATCTGATGGTGAATATCCAGATGGTTGGTAGGTTCATCCAGCAGGATCTCACTCGGGTTCTGCGCCAGCGCGCGGGCGATATGCACCCGCTGCCGCTCGCCGCCGGAGAGGCTCAGCCACCCCTGGTCGCTTTTCTCCAGCATCGCCACCCGCTGCAGCGCGGCGGTGACCGCCTCGTCATCCTGAGCGCTCCAGTTGGAGAACGGCGAGTGGTGCGGAATACGTCCCAGCCGCACGACGTCGCGCACCCGCATATTGGCCTCGGTCATGCCGTGTTGCTCGACGAACGCCACCCGGCGGGCGAGCTGCTTTTTAGCCATCCGGGCGATGTCGTGGCCGTCGAGGGTGACGCGACCCGCATCCGGGCGGCGCAGGCCCGCCAGAACCCGCAGCAGCGAGGATTTGCCGCAGCCGTTGGGGCCCAGCAGACCCACCGTTTCGCCGCGCGACACCCGCAGCGAGACATTATTGACGATGACCTTTTTGCCTGCCTTCCAGGTGATATTTTCAGCGCAAATACTCATCACTTATTCCTTGAGCGGTAGATAATCACGGCAAAGAAAGGCACCCCAACCAGGGCGGTCACCACTCCGACCGGCAGACTCTGCGGGGCAATCAGCAGGCGCGAGGCAATGTCCGCCAGCACCATCAGGATCGCCCCCGCCAGCGCGCTGGCGATCAGCAACGTCCGGTGCAGCGGGCCAAAGAAGAAGCGCATCACGTGCGGCACCACCAGGCCGACAAAGCCGATCGAGCCGGCCATGCTGACGATGGTGGCAGTAATCACCGCCGCGGTGGTGAAGAGGATCAGGCGCACGCGCGGCACGGCAATGCCCAGCGAAGCGGCGGCATCGTCGCCGAAGGTGAACGCGTCCAGCGCCCGGGCATACCACAGGCAGACCGCCAGGCCCGCGAGGACCACCACCAGAACCAGCTGGAATTCGGGCCAGCGGACGCCGCTGAAGCTGCCCAGCAGCCAGAACATCACATCGCGCGCCTGCTGCGCGCTGGCGGAGGTGCTGATGGTGTAGGCCGTGAGGGCGTTAAATAACTGCGAGGCGGCGACGCCCGCCAGAATGGTGCGCTCATTGCCGCCGCGCGCGCCGTTGGTCAGAAAGGCAACAAAGGCGAAGGCGGCGAAGGCTCCGGCAAACGCCCCGACGGAGAGGGAGATCGCCCCGGCGCCAAGGCCCAGCACCACAATCGATACCGCGCCGGTGGAGGCCCCGGCGGAGACGCCGAGGACGTAAGGTTCCGCGAGGGCGTTCTTGAGCAGGCTTTGCAGCACGGCGCCGCAGATAGCGAGGCCGGCGCCGCAGCAGGCGGCGACCAGCGCGCGGCTGAGGCGGAAATCCCAGATAACGCTCTCGGAGATACGATTGAGAGGCACCGCGGTTAAGCCGGTTTTATTGCTGATAGCGTAAAAGACGTTCTGCAGCGGGATGGGCAGTTCGCCGACGCTGACGCCCACCGCTATCACCAGCGCCAGCACGATCACGGCCAGTAAACACCAGCCGGTGAGCAGCATGCTGCGGCGCGTCTGAAGCACGGCGACGCTCATCAGTTCAGCCCCATTTTTCTCAGCTGTTCGCCCACCTGTTCCGCGCCATAAAGCGTGCGAATGGTCGGATTCATCGCCTGACCGTCCATGACCACGATATGGCCTTTTTTCACGGCCTCCAGCTGGCTGACGGCGGGATCGCTTTTGAGGAATCTGATCTTCTCCTCGGCCTTATCCAGCGCCCAGCGGTTACGATCCAGGCTGGAGACCACGATCACATCCGGGTTGGCGGCAATGATGCTCTCCCAGCTCACCGTGGGCCACTCGGTTTCGGAGGTAATCGCATTATGTCCGCCCAGCACACTGGCGATAAATCCGGAGGCGCTGTTTTTACCGCCGACATAGGCATCGGCCGAAGGTGAGGCGCTGGAGAACCAGAAGACGAAGGAGAGATCCTTTTTGCTTTTACCGAACTCCTGGCGCAGGTCGGCTTCACGTTTTTTGAAATCGGCAATCAGCGCCTGACCACGATCTTCGACGTTGAAAATGCGGGCAAAATCGCTAATTTCCTGATACAGCCAGGTCATATCCCACAGCTTTTGTCGGCTGCCGTACATATCGCCGGTGGCCTTTTTGGTGGCGCACATCCCCGGTGAGACGTAGCTGTTTACGCCGACGGTAGCGAGATCTTCACGCCTGGCGACTTTGCTTTCCGGCCCCAGTAGCAGAGGTAACTGGGCGGGAACGAAATCGGGATTTTGCGCCAGCACGGATTCCAGGCTCGGAATTTCCACCGTCAGGGTTTTAATCTTCGCGTTTTGCTCAGCCAGCTGCGGTAAAACGCTGGTCGGCCAAAAGGCGCTGGCCACCACCTGCTTTTGCAGCCCAAGCAGCAGCAGAATTTCGACCGTATTTTGCCCCAGCGCGACCACGCGCTCCGGCGGCCGGGTGAAGGTCTCCTGATAGCCACAGTTTTCAATCGTCAGGGGGTAGGTTGTTGCCAGCGCGGAACTGACGGCGGTGAACATCAAGCCTAACGCGCAGAGGACCTTCTTCATTAAACGCTATCCTTGTAAACAGGCGAGTGGATGACCAGCAAATGGGAGTAATGCAAATGAAACTCATTATTGGGGCGGGGTTTTATACAATGCCATATTTACAGTGTCAATGAGTGACTATTTCAGCAGGGAAGGGATTACCCGCGAGGCGGGTGGGTCAGCGCGCCAGAGGGCCGCGAATATACGTCTGCAACCCCTCGGCGAGGAAATTAAATACCCGCTTACAGGCGGGGCTGTGGCGCAGATCCTCATGCATCACCAGCCAGGTATCGAGATACAGAGAAAAGTCTGCCGCCAGCACTCGCTGCAGGGGAATAATGCCGTCGGCGAGGGGCGCCTGGCAGATGCCGATCCCTGCCCCGGCGCGGATCAGGCTCAGCTGGGCGAGGTCGCTATCGGTGCGCATCGCGAAGACCTCGCGCTGAAAACGGGGATAGCGCGCAAGAGCCCGGCGAACGAGGGGCGTGGCGCTGTCGAAACCAATCAGCGCGTGGCCGTCAAGCTCCTCAGGCGTAGCGGGCCGACCCTGGCGGATCAGATAGGCATCGGTAGCATGCAGCCCAAGCTCGATCCTGCCGAGACGCCGCGCGATAAGCTGCTCCTGCTGCGGAGCGACCATCCGCACCGCGATGTCCGCCTCCCGGTGAAGCAGATCCTGAAACCGATTGGAGAGCATTAATTCGATGACGATACTCGGGCACGCTTGCCTGAGCCGGGCAATCAGCGGCGGCAGCACCTCAGCGCCGACCACCTCGCTGGCGGCCACCCGCACCACGCCACGCAGATCGGTGCTGTTGCGACTAAAGTTAGCCGCCGTGCGTTCCAGCGCCCGGGCGGTATTGTCCATCGCCTCGGCGTGCGCCTGCAGCGCCAGCGCCGCGTCGGTCGCCAGCAGGCCGGTTTGCGAGCGGGTAAATAAGGCCTGGCCGAGGGCGGCCTCCAGGCCGGCGATATGACGTCCCGCCGTCGGCTGAGTGATGTTCAGGGTGCGCGATGCGCCCGATAAAGAGCCTTCCTGCAGGACGGCGAGAAAGGTTCGGTACCACTCCCAGGGAATAGAGGTATTCATACAAAAATGTATAGCCGCTCGATGATGGTATGCAATTTCATTTGATATGAGCCGCAGGTAGGCTGTCAAGCATCCATTAGCGAACGGGGAAAGACGATGAACAGCAGCGGCAAAGTCCTGATTTTGGGAGCAAGCGGGGGCATAGGCGGGGAAGTGGCGCGTCGGCTGGCGGCGGACAACTGGCAGGTTCGGGCGCTGAAGCGCGGCGCCCAGCTTCATGGGCCCGAAGAGGGCATGCAGTGGATTGCCGGCGACGCGCTGGATGCCGGGCAGGTGGCGGCGGCGGCTGCCGGTTGCGACGTGATCGTCCATGCGGTCAATCCGCCGGGCTACCGGCACTGGCGGCAGCAGGTACTACCTATGCTGCGCAACACCCTGCAGGCCGCCGCCCAGCAGCGGGCGTTAGTTGTCCTGCCCGGCACGGTTTACAACTATGGACCGGATGCCTTTCCGCTGATTGACGAAGCGGCCGTGCAACGGCCGGTGACCCGCAAAGGCGCCATTCGGGTGGAAATGGAGCAGGCGCTGGAGGATTACGTACAGCGCGGCGGCAGGGCGTTGATTGTCCGGGCGGGCGATTATTTTGGTCCGCGCGCCGGAAATAACTGGTTTTCCCAGGGGCTGGTCAAGCCAGGTCAGCTTCCCCGGACTATCAGCCTACCAGGGGCGATCGGCGTGGGGCATCAGTGGGCCTGGCTGCCCGACGTTGCCGCCACCATCGCCGCGCTGCTGGCCCGCATGCATGAGCTTGAACCGTTTGCCCGCTTTCATATGCAGGGCCACTGGGACCCGGACGGCAGCGAAATGAGCCAGGCGATCCAGCGGGTGGTCGCCCGCTATGGCGGCAGGGCGGTAGTGAAGTCCTTTCCCTGGTGGCTGGTGAAGCTGGCGGCGCCCTTCAACGCCACCCTGCGCGAAATGGTCGAGATGCACTATCTCTGGCGTCTACCGGTACGCCTGCGCAACGATAAGCTGGTGGCTTTTTTAGGCGCGGAGCCGCATACCCCGCTCGATCGTGCCGTACATCTGACGCTGCAAGGCCTGGGCTGTCTGCCCGCCGGCGCGATTAACCATGAGGCGCGTGAGGCATAACGCGGCGAGAGAGGTGAGCAGGGTGGGGGGTTATTGTGACCAAATCATAATAACGTCACTCGTTGTCAAACGATAGCGATCGCATTAAGCTAAACGGATGACGAAAAATACCCCCACCCCAGCAAGCCGTGGCCCCGTTGACCACAGCGTTCGGGACCAGATTCTTGACGCGGCCATGGCGCACTTCAGTCGCTATGGCTATGAAAAGACCACGGTCACCGATCTTGCCAAAGCAATAGGCTTTTCCAAAGCCTATATCTACAAGTTTTTTGACTCCAAGCAGGCGATTGGCGAGGCAATCTGCGCCAGCCGGCTGGAGAAGATCATGGTGGCCGTGAGCGAGGCCATCGCCGATGCACCCTCCGCCAGCGAGAAGCTGCGCCGCCTGTTCCGGGCGCTGACCGAGGCCGGCAGTGAACTGTTTTTCGAGGATCGCAAACTGTACGATATCGCCGCCGTCGCGGCGCGCGATAAATGGCCCTCAACGGAGCAGTATGCCGGTCATCTGCAGCAGCTGATTGGTCAAATCCTGGTCGAAGGCCGCCAGGCGGGTGAGTTCGAGCGCAAAACCCCGCTGGATGAGGCGACCCTGGCGGTCTATATGGTGATGTGTCCTTTCATCAACCCGGTGCAGCTGCAATACAATCTCGACACCGCGCCCACCGCGGCGGTGCTGCTTGCCTCCCTGATCCTGAGAAGTCTCTCCCCCTGATTTGTGACCATTGACTTTATTGGTCACTAGTCTGAGAATGCAGTCACCAACCGGTCTTTTCATTAAGGTGACCCATGCTCAGGCCCAACGCCGTCCATCTTGCCGTCTGCCTCCTGCCGCTGGCCCTCGCGGGCTGCGGCGAACCTGCCGATCATGACGATCCCCGCACCCGGCCGCCGCTGGTCCGGGTGGCGACCGTCGAGCGCGCGGAGGCCAGCTCGCGGGCCTTTACCGGCGTGGTGGTCGCTCGTACCCAAAGCGATCTCGGCTTCCGGGTATCGGGAAAAATCCTTGCCCGGCTGGTGGAGACCGGGCAGAGCGTCCGGCGCGGTCAACTGCTGCTGCGCCTGGATCCGGCTGATCTAACCTTGCAGGCGCAGTCCCAACAGCGGGCGGTCGACGCCGCGCGGGCGCGAGCCAAAAAAGCGGCCAACGATCTGGCCCGCTATCGCGGCCTGGTGGCCAGCGGCGCCGTCTCGGCGGCGGAGTTCGACCAGATCAACGCGACGGCAGAGGCGGCGAGAGCCGACCTCCGCGCGGCCCAGGCGCAGGCAAACGTGGCGCAAAACGCCACCGACTATGCCGGACTGCTGGCGGATGCCGACGGCGTGGTGGTGGAAACGCTCGCCGAGCCGGGACTGGTGGTCAGCGCCGGGCAGGTGGTGATCCGCCTGGCGCGGGCAGGGCAGCGCGAAGCGCGGGTGCAGCTTCCGGAGACGCTGCGCCCGGCGGTCGGCAGCGAGGCGCTGGCGACACGCTATGGCAGCGAATCTCAGCCGGTCACCGCGACCCTGCGGCTGCTTTCGGACGCGGCTGACGCCGCCACCCGCACCTTTGAAGCGCGCTATGTGCTGAACGGCGCGCTGGCGAATGCGCCGCTGGGGTCTACTGTGACCCTGCGTATCAGCAGCGACCAGGGGCCAGGCGAGGTGCTGGAGGTGCCCCTGGCGTCGGTCTACGATCCGGGCAACGGCCCTGGCGTCTGGCGCATTGCATCGCGCCCGGCCACCGTCTCCTGGCAACCGGTGACGGTGATCGGCCTGAATGATGAAACGGCGCGGGTGACCGGCCCGCTGAAGCCCGGGGAGCCCATCGTCGCCCTGGGCGCCCATCTTCTGCACCAGGGCGAGACGGTGCGGCTGGCGGACCGACGCGAGCATGATGCCGACGGGAGTCAGCCATGAGCGGCGGGCGTTTTAATCTCTCCGCGCTGGCCGTCCGCGAGAGGTCGGTAACCCTGTTTTTAATTATCCTTATCTCGGTCGCCGGGCTGGTGGCCTTCTTCGGGCTCGGGCGGGCGGAAGACCCGCCCTTTACGGTCAAGCAAATGACGGTCATCACCGTCTGGCCGGGCGCCACCGCGCAGGAGATGCAGGATCAGGTCGCCGAGCCGCTGGAAAAACGGCTCCAGGAGCTGAAGTGGTACGATCGCACCGAGACCTATACCCGTCCCGGGATGGCGTTAATCACCTTATCGCTGCAGGATCAGACGCCGCCTTCCGAGGTGCCGGAGCAGTTTTATCAGGCGCGCAAAAAGCTCGGGGATGAGGCGAATAACCTGCCTGCCGGCGTCTCCGGCCCGATGATGAATGACGAATTCGCCGATGTCACCTTTGCCCTCTTTGCCCTGAAAGCGCGGGGAGAGCCGCCGCGGCAGCTGGTGCGTGACGCCGAAGCCCTGCGCCAGCAGCTGCTGCATGTACCTGGGGTGAAAAAAGTGAATATTCTCGGCGAACAGGCGGAGCGCATTTATCTCTCCTTTTCTCATGACCGTCTCGCCACCCTGGGGCTCTCGCCGGAGGCGATTTTTGCCGCGCTGAACAATCAGAATGTGCTGACCGCCGCCGGGGCCATTGAGACCCGTGGCGGGCAGATCTTTATCCGCCTCGACGGGGCGTTCGACCGCCTGCAGCAGATCCGCGACACGCCGATTATTGCCGGGGGCAGAACGCTGAAACTCGCCGATGTCGCCACGGTTGAGCGGGGGTATGAAGATCCTGCTACCTTCCTGATCCGCAATCAGGGCGAACCGGCGCTGCTGCTGGGGGTGGTGATGCGCGAGGGCTGGAATGGTCTGGCGCTGGGGAAAGCGCTGGACGCCGAAACGGACAGCATCAATCAGAGCCTGCCGCTCGGCATGTCGTTGGCCAAAGTGACCGATCAGTCGGTGAATATCAGCGCGGCGGTCGATGAGTTCATGATCAAATTTTTTGTCGCTCTGTTGGTGGTGATGGCGGTGTGCTTTGTCAGCATGGGCTGGCGCGTGGGGGTGGTGGTCGCGGCGGCGGTGCCGCTCACCCTGGCCGTGGTGTTTGTGGTGATGGCCGCCACCGGTAAAAACTTCGACCGCATCACCCTCGGCTCGCTGATCCTCGCCCTGGGGCTGCTGGTGGATGATGCCATTATCGCCATTGAAATGATGGTGGTCAAAATGGAGGAGGGGTATGACCGCCTCAAAGCCTCCGCCTATGCCTGGAGCCACACCGCGGCGCCCATGCTGGCCGGTACCCTGGTGACGGCCGTGGGCTTTATGCCTAACGGGTTTGCGCAATCCACCGCCGGGGAGTATGCCAGCAACGTGTTCTGGATCGTCGGTATCGCGCTGATTGCCTCCTGGATCGTGGCGGTGATTTTTACCCCCTGGCTGGGCGTACACCTGTTACCGGAGAGGAAGTCCGCGGCGGCAGGCCACGCCGCGCTGTATGACACCCCGCGCTATCAGCGCTTCCGCTGGCTGCTGACCCGGGTTATCGCCGGCAAATGGCGCGTGGCCGCCGGGGTGGTGGTGCTGTTTATGGTGGCGTTACTGGGAATGAGCGTGGTGAAAAAGCAGTTTTTCCCCACCTCCGACCGCCCGGAAGTGCTGGTTGAGGTGCAGATGCCTTACGGGTCGTCGATTATCCAGACCAGCGCCGCGACGGCGAAAATTGAGCGCTGGCTGCAGCAGCAGCCGGAGGCGAAGATTGTCACCAGCTATATCGGCCAGGGCGCGCCGCGCTTTTACCTGGCGATGGCTCCGGAATTGCCCGATCCCTCATTTGCCAAGCTGGTGGTATTGACCGACGGTCCGGCCTCGCGCGAGGCGCTTAAGCTGCGGCTGCGGGAGGCGGTGGCCAATGGCCTTGCGCCGCAGGCGCGGGTGCGCGTCACGCAGCTGGTCTTTGGCCCTTATTCGCCTTATCCAGTCGCCTGGCGGGTGATGGGGCCCGATCCGCACACCCTGCGCGACATCGCCGATCGGGTGAAAGCGGTGCTGCAGGCCAGTCCGCTGATGCGCACCGTCAATAGCGACTGGGGATCGCGGGTACCGGTGATGCATTTCAGCCTCAATCAGGACCGGCTGCAGGCGAGTGGGCTCAGCTCCCAGGCCGTCGCCCAGCAGCTGCAGTTCCTGCTGTCAGGGATCCCCATTACCACCGTCCGGGAGGATATTCGCGCGGTGCAGGTCATCGGCCGCGCGGCGGGCGATATCCGTCTGGACCCGGCGAAAATCGCCGACTTCACTCTCGTAGGCAGCGGCGGGCAGCGGGTTCCTTTGTCGCAGATCGGTGAAGTCGACGTCAGGATGGAAGAACCCCTGCTCCGTCGTCGCGACCGCACGCCGACCATTACCGTCCGGGGAGATGTCGCGGATAACCTGCAGCCGCCGGATGTCTCCAGCGCGCTGATGAAGCCGCTGCAGACCATTATCGACTCCCTGCCGCCTGGGTATCGCATCGAGACGGCGGGCTCGATCGAGGAGTCAGGCAAAGCCACCCGGGCAATGGTGCCGTTATTTCCGATAATGATCGCCCTCACGCTGCTGATCATTATCCTGCAGGTACGTTCCCTGTCGGCGATGGTCATGGTTTTCCTGACCGCGCCGCTGGGGCTGATTGGCGTGGTACCGACGCTGCTGTTGTTCAATCAGCCGTTTGGCATCAATGCCCTTGTGGGCCTGATCGCCCTGTCAGGGATCCTGATGCGAAATACGCTGATCCTGATTGGTCAAATCCACCATAACCAGCAGGCGGGGCTCGATCCGTTCCACGCGGTGGTGGAGGCGACGGTGCAGCGAGCCCGTCCGGTTCTGCTGACCGCGCTGGCGGCGATCCTGGCGTTCATTCCGCTGACGCATTCGGTTTTCTGGGGGACGCTCGCCTATACGCTGATTGGCGGGACGCTGGGGGGAACCATCATGACCCTTATCTTCCTGCCGGCCATGTATGCGATCTGGTTCCGCATCCGCCCCGAGCGACCGGCTGACGCAGCGCAACGTCCGGCGCTGGACCCTCAGGGGTAACTCCCCCTTGCCGGACCGGGCCAGGACACGCGGTCAGGCCCGGCCCCGGGCTGCGTCAGGCAGATAAGGATACCGGGACCGCGCGGCTGCGCTGTTGATCTTTTTCCAGCCGGTCGAGGCAATCGAGGCTGATGGCGGAGGGCGAGGTGGCGCCGGTGAGGGTCATGGTGACCTTCATATCCTCGGCAAATAAGCGCAGCAGGTGTGCCACCCCCGCTTCGCCTGCGGCGGCGAGGGCATAAATATAGGCCCGACCAAGCAGGACTCCCTTCGCGCCGAGGGCGAGCAGGCGAATAACGTCCACGCCGGAGCGCACTCCGGAGTCGGCAAGGACCGTCAGATCGTCGCCGACCGCATCCGCCACCCGCGGCAGCGCCCGGGCGGTGGGGATGGCGCCATCGAGCTGTCTGCCGCCGTGATTGGAGACCACAATGCCATCGGCGCCCAGCCGCACGGCATTGCGCGCATCGTCGGCATCGAGGATCCCTTTGATGATCAGCTTTCCTGGCCAGCTGTCGCGGATCCACTCCAGATCGTGCCAGGCGATGGACGGGTCGAAGTTGTTGCTGATGAACCCCATATAGTCGTCCATGGTCATTTTGTGGCCGGTATAAGCTTCGATGTTACCGAACGACAGGGGTCTGCCCGCCAGGCCGACGTTCAATGCCCAGCGCGGGTGGGTGCAGGCCTGAAGATACTGTCGCAAGGTGGCGTGCGGCCCGGACATTCCTGAACGGTTGTCCCGATACCGTGAGCCGGGGATCGGCATATCGACAGTGAATACCAGGGTTTTCATGCCGGCAGCCCAGGCGCGTTCCAGGGCATTACGCATATAGCCGCGATCTTTCAGTACGTACAGCTGGGACCAGAGCGCGCCGCTGGCGTGGCTCGCCACCTCCTCAATGGAGCAGACCGACACGGTGGACAGAGTGTAAGGGATCCCGGCGCGGGAGGCGGCGCGGGCCGCCTGGACTTCGCCGCGGCGGGCGTACATTCCGGTGGCCCCGACCGGCCCCAGCGCCACGGGCATTGCCCATGGGGCATCAAGGATGGTGGTGGCCAGCGTCGGCTCACCCGCTCCGCACAGCACGCGCTGGCGAAGGGCTACCGAGGCGAGCTCGGCGGCATTAGCGTTCATGGTATTTTCCGCCACCGCGCCACCGTCAATATAGTCAAAAAGGAAACGTGGCAGACGGCGACGAGCGGCTTCGCGATAATCGCTGGGGGCTGAAACAATCATGATTATATCCTTATGTCTTTTAACCTAAGTGGATGTTCTGCAGGCAAAAAAACTATAGGCTTCTAAAAGGCGGTGGGGAAATGAAATATTAGCATCCAAGCCATTCCCTAACGGAATAAACTGGATTTGTCGCTTAAATGGTTATTTCTTTTTTTTGCCTTGGGCACGCGCGTTATTTTTATTTATTTCCACGAAACGTGAATTCGGGCCAAATAAAAGACCCGATGTGGTGCAACGGCGTTTTGCGCTATCGCCATAGCAAGGAAGCGTGGTCAGCTCGGCGCCTGCGAATAGGCGCGTAGAAAAACCTCCAGCGCGCGCTCAACCCGCAGTTTGATTTCGTCGTCGGATAAAGGCCGTCTTGCGCCAAGCTTTATTGCCAGGCTGGTCATCCCCAACCATAAACCGGCCAGATCGTCGGCAGCCTCCTGCGGATCGCATGCCCGCAGAGCACCGGCTTCGATTGCCTCGGCGATAATCACCTCCAGCATCTGCTGTGCCCGCCCCGGCCCGGCGGCGTAAAAGCGGCCGGGCAGTTCAGGATGACGCAGGGCGGCGGAGGCAATCAGCCGGTCCCAGCCGGTCAGTTCCCGCTGATTGATAAAGCGGACAAAGCGATTGCCAAATGCGGTCAGCACCTCGACCAGCGGCAGGTGATGGCGCTGGGCGAAATCGTGGTCGCTGATGGTGAGATCTGATTCCCGGCGCAATACCGCCTCTATCAATTGTTCTTTATCGCTGAAATTGGCATACAAGGTGGCTTTCGCCACCCCTGCCACCCGGGCGATTTCAGCCGTCGTGACCTCCAGGCCTTGTTCAAGGAACAATTTACGGGCGGCCTGAAGGATGGCCTGCATTTTCAGCGGATCTTTTGGCCGTCCTTTCTGACGAGGGGTATCGCTCATCGCCGATAACCTGCAAACAACGCGCTCATGATTAATCCTCCCACCACGGTAATGTGTTCAAGCGCAACGTGGAATTCCTCTGTGCGCCGGGGCTCGCTAAAGGCCCAGAAAGCGTGTCCCAGCGGAATGGTGAGTAATGTAAACACAATCAGCATCAGCGATCCAATCCAGCCGTAGCCGGCAGGATTAAAAACGATCAGCGCGGAGCCCGCCAGCTGGCAACCAATCGTACCAACCGCGAACAATACTGGCCATGGCAGGCCAACGGCCAACATCTCCCGAACGATCTCCGTGAAATGAAAGACGCCGTAGACGCCAGCCATCCAGAAGAAAAAAGTCACCAGGACGCGGGAGAGACAGAGAGTAATGAAAAATGAGGTTGAATCAGTCATGAGATTTTACGCAAATGTGAATTAACAGACCGCGGAGTCTAAGAAATAATTATAAGACTAACAAGTCTGTTAATTGTCCGTGAGTGTTATTTTATTTAAATCAACAAATTAGTTTGAATTATCCAGGCCGTGATGCCTTTCGCGCACTTTTCTCATGGCGTAAAGAAGGTGATTTTGAAATTGAGCAGATGCTATCTTTTGCTAGCCTTTCTGAGGAGGACAGACGGAGCGACACCATGAAAGATAAAGATGAACAAACGGCATTGATTGGCATGGCTATCGGCGCGGCGGTCATTAGCTTAGTGGCGACCCAAAAGCAGATTAATCAGGGGAGTATCGTGGATGAGCTGGTGCGGCTGGGCAGACAGAAGGGGGATGGGGTGGAGGATGAAGTTTTTGTCCAGGCCGCCCGCCTGGTGAGAAAAGGAACTTAGCCAACCGATAGCCTTCCTGGCTACCCGTTTTATCGCGGTTTATCTCCCCCCGATCGCGGCCACGTCCCCCGCCAGGCCGCGACCGCCCCTGCCGAAAGCGTTGCGCCTTGACGCTTTCTGCTTACGCTTTCTCATTCCGCAGGCCAGCGCCTGTTCAGCGCGCATGGCTGCTTAGTGACGCCGTCACTTTTTTGGTTTCTACGACAAGGTTAATCAGGAAGGTGGTCTGCTGCTATCGCATAAATCGGTATTTTCGATACATCTTTGCCATTGCGTGCGGTGATAGAACGATATCAGAATAAAATATTATAAATCATATAATTAGGTTCAACTTGCGCACCCTGATAATCCCCGGCCAAGGGTCTATGCTTATAAAAAGCGCTAATTGGGGCAATACCCCTGCTGGAGAAGGGTTGAAGTGATAATCATTATCACTAACATGGCGGTATGCCTTGATGGCGCCAACCTGGAGGTCTATCGATGGAAGTACAAGCAGGAACCTTTAATCCCGCCGATTTCAGCTGGCAGGGACTGACCATGACGCCGGCCGCTGCCGCGCATATTCGCGATCTGATGCGCAAGCAACCGGATAAAAAGGGGCTACGGCTGGGTATTAAAACCAGCGGCTGCGCCGGTTTTGGCTATGTGCTCGAAATGATTGCCGAGCCGGCGCCCGACGATCTGCTCTTTGAATCTGAAGGGGCGAAGCTGTACGCGCCGCTGCAGGCGATGCCGTTCATTGACGGTACGGAGCTGGATTACGTCCGGGAAGGATTAAATGAAATCTTTAAATTTCATAACCCGAAAGCGCAGCACGAATGCGGCTGCGGCGAAAGTTTTGGGGTGCAGGCGGAGTAACTATGTCGCGTAATACTGAAGCAACAGACGATGTCAAAACCTGGACCGGCGGCCCGCTCAATTATAAAGAGGGCTTTTTCACTCGCCTGCAGACCGATGAGCTGGCCAAAGGCATTAATGAAGAAGTGGTTCGCGCCATCTCCGCCCGCCGCAATGAGCCGCAGTGGATGCTGGAGTTCCGGCTCAATGCCTACCGGGCGTGGCTGGAGATGGAAGAGCCGCACTGGCTGAAGGCGCATTACGATAAGCTGAATTATCAGGATTACAGCTACTATTCCGCCCCCTCCTGCGGCAACTGCGATGAGACCTGCGCCTCCGAGCCCGGCGCGGTGCAGCAGACCGGGGCCAACACCTTTCTGACCAGCGAGGTGGAAGAAGCCTTTAACCAGCTGGGCGTACCGGTGCGCGAAGGGCGCGAGGTGGCGGTGGACGCGATATTCGACTCGGTGTCGGTGGCGACCACCTACCGTGAAAAGCTGGCGGAGCAGGGGATCATCTTCTGCTCTTTCGGCGAGGCGATCCACGACCATCCGGAACTGGTGAAAAAGTATCTGGGGACCGTGGTGCCGGGCAATGACAACTTCTTTGCCGCGCTGAACGCCGCGGTGGCTTCGGATGGCACCTTTATCTATGTGCCGAAGGGCGTCCGCTGTCCGATGGAGCTATCGACCTATTTCCGCATCAACGCCGAAAAGACCGGCCAGTTTGAACGCACCATTCTGGTGGCCGATGAAGGCAGCTACGTCAGCTACATCGAGGGCTGCTCGGCGCCAGTGCGCGACAGCTATCAACTGCACGCCGCGGTGGTGGAGGTCATCATCCATAAAGACGCGGAAGTGAAATACTCCACGGTGCAGAACTGGTTCCCGGGGGACAACAACACCGGAGGGATCCTCAACTTTGTCACCAAGCGCGCCCTGTGCGAAGGGGAGAACAGCAAAATGTCATGGACCCAGTCGGAAACCGGCTCGGCCATCACCTGGAAATACCCCAGCTGCATCCTGCGCGGCGATAACTCGATCGGCGAATTCTTTTCGGTGGCGCTGACCAGCGGCCATCAGCAGGCGGACACCGGCACGAAAATGATCCATATCGGCAAGAACACCCGCTCGACCATCATCTCGAAAGGGATCTCCGCCGGACACAGCCAGAATAGCTATCGCGGGCTGGTCAAAATCATGCCGACCGCCACCAATGCCCGCAACTATACCCAGTGCGATTCAATGCTGATCGGCCCGGACTGTGGGGCGCATACCTTCCCGTATGTCGAATGTCGCAACAACAGCGCTCAGCTGGAACACGAAGCGACCACCTCACGGATCGGTGAGGACCAGCTGTTCTACTGCCTGCAGCGCGGGATCAGCGAAGACGATGCCATCTCGATGATCGTCAACGGCTTCTGTAAAGACGTCTTCTCCGAACTGCCGCTGGAGTTCGCCGTAGAGGCGCAAAAATTGCTGGCCATTAGCCTTGAGCATAGCGTCGGCTGATAATTAAGGAAAAAAGATGTTAAGTATTCAAGATTTACATGTCGCCGTCGAAGATAAAGCGATCCTGCGCGGGCTGAACCTTGAGGTGCGTCCGGGGGAGGTCCACGCCATTATGGGGCCAAACGGCTCGGGGAAAAGTACGCTTTCGGCCACTCTGGCCGGGCGCGAAGATTACGAGGTCACCGGCGGCAGCGTCGAATTTAAGGGCAAAAATCTGCTGGAGCTCGCCCCGGAAGATCGCGCCGGGGAAGGCATCTTTATGGCCTTCCAGTATCCGGTGGAGATCCCCGGCGTCAGCAACCAGTTCTTCCTGCAGACTGCGCTGAATGCCGTACGCAGCTATCGCGGCCAGGAGCCGCTGGATCGCTTCGATTTCCAGGACCTGATGGAAGAGAAAATTAAGCTGCTGCAGATGCCGGAAGATCTGCTGACCCGTTCGGTGAACGTGGGTTTCTCCGGCGGCGAGAAAAAGCGCAACGACATTCTGCAGATGGCGGTGCTTGAGCCGGAGCTGTGCATTCTCGATGAATCGGATTCCGGGCTGGACATTGATGCTCTGAAAATCGTCTCCCAGGGCGTGAACGCGCTGCGCGACGGCAAACGCGCCTTCATCATCGTCACCCACTATCAGCGCATCCTTGACTATATCAAGCCGGACTATGTCCATGTGCTCTATCAGGGGCGGATTGTGAAGTCGGGGGATTTCACCCTCGTCAAACAGCTGGAGGAGCAGGGCTATGGCTGGCTTACCGAACAGCAGTAACGCGCTGCAGCAGTGGCACCATCTCTTTGAAGCGCAGGGCGACCAGCGTACGCCGGAGGCCAGCCAGCATCTGCAGCAGCTGTTGCGCCTGGGGCTGCCGACGCGCAAGCAGGAGGACTGGAAATACACCCCGCTGGACGCGCTACTTAACGGCCGCTTCGTCGCCGAGGAGGGGGCGTCGCTCAGCGCCGAACAGCGTGACGCGCTGGCGCTGCCGCTGGACGCCTGGCGTCTGGTGTTTATCGACGGCCGCTATCATCCTGAGCTGAGCGACGATCTCGCCGCCAGCGGCGTGGAGGTTAGCGTTGATAACCAGCGCCAGCATCTGCCGGATGCCCTGCAGCCGGAAGTGTTTCTCCATCTGACCGAAAGCCTGGCGCAGTCGGTGACCCGCCTTCGCGTGCCGCGCAACCGTCGCCTGGATAAGCCGCTGCTGCTGATGCATATCACCCGCGGCCTGGCCGGCGATGCGCTGAATACCGCCCACTATCGTCACCATCTGACGCTGGAGAGCGGGGCGGAGGCGACGATTGTCGAGCATTACCTCAGTTTCGATGAGCAACCGCACTTCACCGGCGGGCGGCTGACCATGACGGTGGCTGACAACGCACACCTGCAGCACATCAAGCTGGCGTTCGAGAACGCGCATAGCTACCACTTCGCCCATAACGACCTGCAGCTGGGCCGCGACGCCTCGGCCTTCAGCAGCAGTTTCCTGCTCGGCGGCCAGGTGCTGCGTCACCACACCAGCACGCGTCTGGGCGGCGAAAATAGCGACCTGCGCCTTAATTCGCTGGCGATGCCGGTAAAAAATGAGGTCTGCGACAGCCGCACCTGGCTGGATCACCAGGTGGGGTACTGCACCAGCCGCCAGCTGCACAAAACCATCGTCAGCGATAAGGGCCGGGCGGTGTTTAACGGGCTGATCAACGTCGCGCCGCACGCGCTGAAAACCGACGGCCAGATGACCAACAACAATCTGCTGCTCGGGCGGCTGGCGGAAGTCGACACCAAACCGCAGCTGGAGATTTACGCCGATGACGTGAAATGCAGCCACGGGGCGACGGTCGGGCGCATAGACGAAGAACAGCTGTTCTATCTGCGCTCGCGCGGAATTGAACAGCAGGCGGCGCAGCAGATGATCCTCTACGCCTTCGCCGCCGAGCTTACCGAAGCTATCCGCAGCGACGCGCTCAGAGAGCAGGTGCTGGCGCGAATTGGAGAGCGTTTGCCGGGAGGCACAGCATGACATTTTCAGTAGAACGGGTTCGCGCCGATTTTCCGGTACTGAGCCGGGAGGTCAACGGCCAGCCGCTGGTCTATCTTGACAGCGCCGCCAGCGCCCAAAAACCGGAGGCGGTGATCGGCGCCGAAGCGGAATTCTATCGTCACGGCTACGCGGCGGTGCATCGTGGGATCCATACCCTCAGCGCGGAAGCCACCGCGCGGATGGAAGCGGTGCGCCAGCAGGCGGCCACTTTCCTTAACGCCGGATCGGCGGAGGAGCTGGTATTCGTGCGCGGCACCACCGAGGGCATTAACCTGGTGGCCAACAGCTGGGGAAATGCCAACGTCGGCGCCGGGGATAACATCATCATCAGCGAGATGGAGCACCACGCCAACATCGTACCGTGGCAGATGCTCTGCGCCAGGGTGGGGGCTGAGCTGCGGGTGATTCCCCTCAACCCGGACGGCACCCTGCAGCTGGACGTGGTTCCCGGGCTGTTTGACCAGCGTACCCGCTTGCTGGCGATCACCGAAGTCTCCAACGTGCTGGGCACCGAAAACCCGCTGTCGGCGCTGATTGCCCTTGCGCATCAGCATGGCGCGAAAGTACTGGTGGACGGTGCTCAGGCGGTGATGCACCACCCGGTGGACGTTCAGGCGCTGGGTTGTGATTTTTATGTCTTCTCCGCCCACAAATTGTATGGTCCGACCGGGATCGGCGTGCTCTACGCCCGGGCCGAGCTGCTGCAGACCATGGCGCCTTGGGAAGGGGGCGGGTCGATGATCGCCACCGTCAGCCTGACGGAGGGCACCACCTGGAACCAGGCGCCGTGGCGCTTTGAGGCCGGCACGCCGAATACCGGCGGGATCATTGGCCTCGGCGCGGCGCTGAGCTACGTCAGCCAACTGGGACTGACGCAGATCGCCGAATACGAACAGACGCTGATGCGCTACGCGCTGGAGGCCCTGCGCGCGGTGCCGGACCTGATCCTCTACGGTCCGGCGCAGCGCAAAGGGGTGATTGCCTTTAACCTCGGCCAGCATCACGCCTATGACGTCGGCAGCTTCCTCGATAACTACGGGATCGCCGTGCGGACCGGGCACCACTGCGCCATGCCGTTGATGGCCCGCTATCAGGTACCGGCCATGTGTCGGGCGTCGCTGGCCATGTACAATACCACGGAAGAGGTGGACCGCCTGGTGGCTGGCCTCCAGCGGATCCACAAACTATTAGGGTAAAGGACGTGACGATGACGGCATTACCGGACAAAGATAAACTGTTGCGCAATTTTAGCCGTTGCGCCAACTGGGAAGAGAAGTATCTCTATATCATTGAGCTGGGCCAGCGGCTGGCGCCGCTGAGCGACGCGGAGCACAGCCCGCAGAATATTATTCAGGGCTGTCAAAGCCAGGTATGGATCGTGATGGCGCAGGATCCTTCCGGCGTTGTCACCCTGCGCGGCGACAGCGATGCGGCGATTGTCAAAGGGCTGATTGCGGTGGTGTTTATCCTTTATGACCGGATGACCGCCCAGGACATCGTCGAGTTCGACGTCCGCCCGTGGTTTGAAAAAATGGCTCTCACCCAGCATCTTACCCCCTCCCGCTCGCAGGGCCTCGAAGCCATGATCCGCGCGATACGCGCGAAAGCCGCAAATATTAGCTAGAATAAACAGGTAGATTTCATTCTGTTACGTCCGGCAGGGCGCTGACCCTGCCGCCGTTCAGTCTCCTGGCGTTTTATCAGCGAAAGAAGGAATCTCAGTATGAAACGCAAAACGATGATCACCTTAGCCCTTCTCAGCGCCCTTGGCGCCTCCCCGGCCGCCTGGGCCGTCGACTACCCGCTGCCTCCGGCTAACAGCCGGCTGATTGGCCAGAACCAGTACTGGACGGTTCAGGAGAGCGATCGCAACCTGCAGGCGATTGCCCGCCATTTCGATACCGCGGCGATGCTGATCCTCGAAGCCAACGATACCATTGCGCCGGTGCAGCCGAAGCCCGGGACCCAGGTGCTGATCCCTTCGCAGATGCTGCTGCCTGACGCGCCGCGGGAGGGGATTGTCGTCAACCTCGCGGAGCTGCGGCTGTACTACTTCCCGCCGGGAGAGAATCAGGTCCAGGTTTATCCCCTGGGCATCGGCCAGTTAGGACTGGAAACCCCGGAGATGACCACCCGCGTCGGGCAGAAGATCCCTAACCCGACCTGGACACCCACCGCCGGCATCCGTGCGCGCTCGCTGGAGAAAGGGGTGACGCTGCCGGCGGTGGTGCCGGCCGGGCCGAATAACCCGCTGGGTCGCTATGCGCTGCGTCTGGCCTACGGTAACGGCGAATATCTCATCCACGGGACTAACGCCCCGGACAGCGTTGGGCTGCGCGTCAGCTCGGGCTGTATGCGGATGAACGCTGATGACATCAAGGCGCTGTTCAGTCAGGTGAAAACCGGGACGCCGGTGCGGATCATCAATCAGCCGGTGAAGTTTGCCGTCGAACCGGATGGTAAACGCTACGTAGAGGTCCACAGGCCGCTGTCGCAGACGGAAGGGGAAAACACCCGGACCATCGCTTACACGCTGCCAGCGGCGTTTCACGCCTTCGCAGAGGATAAAGCGGTGGATGACCAGCAGCTGAAAAAAGCGATGTCGAGAAGGGCGGGCTATCCGGTGGTGGTATCGACGGGGGCGGGGAGCGCGGCGACGTCGCTGTCGGCGCAGAACAGTTCGTCTGATAACGGCCTGCTCACCCAGTAGCCGTCAGCGCGAGGGCAAAAAAAATGGCGCACTGAGTGCGCCATTTTTATTACCAGAACTCTTACTTACGGTAAGAGTGAGCCTGGTTGTCCAGACGCTGGTTAGCGCGAGCTGCGTCGTCTTTAGCAGCCTGAACGTCGGAACGCATTGCGTTCACGTCGTTGCTCAGCTGGTCAACTTTAGCGTTCAGAGTCTGAACGTCAGAAGACAGCTGATCGATTTTAGCATTGCTGGAGCAACCAGCCAGCAGAGTAGAACCCAGGATTACCGCGCCCAGTACCAGTTTAGTACGATTCATTATTAATACCCTCTAGATTGAGTTAATCTCCATGTAGCGTTACAAGTATTACACAAACTTTTTTGGGATGAGAATATTTTTTTTACCTGAACGCACTTATTTTTGATCGTTCGCTCAAAGAAGCATCGAATTGGTCAAAATCGCTGAAAAAGGCGAGTGAAAACAGCGCGCTTCCATCGGATTCATCTTAGATAATCTCTTATTAAATAGTAAATTCCGATTTGCATTTTTAATAGGAAGAGCTAGCCGATGAATAAAAAAAAAGCGCCCCGAGAGGCGCTTTATTAAAAAAAACCAATTAACCTGTAAATTATTACAGCACGTGCACGGAAGCGGTATTAGTGGTGCCGCTCGGGACTAATGCGCCAGAGACCATCACTACCACGTCGCCTTTGCGCGCCAGGCCGCTCTTCAGCGCCAGATCTTTGCCCAGGTGATAGAAGTCATCAGTAGAGGCAATCTCTGTCACCAGCTGCGGCACAACGCCTTTGCTCAGCACCAGCTGGCGAGCGGTGGTTTCGTTGGTGGTCAGCGCCAGGATGGTGGCATCCGGGAAGTATTTGCGCACAGCGCGTGCGGATTTACCGCCCTGGGTGGCGACGACGATCAGCGGTGCTTCCAGTTTCTCAGCGGTTTCTACCGCGCCGCGGCACACCGCTTCGGTGATGCGCAGTTTACGGTTGTCGTTGTTGAAATCCAGACGGCTGGTCATGACGCGGTCGGTACGTTCGCAGATAGTCGCCATGATGGTGACCGCTTCCAGCGGGTATTTACCTTTCGCGGATTCGCCGGACAGCATCACCGCATCGGTGCCGTCGAGGATGGCGTTGGCCACATCGCCGGCTTCAGCGCGGGTCGGACGCGGGTTCTTGATCATGGAGTCCAGCATCTGGGTGGCGGTGATAACCACTTTGCGCGCGCGGATACATTTTTCGATGATCATTTTCTGCGCGAAGATAACTTCTTCAACCGGGATCTCAACGCCCATGTCGCCACGAGCAACCATGATGCCGTCAGAGGCTTCGAGGATTTCGTCGAAGTTGTTCAGGCCTTCCTGGTTTTCGATTTTGGAGATGATCTGGATATTTTCGCCACCGTGGGCTTTCAGGTGCTCACGGATCTCGACGACGTCGGAACGCTTACGGATGAAGGAGGCCGCGACGAAGTCCACGCCCTGTTCGCAACCGAAGATCAGATCCTGTTTGTCTTTTTCCGCCAGCGCCGGCAGGGCGATGGAGACGCCCGGCAGGTTCACGCCTTTGTTCTCGCCAAGGTCGCCGTTGTTCAGCACTTTACAGATAACTTTGTTGCCTTCGATAGCGGTCACTTCCATGCCGATCAGGCCATCGTCCACCAGAACGGTGTTGCCGACGCTCAGGTCAGAGGTGAAGCCTTCATAGGTTACTGCTACGATTTCGCTGTTGCCGATAACGGATTTATCGGTGGTGAAGGTGAAAGTCTGGCCCGCTTTCAGGGAGACGTCGTTGCCGCCTTCCAGCTTGATGGTACGAATTTCCGGTCCTTTGGTGTCCAGCAGAATAGCGGCTTTCTTACCGGTTTTGCTCATCACATTGCGCAGGTTCTGGATGCGCTGACCGTGTTCCGCATAGTCACCGTGAGAGAAGTTCAGACGCATCACGTTCATGCCGGCTTCCAGCATTTTGGTCAGCATCTCTTCAGATTCGGTTTTCGGACCGATGGTGCAAACAATTTTGGTCTTTTTCATGACAGTTTTAGTCTTTAAGTTGTGAAGGATATGGAATTCTCGCTCCGCGGGCGCACTGCCGGGGAGCCAAACCTGTATTACGAAAGTTGCTAAGCCACGCCCTAAGGATAGGTGACAACCCTGAAGCGTGCAGAAGAATGTGTGCTGGCGGTTCAGCCCATGAAATGTGGCAAGGTGTTATGCGTTTTATCATGCAGTCCAATGCGCTGAAACCATTCAAGAAAGAATCGAAGCGCATTATACGCTGCCGAAATCAAAAAGGAAAATAAAAACCTCGTTTCAAATTATGGACAAAACGCGTAACAAAACCGGCACGTTATGCATAAAACTACGCAACACAATATTTCATCAGGCGGCATGAAAAGGGGCGTAAGAATGGGATTTTACTGACATCATGAGGCGCTAAAATACCCCATTGAGCCGTTAACGGTGGGATGATTTGCGTTGCCGGAAAAATCTATCAATAATGATTTGATTGATAATGAGAAAATGCGAGCCAGACTCAATGGGAAATAAAGCGAAAGACGACGAGCTGTACCAGGAAATGTGCCGCGTGGTGGGCAAAGTGGTGCTGGAGATGCGTGACCTTGGTCAGGAGCCGAAACACATTGTCATCGCCGGCGTGTTGCGCACCTCGCTGGCGAACAGCAAAATCCAGCGTTCACCGCTCACCGAGGAGGCGATGGCGAAGGTCATTCACGCCCTCTCCGGACACTGACGCCTTTCGCCGGCGGGTCAGGAAATCACAAAGCGGACCACCGCCCGGACGGCAATGTCGCAGTGGTGGGCCACCATCGCTTCATCGTCAATGGCGGGCAGCGGATCGTCAAGGTACAGACTGCTGAAGGTGTAGAAATTCGACACCTGATAAAAGCTGAAGCTGCTGATCAACCGGTGGACATCGCGCGCTTCCAGCCCCGCCTGAAAGACGCCCTGCTGTTGGCCGCGTTGCAAAATGTCTTCCAGAATCGACAGGGCGGTTCGATTCAGCGGCTTCAGATCCCCTGAGGTCTTCAGCCACTTGCCGCGCTGCATGTTCTCCATGCAAATCACCCGCATATAGTCCGCATGGGTGGCGTGATAGCGCACGCTCCAGCGCACCAGCCGCACCAGCGCCTCTACCGGCGGCACATTCTCCAGCCCCAACTGCTGCTCGGTTTCGCGGATCCGCGCATACACATGCTGCAGCACCTCCTGATAGAGCTGCTCTTTGCTTTTGAAGTAGTAGACCACCATGCGCTTGGTGGTCTGCGCCTCGGTGGCGATCTGCTCCATGCGGGCGCCTGACAGCCCGTGTTCGGCAAAGACGGCGATAGCGGCGCTGAAGATCCGCTCCTTCAGAGATTGTGCTTCATCATGAGCAACGACGGTCATGGCAACTCCTTTTTCTTGGGTGACAAAAAATACACATAATGATCACAATTTAGCAACCTGGTATGGCGCAAATGAACCAAATGATACATATTCAAGACTCACGTCAGCTATTGACCCGAGGACCTTATGCTGCGCTCTATCGCCACCGTTTCGATTTCCGGCACCCTGCCAGAGAAGCTGCACGCTATTGCGGCGGCAGGCTATCAGGGTGTGGAAATTTTCGAGAACGATCTGCTCTATTATACGGGGACGCCGGCGGAAATCCGCCAGCTGGCCGCCGATTTAGGGTTAAAAATCACGCTTTTTCAACCCTTTCGCGATTTTGAAGGCGCCAGCCGGGCGCAGTTTGCGGCCAATATGACCCGCGCCAGACGCAAATTTGCGCTGATGCGCGAGCTGGGCTGCGACACGCTGCTGCTGTGCAGCAATGTGCAGCCGGACTGCTCGGCGGATAGCGAACTGCAGGTGGCGGACCTGCGGGCGCTGGCCACGCTGGCGGAAGAGGAGGGGATCGTAATCGGCTATGAGGCGCTGGCCTGGGGAACCCATGTGAACCGCTGGCAGCAGGCCTGGGAGCGGGTGCAGCAGGTGGACAGCCCGGCGCTGGGCCTGGTGCTCGACAGCTTCCATATCCTGGCCCGGGGCGACACCCTCGACGCGCTGCCATCGGTGCCGGTGGAGAAAATCACCTTCGTTCAGCTCGCCGATGCGCCGTATATGAAAATGGATCTCCTGGAGTGGAGTCGCCATTTCCGCTGCTTCCCCGGGCAGGGGGAGCTGCCGCTGGAGGCGTTTGCCGAGCAGATCACCCGCTGCGGCTATCGCGGTCCCTGGTCGCTGGAGATCTTTAATGACGGTTTTCGCGCCTCGCCAAACGGCGCGACGGCCAAAGATGGTTATCGTTCGCTGCTGTGGCTGGAGGAGCAGACTCGTCGCCGGCTCCCGGCGTGCGATGCCGATCTGTTTTCACCGCCGCCGTTGCCGAACTATCACGGGCTGGAGTTTATTGAATTCTCCGCCAGCGTCGCCGAGGCGCAGCGCCTGGGGCAGCATCTGCAGGCTTTGGGTTTTCAGCACGAGGGAAGCCACCGCTCCAAACAGGTCACGCTGTGGCGCAACGGCGGGGCGCGGATCGTGATTAACCATCAGCCCCACAGCTGGGCCGATCACTTTTATCAACGCCATGGGGTATCGCTCTGTGCGATGGCGCTGCGGGTCGACAGCAGTGCGCCGATTGTCGCTCGCGCCCACGCGCTGGGGTATGCCACCTGGCAGGGCGACGCCGGGCCGAACGAGACGCCGATCCCGGCGATCTGCGCCCCTGACGGCAGCCTGGTCTATCTGATCGACGCCGGAGAGGCGATCTACGAGCGCGATTTTCTCCTGCGCGACGGTTTGACGGTGCGCGAAGATTACCTCGGTATCGACCATCTGGCGCTGGGGATGGAGGCAGACAGCCGCGACAACTGGGTGATGTTCTTCCGCACGGTGTTTGGCTTTACCCTTGAACATGAGCAGACGCTGCCGGACCCCTATGGACTGGTGCGCAGTCTGGCGGTGCGCAGCCCGCAGGGCGATATCCGCCTGGCGCTGAATATCTCCCAGAGCCGGGCGACGCAGATCGCCCGATCGGTCGCCTGCTACCAGGGGGCAGGGCTGCAGCATGCCGCCTTTGCCTGCCGCGATCTGCCGGCCACCTGCGACCAGCTCGCCGCGGTTGCCGGCCATGCGCTGCCGATCCCGGCCAATTACTATGACGATCTGCTGGCGCGTTTTGGCGGCGAGTTGGACGTCGGGCAGCTCCAGCGGCGGCAGCTTCTCTACGACCGCGATCCGCAGGGCGGGGCGTTCCTGCACCTGTATACCCGGCCCTTCACCGCCGGGCGCTTCTTCTTTGAATTAACCGAACGACGGGCAGGCTACGCGCTCTATGGCGCGGCGAATGCGGCCGTCCGCCTGGCGGCGATGCAGTATTGTTAGCCTGAATCAAATGGTTCATTATGCCTGAAACACAATAACAACACCCTCTGTACCCGAGACAGGAACTGACTATGAGCTCATATAGCCCTAACCCGACGGCTGCCGCCCAGCCGGCCGTCACCGTGCGCCGCTCCCGGCGGCGCATCGGCATTCTTGCGCTGCTGGCCATCGGCACCATGATCAACTACCTCGACCGCACCGTGCTGGGGATCGCCGCCCCAAAGCTCACCGCTGAGCTGGGGATCGATCCAGCGATCATGGGGATACTTTTCTCCGCTTTCGCCTGGACCTACGCCCTGGCGCAAATCCCCGGCGGGCTGTTTCTTGACCGCTTTGGCAACAAAGTCACCTATTTTCTGTCGCTGACCCTGTGGTCGCTGTTTACCCTGTTCCACGGCATGGCGGTGGGGCTGAAAACGCTGCTGCTGTGCCGTTTCGGGCTTGGCGTCAGCGAAGCGCCGTGCTTTCCGGTCAATAGCCGGGTGGTCAGCGCCTGGTTCCCGCAGCAGGAGCGCGCGAAGGCCACGGCGGTGTACACCGTGGGGGAGTATCTTGGGCTGGCCTGCTTTGCCCCGCTGCTGTTCTGGATCATGGATGGCTTCGGCTGGCGGGTGCTGTTCGTCAGCGTCGGCGCGGTTGGCATTCTGTTTGCCCTGGTTTGGTGGCGCTGCTACCGCGAACCGCATGAAGATCCTCGTCTCAGCCAGCAGGAGCGTGAGCATATCGAAAACGGCGGCGGCCTGAGCGCCCCGACGGACCAGCAGGTGGCGTTCAGCTGGCCGCTGGTCCGCCAGCTGCTGAGCAAACGCCAGATCATCGGCGCCAGCATCGGTCAGTTTGCCGGCAATACCGTGCTGGTGTTCTTTCTCACCTGGTTCCCGACCTGGCTGGCCACCGAACGCCATATGCCGTGGCTGAAGGTCGGTTTCTTTTCCATCCTGCCGTTTGTCGCCGCCGCCGGTGGGGTGATGTTTGGCGGCTGGATCTCCGACAAGCTGCTCAAAGCCACCGGGTCGGCCAACCTGGGGCGTAAGCTGCCGATCGTCGCTGGCCTGCTGATGGCCAGCTGTATCATCTCCGCCAACTGGCTGCAGAGTGACCTGGCGGTGATCCTGGTGATGTCGTTTGCCTTTTTTGGCCAGGGGATGGTGGGCCTCGGCTGGACGCTGATCTCCGACATCGCCCCGAAGGGGCTGGGCGGACTCACCGGTGGCCTGTTCAACTTTTGCGCCAACCTCGCGGGGATCCTCACCCCGCTGGTGATCGGCTTTATCGTCGCCGGGTTCGGCAATTTCTTCTACGCGTTGATCTACATCGGCGGCGCCGCGCTGCTGGGTGTGGTGGCCTATCTGTTTATCCTCGGCGACGTCAAACGTATCGAGTTATCGCAGTAAACAAAGGAGCAAGGCATGGTGATTAGTGGGAATACGCGGCTGATAGCGCATCTTGGCTATCCGACCGCCAGTTTTAAGGCGCCGATGATCTACAACCCGTGGTTTGTCGACCAGCAGGTGGACGTGAAGGTGGTGCCGATGGGGGTCAAACCGGAGGACTATGCCGCGTTTATTCCGCCGCTGTTTACGATGACCAACATCATCGGCGCGCTGGTGACGATGCCGCATAAAATCGCCACCTGCGAGCTGGTGCAGCGCCTGAGCCCGACGGCGGCTATCGCCGGCGCCTGTAACGCCATCCGTCGCGAGGCGGACGGCAGCCTCTCCGGGGACATGTTCGATGGTGACGGCTTTGTGCTGGGCCTGCGCCGCAAAGGATTTCATCCTGAGGGGACGCGGGCGCTGGTGGTCGGCAACGGCGGAGTGGGGTCGGCTATCGCCGCCTCTCTCGCGGCGGCAGGGGTTAGCGCTCTGACCCTGTACGATACCCGACCGGAGGTGGCGCACGCTCTCGCCGGACGGCTGCATCAGCACTATCCGCAGCTCGATATCACCCTGATGCAGCGCGATCCGGCCGGACACGAGCTGGTGGTTAACGCCACGCCGCTGGGGATGAAGGTCAGCGATCCGCTGCCGCTGGACGTGGACCGTCTGGCGCCTGGCACCTGGGTGGGGGAGGTGGTGATGACCCAGGAGTATACCCCGCTGCTGAGGGCAGCCCAGGAGCGTCAGTGCCCCATCCAGCGCGGGACCGACATGCTGTTTGAAATGATCCCCGCCTATCTGCGCTTTTTCGACCTGCCTGTAGCCACCCCTGAACAGCTCCGGGCGCTGGCGGAAATTCGCTACTGACGTGGCGGCAAACCGGGTAATATAGCGCTATATTATCCGGTTTATAGCGACGATCTATAATGTCCACTCCTCTCACGCTGCTAGCGGCGGGAAGCCTGAAAAGCGCTTTTCTGCCGCTGGTGGCGTACTTTCAGCAGCAGACTGGCCTGGCGGTCGATGCGCAGTTTGGCCCTGCCGGCCTGCTGCGCGAGCGGATCGAGGCCGGGACCCCGTGCGCGGTTTTTGCTTCCGCCAACGCGGCGCACCCGCAGGCGCTGCTCCAGACGGGTCTGGCGCAGGAATGCCAGGGATTTGCCGGCAACCAGCTGATGCTGACCGCCAGGCGGTCGCCGGACAACGATGGCCTGGACTGGCTGGCGCTGCTCAGCACGCCCCGCCTGCGGCTGGCGACCTCCACGCCGGGATGCGATCCGTCAGGAGATTACACCTGGCAACTGTTTGCCCGAATCGAGGCGCGCTGTCCTGGGTTGGGCAACGCGATGGCCGGGCGGGCGCAGCCGCTGGTCGGCGGCAGAGACTCACTGAGCGTGCCGCCGGGAGAGATAGCCGGCGCGTGGCTCATTCGCCAGAATCTGGCGGATCTGTTTATCGGCTACGCGCACTATGCCCCCGCGCTGGCCTCCTGCGACGATCTGCGTACCCTGACCATCCCGGCAGCGTGGAATATTCGCTGCGATTACCAGTTGGCGCGCCTCAGTGCCGATCCCGCCGCGCTGGCCCTGTATCGCTTTATCCTCGGCGACGTTGGCCAGGGGTATCTCCGGCAGGCGGGTTTTATGCCGTTCAGCGACGCAGAGTAAACCCCGGCGCCAGCAGAGGGGACGCGGACGCGGGATGGTAGATCAGACGTACCGGCAGGCCGTACGCTTGCCGGAGGTGCGTTTCGCTCAGCACTTCGGCAGTCTCGCCCGCCAGCCACTGGCCCTCCGGCAGAAGCAGCAGCGTATGGCTGGCCACCTGTAGCGCATGATTCGGATCATGGGTAGTGAACAGGACGGTGCGCGCCTGGCGGTGAGCGAGGTCGTCGATCAGCTGGAGCACCACCTGCTGGTTACCGAGATCCAGCGCCGAGCAGGGCTCATCCAGCAGGATATTCTGACTGGCGCTGACCAGCGCGCGGGCAATCAGCACCAGCTGCTGCTGGCCGCCGGAGAGCGCGTCGAAGTCATCCCCGGCCAGGGCGGCAATCCCCAGCTGCGTCAGCGCCTGCTCAACCCGCCGGGCATCCTCCTCGTCCGGCTGGGCAAAGAGATCCACGTGCCGGGCGCGGCCCATCAGCACCACATCGCTCACTCGCCAGCGGAAAGCGGGACGAAAGGACTGCGGAACCAGGGCGACGCCGCCCTCGCACTGCGCCCGGCCGCTCAGCGGCGGCAGCACGCCGGTCAGGGTATCCAGCAGAGTACTTTTTCCCCGGCCATTGGCGCCCAGCACCGCCCAGATCTCGCCGGGACGGCAGGCCAGCGTGAGCGGGGCGAAGAGCGGCTGACGGTGGCCGTAACGTAGCGCTTCCAGCGACAATGAGCGGTTCATTGGAGCGTATTCCGGCGTCGGGATTGCACCAGCAACAAGGTAAACAGCGGCGCGCCGAGCAGGGCTGTGATGATCCCGATCGGGATCTCCGCCTGCGTCAGCGTGCGCGCCAGATCGTCCACCACCAGCATCAGGGCGGCGCCGAGCCAGAAGGCGGCGGGCAGCAGGTGACGATGGTCGGCGCCCACCAGCAGACGGGCGAGGTGCGGGACCACCAGTCCCATCCAGGCGATGCTACCGCTGACCGCCACTTGCGCTGCCACCAGCACCGCGCAGCAGACCAGCACGGCGCGACGCAGCGCGGCCACCGGAACGCCAAGACTGCGGGCATCGCGCTCCTCCAGCGCCAACAGATTGATTCGCCAGCGCAGCTTCCACAACACCCCGGCGGCCACCGCCATGGGCAGGATCATGAGCAGTACCTTATGCCAGCTGGCGGTTGCGAAGCTGCCGAGCAGCCAGAAGACAATGTTTGGTAACGTCTCTTCGCTATCGGCGAGGTACTGCATCAGGCTGACCAGCGCGGCGAAGAAGCCGCTTAGAATGATCCCGGACAGAATCAGCCCCAGCGTGCTGTCCCGCCCCTGCAGGGCGGCGAGGGCGTAAATCAGCCCCAGCGCGACGAGGCCAAAGAAAAAGGTCGAGGCCATCATCAGCAGGCCGCCGACGCCCAACAGGATCGCCAGCGTGCCGCCGAAGGCGGAGCCAGAGGTCACTCCGATGATGTGCGGGTCGACCAGCGGGTTCTGGAACACGCCCTGTAAGGTGGCGCCGCACAGCCCCAGCGCGCCCCCGGCCAGCAGAGCCATGACCACGCGCGGCAGGCGAACCGACCAGACGATCTGTCCGATCACCCCTTCGCCTGGCGGGAGATGGATCAGGGTGTGGCCAACCGCGCTCAGGCTTAACGGGAACTGGCCGAAACAGAGCGAGGCGACCGCGATCGCCAGCGTCGCCAGCGCCAGGCTGCCCTGCAACAGCCAGGGACGGTGGTTAGCGGGCATCTGGCGTCCACGCTACGCGGTAAAAGCGTTGGTAGTAATCCCTGGCTTTACTGTCCACATCGATGTTCTGGTAACGCGAAGGGTAGAGTTTTTTCGCCATCCACAGCTCGCCCAGCGCCAGGGCCTCCGGCATCGGGTAACCCCAGGCTTTGGCGTACTCCGGCATCAGCCACACGCGGTGATGTTTCACCGCATCGATCGCCTGCCACTGGGGGTCGTTCTCTATCTGTTTGACCACCTGCGGATAACGGTCCTGGACGAAGATCACCTGCGGGTTCCACGCCAGCACCTGCTCCAGCGACACCTGACGGGCGCCTGTTACGCTGGCGGCCGCCACGTTCAGCGCCCCGGCGTGCGCCATCATCAGACCGGTGTATTTGCCGGCGCCGTAGGTATTCAGATCGGGGTTGGCCATATACACCCGCACCCGCTGGTTCTGGGGAATATCGGCCACCGGCGCATTGGCTTGCTTACGCGCCTCAAAGGTGTAGTGAATCAGCGCCTCGGCCTCGGGCTGGCGTTCGACGACCTCGCCGATAAGACGGATCCCCTCAACCAGTCCGGCGTTATAGGCCTGCTCCTCGTCAGCCATGGTGGGGTTCATTTTACTTTTTTCCCCAGCGGCATCCTGGCGCAGCGAAATGGCCACCACCGGGATCCCCGCCTGTTGGATCTGCGCGATCATCGCCGGCGGCGCATAGTTGGCGACGAAAACCACCTGCGGACGCAGCGCCAGCAGGCTTTCAATATTGACCTGAGTGAGATCGCCCGGGGTCGCCAGTTGCCCGATCTCGGGCATAAAGCGGGCGAACTGCGGCCCGAGCTGTTTCTTCCAGCTGCTTAAGACGCCGACGATATCCTCAGCGGCATGCAGTTGCACCAGCAGGTTGAGCGTCTGATGCTGCAGAACCACGACGCGGGTGACGTGGTTGGGGAGGGTGACCTGGCGACCCAGCTGGTCGGTGACAGTGCGGTCGGCGAAGGCCTGACCGGTGAACAGGCTGGCGCTGAGCAGCGTCAGGCCCAGCAGTAAGGGGTGTTTTGGCATGATCTGGCCCGAATGGCGTGAAAAATTCGTTGTGTATTAAATTATATAACGACGCCGGGCGCAATGGTTGATCGCGTTTACCCTCACTACGATCAAGGCATTTCGTACCACACTTCTTGATCCTCCATGCGCGCCTCTATCTGGCCCGCCACCCTCTGCAGCGTAGAGAGATGCTTTTGCGCCGCCTGCTCAATGGTCATGGCGCTGGCGATATAGACCAGGTTGAGGCAGCCGATGACCCGCTGCTGGCTGCAGACCGGCACGGCGATAGAGGCGATTTTCTCCTCCTGCCGCCAGCCGCGGAAGTTTTCTCCATAGCCGTTCTGGCGGGTGCGGGCGAGGATCGCCGCCAGCCGCTCCGGCTCACGGGCCAGCTGATACTCCGCTTCCGGACGGGCTGCCAGCATGCTGAGAATGGCGTCGCGCTCCGCGTCGGGAGCAAAGGCCAGCCACGTCAGACCGGAGGCGGTGAGCAGCAGCGGCAGTCGCCGTCCGACCATCGCCCGGTGAAACGACAGCCGACTGAAACGGTGGGTGGTTTCGCGCACCACCATGGCGTCGACGTCGAGGGTGGTGATGTCCGTCGGCCACTGTACTTCGCGCAGCAGCTCGCCGAGCAGCGGCGTGGCGAGGGCAGAAATCCAATGTTCGTCACGAAATCCGTCGCTCAGCTGGCGGACGTTAATGGTCAGACGAAAGCTGTCATCGGAGCGGCTGCGGCGGACAAAACCCTCCTCCTGCAGCGTCTCCAGCAGCCGGCGCACGGTGGTGCGATGCAGGCCGCTAAACTCCGCCAGCAGGCCCGGCGTCGCGCCGCCGTCGAATTTATTTAACAATTTTAATAACAATAAACCCCGGCTTAATCCGCGCACCGTTTTGTACGCTGTGGACCCATCGTCATGCATCAAACCCTCCTGAAAACGCTTTATAAACAGCGCTGTGCACCTGGTGCACATTCGATGATGTTTTGATTGTAGCCGAAAACCCCCGCCCTATACTCAGCCCATTATAAAAATACGTTTACACATGATTAACAAATGGCCTGCCGGTCTGGCCGTTTCCGAGTCGTGAGGTCGCTGAGAATGACAACATCTACACCCGATATTCAACCCGCCGTGCAGCATACCGCCCAGGTCGCCATCGCCGGCGCCGGTCCGGTAGGCCTGATGATGGCCAACTACCTTGGCCAGATGGGCATCAGCGTGCTGCTGGTGGAAAAGCTCGACAAACTGATCGATTACCCGCGGGCCATCGGTATTGACGATGAATCGCTGCGGGCGATGCAGGCGGTGGGGCTGGTGGATGACGTGCTGCCGCACACCACGCCGTGGCACGCCATGCGCTTTCTGACCCCGAAGGGCCGCTGCTTTGCCGACATCCAGCCGATGACCGATGAGTTTGGCTGGTCGCGGCGCAACGCCTTTATCCAGCCGCAGGTGGATGCGGTGATGTATCACGGCCTGCAGCGTTTCCCACAGGTCCGTTGCCTCTTCTCCCGCGAGGTGGAAGCCTTTAGTCAGAGCAGTGACAGTGTCACGCTAAATATCAAAGGACCGGACGGCGAGCGGGAGACGGTGCGCGCGGACTGGCTGGTGGCCTGCGACGGCGGCGCCAGCTTTATTCGCCGTATGCTGAACGTTCCCTTTGAAGGCAAGACCGCGCCGAATCAGTGGATTGTCATCGATATTGCCAACGACCCGCTGGCCACCCCGCACGTCTATCTGTGCTGCGACCCGGTGCGGCCCTATGTTTCCGCTGCGCTGCCACACGGCGTGCGCCGCTTTGAATTTATGGTGATGCCCGGGGAAACCGAAGCCCAGCTCAGCGAGCCGCACAATATGCGCCGCCTGCTGAGCAAAGTGCTACCGGACCCGGATCGCGTCGAACTGATCCGCCAGCGGGTCTACACCCATAACGCGCGCCTTGCCGAGCGCTTTCGCATTGATCGGGTGCTGCTGGCCGGCGACGCCGCGCACATCATGCCGGTCTGGCAGGGCCAGGGATACAACAGCGGCATGCGCGACGCCTTCAACCTGGCGTGGAAGCTGGCGCTGGTGGTCAACGGCAAAGCGGGAGAGGCGCTGCTTGACAGCTACCAGCAGGAGCGTCGCGACCACGCGAAGGCGATGATTGACCTGTCGGTGACCGCCGGCCACGTGCTGGCGCCGCCGAAGCGCTGGCAGGGGGCCGTGCGCGATGGCCTCTCGTGGCTGCTGAACTACCTGCCGCCGGTGAAACGTTACTTCCTCGAAATGCGCTTTAAGCCGATGCCGCAGTATCGCGAGGGGGCGCTGCTGACCGATGGCGCAGATAAATCCTCGCCGGTGGGCAAAATGTTTATTCAACCGCAGGTGACGCTGGAGAATGGCGAGAGCCTCCTGCTCGACGAGGTTATCGGGGCGAATTTCGCCATTATCGGCTGGGGCTGCAACCCGCAGTGGGGGCTCGACGCCGGGCAGATCGCTCGCTGGCGCGCGATAGGGGTGCGCTTTATTCAGGTGGTGCCGGAGGTGCAGATCCACCGCGAGCAGGATAACGCTCCGGGCACGCTGCGGGTGGGGGATAAGCAAAACCGACTGAAGAGCTGGTTTGCGCAACATCATACCGCCATCGCCGTGGTCAGGCCGGACCGCTTTGTCGCCGCCCTCGCTATCCCGCAAACCCTCGGCGCGCAGCTGACCGCCCTGGCGGAAAAAATGACCCTCGCAGCCGGGGATACCGCCCACGCTGAAGAGAAGGTGGCCTGATATGCATGCCTATCTGCACTGTCTGTCGCACACCCCGCTGGTGGGATTCGTTGACCCTGAACAGGCGGTCCTTGATGAAGTCAACGGGGTGATTGCCGACGCCCGGCGGCGGATCGCTGAATTCGATCCCGAACTGGTGGTGCTCTTCGCCCCCGATCACTACAACGGTTTTTTCTATGACGTGATGCCGCCGTTCTGCCTCGGCGTCGGCGCCACCGCCATCGGCGACTTCGCCAGCGCCGCCGGCGACCTGCCGGTGCCCACCGAGCTGGCGGAAGCCTGCGCTCACGCCGTGCTCAACAGCGGTATCGACCTGGCGGTGTCGTACAACATGCAGGTGGACCATGGCTTCGCCCAGCCGCTGGAGTTTTTGCTGGGTGGGCTGGATCGCCTGCCGGTGCTGCCGGTGTTTATTAACGGCGTCGCCGCGCCGCTACCGGGTTTTCAGCGCACCCGGCAGCTGGGCGAGGCGATGGGCCGCTTCCTCAACACCCTCAATAAGCGGGTGCTGATCCTCGGATCGGGCGGGCTGTCGCACCAGCCGCCGGTGCCGGAGCTGGCGAAGGCCGACGCCCATCTGCGCGACCGCCTGCTCGGCAGCGGTAAACAGCTACCGCCGGACGAACGCGAGCTGCGCCAGCAGCGGGTGATCAGCGCCGCCCGCCGGTTTACCGAAGACCCGCGCTCGCTCCATCCCCTTAATCCGGTGTGGGACAACCGCTTTATGAGCCTGCTGGAGCAGGGGCGGCTGAGCGAACTGGACGCGATCGGCAACGACGAGCTGTCGGCGATGGCCGGCAAATCGACGCACGAAATTAAGACCTGGGTGGCCGCCTTTGCCGCGCTATCCGCTTTTGGCCGCTGGCGTAGCGAAGGCCGCTATTACCGGCCGATCCCCGAGTGGATCGCCGGATTCGGCTCGCTGAGCGCCACCACCGAGATTTGATTAACCGGGAGACTAACATGAGCTATCAACCGCAAACCGAAGCCGCCACCAGCCGATTCCTCAACGTCGACGAAGGGGGGCGCACGCTGCGTATCCATATCAATGACTGCGGCGACGGGAAAGAGACCGTGGTGATGCTCCACGGCTCCGGGCCGGGGGCTACCGGCTGGGCCAACTTCAGCCGCAATATTGACCCGCTGGTCGAGGCGGGCTATCGCGTGCTGCTCCTCGACTGTCCGGGGTGGGGGAAGAGCGATTCGATCATCAACAGCGGCTCGCGTTCGGATCTCAACGCCCGCATTTTGAAAAGCGTGGTCGATCAGCTGGGGATCGATAAAGTCCATCTGCTGGGCAACTCGATGGGCGGCCACAGCGCAGTGGCCTTCACCCTGAGCTGGCCGGAGCGGGTGGCTAAGCTGGTGCTGATGGGCGGGGGGACCGGCGGCATGAGCCTGTTCACGCCGATGCCGACGGAGGGCATCAAGCTGCTGAACGCCCTGTACCGCGAGCCGACCATTGAAAACCTGAAGAAGATGATGAGCATTTTCGTCTTTGACACCCGCGACCTCACTGACGCGCTGTTCGAGGCGCGGCTGAACAATATGCTGTCGCGCCGCGACCATCTGGACAACTTCGTCAAGAGCCTCGAAGCCAACCCGAAGCAGTTCCCTGACTTTGGCCCGCGGCTCGGCGAGATCGCTGCGCCAACTCTGATCGTTTGGGGACGCAACGACCGCTTCGTGCCGATGGACGCCGGGCTGCGCCTGCTCGCCGGGATCGCCGACTCTGAGCTGCATATTTACCGCGACTGCGGCCACTGGGCGCAGTGGGAACATGCCGACAGTTTTAATCAGCTGGTGCTCAATTTCCTCGCACGAGCCTAAGGAGTGATGATGACTTTTTCTCTTGACGCGCTGGCGCAGCAGCTGCGCGACGCCGAACGGACCGGCCAGGCGATCGCCCCGCTGCGCGATATCCTCGGCGTCGACAACGCCGACGCCGCCTATGCCATCCAGCGTCTGAACGTCCAGCACCACGTGGCCCATGGCCGGCGGGTAGTGGGTCGCAAGGTGGGCCTGACCCATCCCAAAGTGCAGCAGCAGCTGGGCGTCAATCAGCCGGACTTCGGCACTCTGTTTGCCGACATGTGCTACGGCGACAACGCCGAGGTGCCGTTTGGCCGCGTGCTGCAGCCCAAAGTGGAAGCCGAGATCGCCCTGGTGTTGAAGCAGGATCTGCCGCATGCCGATACCACCTTTGATGAGCTGTATAACGCCATCGAATGGGTGCTGCCGGCGCTGGAGGTGGTGGGCAGCCGCATTCGCGACTGGTCAATCGGCTTTGTCGACACTGTCGCCGATAACGCCTCCTGCGGCCTGTACGTCATTGGCGGCCCGGCGCAGCGCCCGGCAGGACTGGATCTGAAGCAGTGCGCCATGCGGATGACCCGCAACCAGGAGCTGGTCTCCAGCGGCCGGGGCAGCGAGTGCCTGGGGCATCCGCTGAACGCCGCGGTCTGGCTGGCGCGCAAGCTGGCGAGTCTCGGCGAACCGCTGCGGGCGGGGGATATCGTGCTGACCGGGGCGTTAGGCCCGATGGTGGCGATTAACGAGGGGGACAGCTTTGTCGCCCATATCGAAGGTATTGGCTCAGTTGCGGCACGCTTCGTCGCCGCCGGAGAAGGACATCGTGATGCGTAAACGTAAAGTCGCCATTATCGGCTCCGGGAATATCGGCACCGATTTAATGATTAAAATCCTGCGCCACGGCCAGCATCTAGAGATGGCGGTGATGGTCGGCATCGACCCGCAGTCGGATGGCCTGGCCCGCGCCCGGCGCATGGGCGTCGCGACCACCCACGAAGGGGTGGGCGGCCTGATGCAGATGGCGGAATTTGCCGACATCGATTTTGTTTTTGACGCCACCAGCGCCGGGGCGCACATCAAAAACGATGCCGCGCTGCGCGAAGCGAAGCCGGGGATCCGCGTCATCGACCTGACGCCGGCGGCGATTGGCCCATACTGCGTGCCGGTCGTCAACCTCGCGGCCAACCTCCACCAGGGCAACGTCAATATGGTGACCTGCGGCGGCCAGGCGACCATCCCGATGATCGCCGCGGTTTCGCGGGTGGCGAAAGTGCATTACGCAGAGATCGTGGCCTCCATCGCCAGTCAATCCGCCGGGCCGGGCACGCGGGCGAATATCGACGAATTCACCGAAACCACCTCGCAGGCGATTGAAAAAGTGGGCGGCGCGGGCAAGGGCAAGGCGATTATCGTGCTCAACCCGGCGGAGCCGCCGCTGATGATGCGCGATACCGTGTATGTGCTGAGCGAGATGGCGTCCCAGGAGGCGATTGCCGCCTCGATCGCCGAGATGGCGGCGGCGGTGCAGGCTTACGTACCTGGCTACCGGCTGAAGCAGCAGGTGCAGTTTGAGGTTATCCCCGAGGATAAGCCGGTCAACCTCCCCGGTGTGGGCCGTTTTTCCGGCCTGAAAACCGCGGTTTACCTCGAAGTGGAAGGGGCGGCGCACTATCTGCCGGCGTACGCCGGCAACCTCGATATTATGACCTCAGCGGCGCTGGCGACGGCGGAGCAAATGGCCGGGGCAATGAACAGCGCGGCGGGAGCGACAGCATGAACGGTAAAAAACTTTATATCTCGGACGTGACGCTGCGCGATGGCATGCACGCCATTCGTCACCAGTATTCCCTGGCGCAGGTGCAGCAGATTGCCGGCGCGCTGGATAAGGCGGGGGTCGACTCCATCGAAGTGGCCCACGGCGATGGGCTGCAGGGATCCAGCTTCAACTACGGCTTTGGCGCCCACAGTGATATCGCCTGGATTGAAGCGGCGGCGGCGGTGGTCAGCCAGGCGAAAATCGCCACCTTGCTGCTGCCGGGCATCGGCACGCTGCACGACCTGAAAGCCGCGTATCAGGCCGGGGCGCGGGTGGTGCGGGTCGCCACCCACTGCAGCGAAGCGGACGTCGCGGCGCAGCATATTGCCTTTGCCCGCGAGCTGGGGATGGACACCGTCGGTTTTCTGATGATGAGCCATATGATCTCCCCGCAGGCGCTGGCGCAGCAGGCGCTGAAGATGGAATCCTATGGGGCGACCTGCATCTACGTGGTGGATTCAGGCGGGGCGATGAACATGAACGACATTCGCGACCGCTTCCGCGCGCTGAAGGCGGTGCTGAAGCCGGAGACCGCCACCGGGATGCATGCCCACCATAACCTGAGCCTCGGGGTGGCCAACTCTATCGCTGCGGTGGAAGAGGGCTGCGATCGCATAGACGCCAGCCTGGCCGGGATGGGGGCGGGGGCGGGCAATGCGCCGCTGGAGGTGTTTATTGCCGCCGCCTACAAGCTCGGCTGGCAACATGGCACCGATCTCTATGCGCTGATGAACGCCGCCGACGAGCTGGTGCGGCCGCTGCAGGACCGCCCGGTGCGCGTCGACCGCGAAACGCTGGCGCTGGGCTACGCCGGGGTCTACTCCAGCTTCCTGCGCCACAGCGAAGCGGCGGCGGCGCGCTATGGCCTCAGCGCGGTGGATATTCTCGTCGAGCTGGGCAAACGGCGGATGGTCGGCGGCCAGGAGGATATGATCGTCGACGTCGCGCTGGATCTGCTTAACCGCCAAAAATAACAACGCGCGGCTGACCACGCATCAGCCGCCCATCACCTGATCCGCTTGTCCGGCTATCGCCAAGGTACCCTATGACCAAGATAACGACCACAAACTCCTCGCGCCTGATGGTCACCATCGGGCTCTGTTTTATGGTGGCCCTGATGGAGGGGCTGGATCTGCAGGCGGCGGGGATCGCCGCCGTCGGCATGGCGCAGGCCTTTGCGCTGGATAAAATGCAGATGGGCTGGATCTTCAGCGCCGGGATCCTCGGCTTGCTGCCCGGCGCGCTGGTGGGCGGCATGCTGGCGGACCGCCACGGGCGCAAACGCATCCTGCTGAGCTCGGTGCTGTTGTTTGGCCTGTTCTCGCTGGCCACCGCGGTGGCCTGGAGCTTCCCGACGCTGCTGCTGGCGCGCCTGCTCACCGGCGTCGGGCTGGGGGCGGCATTGCCGAACCTGATTGCCTTAACCTCGGAAGCCGCTGGCCCACGCTTTCGCGGCCGGGCGGTGAGCCTGATGTACTGCGGCGTGCCCATTGGCGCCGCGCTGGCGGCGGCGCTGGGGTTCTCTGGCCTCGCCGCGGCCTGGCAGACCATCTTCTGGATTGGCGGCGTGGTCCCGCTGCTGCTGATCCCGCTGTTGATGCGCTGGCTGCCGGAGTCGCAGGCGTTTCAGCGCGTGGAGACCAGCGTACCGCTGCGCACCCTGTTTGCCCCGGGACATGCTGCCGCCACGCTGCTGCTGTGGCTGGGCTATTTCTTCACCCTGCTGGTGGTCTATATGCTCATCAACTGGCTGCCGATGCTGCTGGTGGGCCAGGGGTTCAGCGCCAGCCAGGCAGCGGGGGTGATGTTCTCTCTGCAGATCGGCGCCGCCTGCGGTACTTTGCTGCTGGGCGCGCTGATGGATAAGCTTACTCCGCTGCGCATGTCGCTGCTGATATACAGCGGCATTCTGGCATCGCTGCTGGCGCTGGGCAGTGCGTCGACGCTGAGCGGGATGCTGCTGGCGGGGTTTGTCGCCGGGCTGTTCGCCACCGGCGGCCAGAGTGTGCTCTACGCGCTGGCGCCGCTCTTCTATCCCGCGGCGATCCGCGCTACCGGGGTCGGCACCGCCGTGGCGGTGGGCCGCCTCGGGGCGATGAGCGGCCCTTTGCTGGCCGGCAAGATGCTGGCCCTCGGCACCGGCACCGTCGGGGTGATGGCAGCCTCAGCGCCGGGCATCGTGCTGGCCGGCGTGGCGGTGTTCTGGCTGATGCATCACCAGCAGCGCGCGGCCATGGTCTGATGCTGTCCGGCGGTCTGGCGGAAAAATGCCGGGCCGCCGCCTTGCCTCTCCGCGTGTCCTGGCCTAAGGTAAGACATCATTCCCTGTCGTTTATCGTCTCTATGGCTTACCGCTCCCGCTTGCTCGACGCTATCCCTGGCATCCGCCACGCGTTTCTCGATGTCCACGAAACCGCCGCTTTTCCCTATGCCGAATTGGCCCCGGTGAAGCTGGTCCATGGCAATGAGGTGCATCACTATCAGCAGCCGCTGCCGACGCGGCCGCACGCCGACGCGGTGTTTACCGCCGTGGCCGGGCAAAAGGTGGGGGTGGTGACCGCCGACTGCCTGCCGATACTGATCGCCTCGCGAGACGGTCGCTTCGTCTGCAGCGTCCATGCCGGCTGGCAGGGGCTGGCCAGCGGCATTGTCGACAACAGTCTGGCGACTTTTCGCCAGCAGGGGGTGGCGCTGACCGATCTGGTCATCGCCGTGGGGCCGCATATTCACCCTTGCTGTTACGAAGTCTCCGCCGGATTTTATCAGCAACTGCTGGACCAGCCCGGCGGTGACCGGGTGGCCCGGCACCGCCAGCGGCTGTTCCATTCCCGTTCGGGCCCGGTCAGCGATCCGCTTAAAGCCGCAGCGCGCGGCAGCGATAATCTGTGGTTTGATTTGCGCGCTTTCGCTGAAGCGATCTTCGTAGAGGGGGGGGTGGCGCCGGCGAGCGTTGAATGGCTAGGGAGCTGCACCTATTGCACGCCGCAATCGCTGGGCTCCTACCGGCGCCGGACCCATTTTCCGGCGCCGAAGAGCTTTCAGTACTCGTGGATCATGCGTCAGGCCTGAGGCGCGCTGGAGTTAGATCACCCGAAAACCGTGGGTGCCGTCGCGGGCCAGCTGATCCACCAGGCCGTACTCCCACTCCAGATAGGCCTGCATGGCCTCTGCGGAATTATCGGTCCCTTCGTACGGACGACGATAGCGGTCCCGGCGCTCGACGGCGAGGCCGTCGTCGCCATGGGCCAGCGGCAGACCGGCGGCGATCCACGCCAGCGTCCCGCCGCGCAATACCTGTACCGGCTTACCGGTTAAGGCCGCCACTTCGGGCACCGCGTAGCGGGCCAGCAGGCTGCTGCCGCAGGTCACCACGTAACGTTGCGCGGGAGGGAGCGCTTCCAGGGCCTGGCGCAGCTGCGAGCGGGTCAGCCACCACGCGCCGGGGATATGGCGGGCGACAAAGTTGGCGCTGGTGGTAAAATCGAGCACCACCGTCCCGGGCTCCTCCAGCTGTTGCGCCAGCTGCGCCGGGCTTATCTCCTCCGCCGGCGGGGCGGGGGGCACTTCGGCGGCCGGCACCCCGCGCTCGCTCAGCTGGCTGGCCGACAGCGCGCTCAGCCGCGCCGTCTCCCAGCCCATCTGCGCCAGCCACGAGCCGGTCATCGCCGCCCGGACGCCATCGTCATCCAGTAACACTATCCGCGCTCCCCGCACGCTGGCGAAGTGATCGGTCTCCTGCACCAGCTGGCCGCCTGGCGCGCTCAGGCTGCCAGGATAGTGGCCCGCCGCGTACTCCTCGGGGCTGCGGACATCAAACAGGAAGGTGGTGCGGTCGCTCTGCTGCCGCCAGCGTTGTAGCGTCGCTTCATCGATGACTGCCACCCCGGCCCGTTCGGCGAGATGCGCCGCCTCGGCGGCCCGGACGCCAGAGGCGCGGGCGGAGGGGTCGTATTGCCGCTGCTGCTGGTGCGCCAGCGTCTGACCAGCCAGCGTCCAGCCGATAGTGCCATTGCGCAGGGCATGGACCGGGTTCGGCACCCCGGCGTTGATCAGCGACTGGGTGCCGATGATGCTGCGGGTGCGTCCGGCGCAGTTGACGATGATCGGCGTCTGCGGGGAGGGCGTCAGGCTCTCCACCCGCAGGACCAGCTCGCCGCCGGGCACGCTGATGCTGCCGGGGATGCTCATGGTCTGGTACTCATCGAAGCGCCGGGCGTCGACGATCACCACCTCCTGTCGTCTGTCGATGAGCGCCTGAACCTCCTGGGCGCTGAGCGACGGCGTGTGACGCACGCTTTCCACCAGCTCGCCAAAAGCTTTACTGGCAGAGTTGACGTCCTGAAACAGCTCGCCGCCGCTGCGGCGCCAGCCGGCGAGACCCTCGGCCAGCAGGGCCACATCCTGATAGCCCCAGGTCCGCAGTCGTTCGACGGCGATCTCCGCCAGCCCTTCGCCGTTGTCGTAGACGGTGATCGGGGTGGTGAAGCGCGGTATCCGCCGGCGGACCTCCAGCTCCAGTTTGCTGAGCGGCAGATTGACGGCAAACAGTGGATGAGCGGTGGCGAAATCGGCCTCTTCACGGACGTCGATCAGCGCCAGTTCACGACGGTCGAGCAGCGCCTGACGGATCGCGGCGGCCTGGCGATAAGCGTAAGTGGACATAATGGTTATCCTTGGTGTTCGCGGGAGGAATCCCAGATATTGGGTAAATGGCGGTTGGAGTAGCCGGATATAAACGGTTTTTGCTGGCCTTCCGGGGTATACACTGCGCGCTTCACCGCGCCGATGTTGCCGCCGTAAACATGTATGCTGATGGAGACGCGATCCGCCAGCGCATTGCTGACGCGATGAATGTCGCCATCGTCAGCGGAGACTTTCTCCACCTGACCTGCCTGCAGAAGCGTGGCGGCGCCCAGCGCGCGCGGTATGCCATCGGCATCCAGCTGGTAGCGTTGATTTTCCTCCGCGCCGCGCAGCATCCCAATGGCGCCCCACACCCGGTGGTCATGGATCGGCGTCGCCTGTCCCGGCCCCCAGACGAAGCTGACGATCGAGAAGCGCTCGCCGGAGTCGGCATGCAGCAGATACTGCTGGTAATGGTGTGGGTGCGGCAGGGTGTACTCTTCCGGCAGCCAGTCGTCGTGACGCACCAGCGCCGCCAGCCGCTGCGCCACGGCGTCAAGCAGCGGCGCGGTCGAGTGGTGTTCCCGGTGCAGACGGTCAACCTCATGAATAAAATGGCGTAATTTTTCCAGTCGTGGTGCAGTCATGTGCGCTTCCTGTCAGAGGGACTGGTCAAAACGCTAACAGAGGCGTTAATATTATTTAAATGCAATTTACGCATATATTAATATGCAAATTTCACATAAGGATCCTATGCGCATCGACGATATTGACGCTCTGCTGGCCACAGTGCAGTTTTCTTCCCTCAATCAGGCGGCGGACTATCTGGGGATCACCCAGTCGGCGATAACCCGGCGCCTGCAGCGTCTGGAGCAGGAGCTGAACGTCACGCTGTTAGCGCGTCAGACCCGCCCGCTGACCCTGACCGCCGCCGGTCAGCGGGTGTACGAGCAGTGCCTGAGCATTAAGCGCGAGACGAAAAAGCTCTACAGCCTGTTGGATCCGCAAGGCGAGCCGCGCGGCGCGCTGCGTCTCGGCGTACCGCAGAGTATCAGCGAGATCGCGCTGCCGACGGCGCTGTCGGCGCTGAGCCAGCAGTTTCCCGCACTGTCCCCGCAGGTCACCTGCGGCTGGAGCGGAGAGCTGCAGCGCCGGCTGGAAAACGGCGAACTGGACGGGATGCTGGCGATGGGCCCCGCCCAGCAGACCCTCGCCGAGGGCTACAGCGGGCGTCTGCTGTGCCCCCTGGAGGTGGTGCCGATTGCCGCCCGGCGGCTGAATCTGCGGGCGTCGTCGCTGCGGGAGTGCGTCGAACAGGGCTGGATCCTTAACCCCGATGGCTGTGGCCTGCGCGCCGGGCTCATCCGCGAGCTGCAAAGCCAGGGCCTGCGCCTGAAGCTTAACGTCGAGAGCGCGGGCGCCCAGCTGCAGATGGCGCTGGTGGCGCAGGGACTGGGGCTGGGTCTGGTGCCGCGGGCGGCGCTGGCGGCCAGCCCGTGGCGGGACGAGATCGAGGTCGTCAACCTCAGCAATTTTCAGCCTGCGGTGTCGCTGTGGCTGATCCACGCTCAGTATCTGGCCAACCTGCAGTCGCCGCTGATCTTTTTCGCCAGCAAAGTGGTGCAGCAGCTGACAGTATCCGACTGAAAACAGTACTCATTTTATCTTAATGCAAGTCTTGCATATTAAGATATGATAAAAATGCATTTTGTTCATTAACACACTCTGTATAGGGTAATGACCAGCGCCGCCGTCGCGGCCACTCCATTACCCTGACGCAAGGAGTTGTTCATGAGCATTCAGTTTCTTGGCATGATTGGCCACCGCCTCTCTTCCGAAACGATTGCCCCGGTGGGGCCGATCTTTGACCGCGACTATATTGTTCGCTTCGCGCAAACCCATGAAGCCGCCGGGTTCGATCGCCTGCTGGTGGGTCACTGGTCCGATCAACCCGACGGCTTTCTGGTAACCGCCCTGGCCGGACTGTCGACGCAGAAAATTCAGTACCTGCTGGCCCATCGCCCCGGTTTTGTATCGCCGACCCTCGCCGCGCGCAAATTCGCCACCCTTGAGCATCTGCTGGGGGGCCGGCTGGCGGTGCATATCATCAGCGGCGGCAATGACGCCGAGCAGCGCCGGGACGGCGATTACCTCGACCACGACCAGCGCTATGCCCGCACCGACGCCTTCCTCGACGTGGTGCGCCAGGTGTGGACCAGCGAGCAGCCTGTCGATATTCACAACGATTTTTATCAGGCCGAACAGGCCTGGTCAGCTATTCGTCCGCTGCAAAAGCCGCATCTTCCCATCTACTTCGGCGGTTCGTCGGCAGCGGCCATCGCCGTCGCCGGCAAACACGCCGACGTCTTCGCCCTGTGGGGCGAGTCGCTGGCGCAAACCGGCGAGACCATCCAGCGCGTGCGCGCCGAAGCGGCGAAACACCAGCGTGACATCGGTTTCAGCGTCTCGTTCCGGCCGATTATCGCCGACAGCGAAGCCGAGGCCTGGGAGAAAGCCGAGCATATCCTGCATGTCGCCACCGAGCAGGCGGCGCAGCGCGGGGGCGGTTTCAAGGCCAAACCGGACAGCATCGGCGCCCAGCGGCTGCGGGCCACCGCCGCGCAGGGCAGAGTGGTGGACAAACGCCTGTGGACCGGCATCGCCCAGCTGGTGGGCGGCGGGCATAACTCTACCGCCCTGGTGGGCACCCCGGAGCAGGTGGCCGATGCGCTGCTCGATTACTACGACCTCGGGGTGCGCAACTTCCTGATCCGCGGATTCGACCCGCTGAACGATGCGGCAGACTACGGCCGGGCGCTGTTGCCGATCGCTCGTGAAAAAGCCGCGCGGCGTGCGGCGGCGGAGCGCGCATCGTGATCCATCCTGAGCGCGACGACTGGGCGCAGCAGCTGACGGCGGTACGCCAACAGATGGCGGAGCAGGCGGCCAGCCTCGACGCCAGCGGCGACTTTCCCTGGCACAATATCGACCACCTGCGCGCGGGGGGCTGGTTAAGCCTCGCCGTGCCGCGTGCTTACGGCGGCGCGGGCGCCAGCCTGGCCCAGCTGCAGCAGGCCATCGCCGCCATCGCCTGGGGTGAGCCGGCGACGGCGCTGATCGTCTGCATGCAGTATCTGCACCATTTGCGGCTGGCGGAAAACGACGCTTGGCACGCGCCGCTGCGCCAGCAGGTTTTTCACGACGCCGTCGAACGCGGTGGCCTGATCAACAGCCTGCGCGTTGAGCCGGAGCTGGGTTCCCCGGCGCGGGGCGGCCTGCCGGACACCGTGGCGAGCCGCTGCGCGGACGGCTGGGACATCAACGGTCATAAAATCTATACCACCGGCATTGAAGGGCTACGCTGGCTGGCGGTATGGGCGAGAAGCGATGATAACCCGCCGCGGGTGGGCACCTGGCTGGTGCCTGGCGACAGCGCCGGGATTAGCGTGGTGAAAAGCTGGGATCACGCCGGGATGCGGGCCACCGGCAGCCATGAGGTGATTTTTCGCCACGTGCGGGTGGCGGCAGAGCACGCAGTGGATGTCTGGCCGGTCGATTCACCACCCTCTGCCCAGGCGGAACCGTTGCGCCTGTTCGCCAACCGGCAGACGGCGCTGCTGGCGGCGATCTATGACAGCATCGCCCGCGCCGCTCACGACTGGCTGGTGAGGTGGCTGACGGGGCGGGTGCCCGCGGGCCTCGGCCATCCGCTTTCCCGCCTGCCGCGGGTGCAGGAGAAGGTCGGGCAGATCGCCGGGCTGCTGCTGGTGAACCGCAGCCTGCTGGAGCAGGCCGCCGCACTGCGCTTTTCCGCCATCGAGGCCAATCTGGCGAAAGTCACTATTACCGACAACGCCATTCAGGCGGTGAATATCGCGCTCGAGCTGACCGGCAATCATGGCCTCAGCCGACAGAACCCGCTGGAACGCCACTACCGCAATGTGCTCTGCGGCCGGGTGCATACCCCGCAGAGCGACAGCGCCTGGCTGGCAGCCGGCCACTTCGTCTTTCAATCACAAGGATAATCACGATGCGTCTATCATTCTCAGGCCGGGTGGCGGCAGCGCTGATGCTGCTGGCGCTGGGCGGTTACGCGACGGCGCAGGAGCGGCTTACCCTGCGCATTGCCGATCAAAAAGGCGGCATGCGTTCGCAGCTGGAGGCGGCCAACGCCCTGCAAAATCTCCCTTACGACATTAAGTGGGCCGAGTTCCCGGCCGCCGCACCGCTGGCGGAAGCCCTTAACGCGGGCGCCGTGGACGCGGGGATCATCGGCGATGCGCCGCTGCTCTTCGCCCTGGCTAACGGCGCGCCGGTAAAAGCGATTGCCGTGGACAAAAGCAACCCGGCGGGGACCGCGGTGCTGGTTTCCCCCGGCAGCGCGATAAAAACCGCCGCCGGGTTAAAAGGCAAGCGCATTGCCACCGGCAAAGGGTCGATTGGTCATTTCGTGGCGCTGAAAGCGCTCGAGCAGGCGGGCATCTCGCCGAAGGAGGTGCAGTGGGTGTTCCTCGGCCCGGTGGACGCCAAAGTGGCGCTGCTTAACGGTTCGGTGGACGCCTGGGCGACCTGGGAACCCTACACCACCCAGATGGTGAAGACCAACGAGGGGCAGATCCTGGCGAGCGGCAAAGGGCTGCTGCCGGGGAATACCTTCCTTGCGGCAACGGATTCCGCGCTTAACGATCCGCAAAAGCGCGCCGCGCTGCAGGATTATCTCCAGCGCCTGGCCGGCGCCGAGCGCTGGGCCTACGCCAATCTCGACAGCTACGGCAAAACGCTGGGGGAGATCATCCGCTTCCCGGCGGAGATCGCCCGCGCGCAGTTTGCCAACCGCCAGTCGCAGTGGCAACCGCTGGCAGAGGAAACCGTGACCCAACAGCAGGCGACGGCGGACTTTTATCTCGCCAACGGCCTGATCCGCACCCGGCTGGACGTGAAGCCGACCTTTGACCCCAGCTTTAGCGTGCCCGCCGCGCCGGTCCACGCGGAGGTGACGCCATGAGCCGATCCGCTTTTTCCCGCCGCCGTTTTTTACAGCTTAGCGGCGGCCTGGCGCTGGCCGGGGTCTCCCTGCCGCTGTGGGCTCACGATATGGCGGAGATGGCCAGCGGCGATGCCCATCCGGCGCTGCGCCTGCCAGAGCCGTACAAGATCAAGCTGGCGATCAACAAAAGTGCGGTATGCCTCGCGCCGGTCGCCGTCGCCGAGCAGCAGAAGATTTTCAGTAAATATAACCTCGACGTTGAGTTTGTTAACTTCGGCAACTCCACCGATGTGCTGCTGGAGGCGATCGCCACCGGCAAGGCCGACGCCGGGGTGGGGATGGCGCTGCGCTGGCTGAAGGCGCTGGAGCAGGGTTTTGACGTCAAGCTCACCGCCGGGACCCACGGCGGCTGTCTGAACCTGCTGACGGCCAAAGACTCGCCGTTCGGCGGCCTCGAGAGCCTGAAGGGACAAACCATCGGCGTCACCGACATGGCCGGGCCGGATAAAAATTTCTTCGCCATTCTGCTTAAGCGCCACGGTATCGACCCGATCAGCGACGTGCAGTGGAAAGTCTACCCGGCGGATCTGCTCAGCGTGGCGCTGGACAAACGCGAAATCGCCGCCATCAGCGGCAGCGAGCCATTCAGCTATCGGCTGCTGGAGACCGGCAAGTATCAGCTTGTCGCCAGCAATATGACCGGAGATTATGCCAACCTCAGCTGCTGCGTGCTGGGGGTGAGCGGGAGCCTGGCGCGGGACCATAAACCGGCCGCCGCGGCGCTCACTCAGGCGATCCTTGAAGCGCACAGCTATGCCGCAGAACACCCGGAAAGCGTGGCGCAATCCTTCCTTGCCCATGCGCTCAATACCAATGAAGCGGAGGTGAGCGGCATTTTGCACGGGCAGGGGCACGGCCACCACGCGGTGGGTGAGGCGTTCGTGAAAGAGCTGACGCAGTACGCGGTCGACCTGCAGCGGGTGCAGGTGATCAAACCGGGCACCGATCCCCATCAGTTTGCGGAGAGTATCTATGCCAACGTCTTCGCTTGAGCAGGCTCTGGCGCGCCCCACCGGCCGCGCGCCGCTGTGGGGAGAAGGGCTGCTGGCCGCCGCGCTGTGGCTGCTGGGCGGTCTGTTTACTCTGACCTGGCCCGATGCCGGGCGGCGCTGGCCGTTTAGCGAGGGCTGGGCGCTGGCGCAGTTCACCTTCGGCGGCGGCTTGCTGCTGCTGGCGCTGAGCTATCGCTACTGGCGAGCGCGCGGCGCGCGCGTGCGGCATGCCGGCAAGTGGCTGGCGCTGCTGCCGGTGCTGTTCGCTGTCTGGGAAGGGCTGACCGCCAAGAGCGGCGTGCTGCCGGTGCCGTTTTTCGCGCCGCCGCAGGCGCTGATCGAGGTGCTGCATGATGACTGGCCGCGTCTGCTCGACAGCCTGTTGCACTCCCTGGGGCTGCTGGGGCTCGGCGTGCTGCTCGGCACCAGCAGCGGGTTCATCACCGGTCTGGCCATTGGCTGGTCGCAACGGATTGGCTACTGGGTCCATCCGGTGTTACGCCTGCTGGGGCCGGTGCCGTCTACCGCGCTGCTGCCGCTGTGCCTGTTTATTTTTCCGTCAAGCTTCGGCGCCAGTGTGTTTTTGATTGCGCTGAGCACCTGGTTCCCGGTCACGGTGCTGACCTGGTCCGGGGTCATTGGCATTGACAAGGCATGGTACGACGTGGCGCGGACCCTCGGCGCCAGCCAGCGTTTCCTGATCCTGCGGGTGGCGATCCCCGCCGCGCTGCCGAACGTCTTTGTCGGCCTGTTTATGGGGCTTGGCGCGTCGTTTTCGGTGCTGATTGTGGCTGAAATGGTCGGGGTGAAGTCGGGGATCGGCTTTTACCTCCAGTGGGCCCAGGGCTGGGCGGCCTATCCCAATATGTACGCCGCGCTGCTGGTGATGGCCTTGCTGTGCTCCGGCCTGATTAGCGGATTATTTATGCTGCGCGATAAGCTGCTGAGCTGGCAGCGGGGAGGGATGCAATGGTAACCGCGACATCAGGTTCGCAGACGATAGCGCGCGGCGCGGCGGTATCGATAAGCCATCTTCATCACGCGTTTACGCTCGGCAAACAGGCGGTGCCGGTGCTGGAGAATATCAGCCTGCAGCTGCGGCCGGGGGAAAGCGTGGCGCTGCTGGGTCCTTCCGGCTGCGGTAAATCCACCCTGCTGCGGCTGCTGGCCGGGCTGGAAGCGCCGCAGAGCGGACAGATGCAGTTCGACGGCGCGCCGCTCGGCGCTCCCGGGCCGGAGCGCATACTGGTATTTCAGGATCCGACGCTCTATCCGTGGCTGACGGTGCGGCAGAACGTACTGCTGGGCCCGCAGGCGCAGGGCAAAAGGGGGCTGGAAGCAAAGGCCGACGCGCTGATTGACCGCATCGGGCTGCAGGCCTTCAGCGAGGCGTGGCCGCGGCAGCTGTCAGGGGGGATGGCGCAGCGCGCCGCGCTGGCGCGCGCGTTGTTGAACGAGCCGCGCCTGCTGCTGCTCGACGAACCGCTGGGCAAGCTGGACTCGCTGACCCGCATCAGTATGCAGCGGGAGCTGATCGCCCTCTGGCAGCAGCAGGGTTATACCAGCCTGCTGGTGACCCACGATATCGAAGAGGCGCTGCTGCTGTGCGAGCGGGTGCTGGTGATGTCGCCGCGTCCGGGGCGGATTATCGCCGAGTTCGCCTTGCCGCTGGACTTTCCCCGCCATCGCGATAACCCGCAGCTGCTGCAGCATCGTCAGGATATATTGCGCATCCTCGGCCAGGAGGAGGACTGGTAAGGTGAACGCAATGCCCGGTGGCGGCTGCGCCTTACCGGGCCTACGAACTCGAGGGGAAGGTCCGTAGGCCGGTGCAAGCGCAGCGCCGCCCGGCAATCGACATCCGTTGCCAGGGTAAGGGTTAAAAATCCATCTTCACCGTGAACTGCACCTCACGCGGATCGCCAATCTGGTTACCGAGGTTATTGGTGCCGATGGAAGAGGTGTAATAGGTCTTATCAAACAGGTTCTTCACGTTCACCTGCAGCGTCACCGGATACTGCAGCTTCATCTTATAGGCGGCGAACACGTCTGCCACCGCATAGCCCGGCAGATAATAATCCGCGCCGTTGGTGCCGGAGCGCTTGCTGACCGCATGGCCGCCGCCGCCGACCGTCAGGGTGTTGCTGTTGTAGACGTTATGAATGTCATAGGTCAGGAACAGCGAACCGGTGTGCTTAGGTACGTTCGGCAGCGGTTTCCCCGCGTAATCCGGATCTTCCAGCACTTTGGCGTCGGTATAGCCGTAGCTGGCAATCATGCTGAGGTTATCGGTAATTGACCCGGCCAGATCCACCTCCACCCCCTGGGAACGCACCTTGCCCGCGGTTTTCGCCACCGTCTCATCACCAATACTCTCGGTGTACAGCACGTTGCGCTTATGGATATCAAACAGCGCGATATTGGCGGTTATGCCCTCCAGCAGGTCGAATTTGGCGCCCACTTCGTAGGCGGTGGACTCTTCCGGCGGCAGCTCGCCGATATAGCTGGCGATCGACGACTGCGGCATAAACGACTGGGCGACGTTGGCGAACAGCGACACGTTCGGCGTCACTTTGTAGACCAGGCCGGCTTTCGGCGTCCATTTCTCATCGCGGCTGTCGGTATTGACGTTAAACGGTCGGCCTTTACCGGCGTACTGGGTGTAATACTGGTAGCGCACGCCGGCGACGGCGATCCAGTTGTCGGTGAGGTACAGCGCGTCCTGCACGTAAGCGGCATAGCTCTCCTGCTGGATCCGCTGATCGCTGTCGGACGCGGAGACGGTATTGCAGGTGTCGAGGGTGCCGTAGACCGGATGATAGATGTTAAAGCCTTTCACGTTCTTGCAGCGCAGCATATCGGTGCGCAGCAGATCGTAATTCTCATAGGCGACGCCGGTCAGCAGTTCGTTATAAAAGCCACCCACCACCACGTTGCCCTGCAGGTCGGCGCGGGTCGAGTGCATCTTCTGCGTGGAGCCATGGGTACCGTCAACCCGGCGGGTGAGGTTGCCGGTCGCCGAATCATAGGCCATCACCCGCGCCTGGTTATCGTTATAGTGATCCTGGCTGTAGCTGTAATCGAAGCGCGCGGTCCAGGCGTCGTTAAGGCGATACTCGGCGTTGAGCTGGGCGAGGTCGGAATAGCCATCGGTAATATTAAAGGCTTCGTCGAAGCGGGTTTTGCGATCGACGTTCACCGCATGCCCGGTATTGAGATCGAAGATAGTGCCGCGGTCGAAGGGGGCGCTGTAGTCGCGGTGCGAATAGGACGCGGTCACCGTCGCCCGGTCGCCAAACCAGGTCAGGGAAGGGGCGATAAAGCGGCTTTTGTTTTTACCAAAGTTGCGCCAGTAATCCTCATTCTGATATTCGCCGATCAGCCGGTACGCCAGATTCGTGCCTTCGATGGGGCCGGTGACGTCGACGCTGCCGGTGCCGCCGCCAAAGCTGGTGGACGTCCCGGAAACCGAACCGGAGAACTGCCGCTCCGGACGTTTGGTGATGACGTTGATCAGCCCGCCGGGATCGAGAATACCGTACAGCGTCGAGGCGGGTCCCTTCAGGACTTCCACCCGTTCGGTGGCGGCGTTAAAGCTACGCGGCAGCACGGTGCGCAGGCCGTTGGTCATGATCGAGCCGTCGCGGTTAGCGCCGAAGCCGCGGCGGGTAAAAGCGTCCTGGGTGCCGCCAAGGGTGTTGGTCTGCACCACGTTGGCCACGTTATACAGCGCCTCATCGAGCGAGGTGGCGTGCTGATCTTCGAGAACCCGATCGCTGACGGTATTCACCACCTGCGGAATATCCAGCAGCGGCATTGAGGTCAACGTCGCGGTAGAGGAGCTGAGCGGTTGATAGCCGCTGGTGGCGCTCTGCTGGGCGTCGTTGGCCACCACGGTGATGGTCTCTTCCGCATCGTTGTTATCTTTCGCCGCGTGATTTTCCGCGGCCATTAATCCCGGTGAGGCTAAAAAAAGAAGCGAAAAAAGCGCCCGCCCTTGCAACGAGGTGAAGGCGACATGGGGTTGAGTCATTATCTTTTTCTCGTGAACGAATCTGCCTTTGCGGTCAGATAAAGCCAATAAAATCATTGCCCTGAATAATAAAAACACGTGGTTTAGCGTCTGAATGCGCCTTTATATGTGTAATTGAGAATCATTCAACCATGAAGGAATGTAGTAGTAAACGTTATGCAAGATAAAATTTCAGCGGCGAGGAACAGGACGTTTTAAACGCCTCCAGTAGGGAGCGTTATGCACTTATCTATTTGATATTGTTTTATTTAAATTATGTTGTGTTGGCGCAGCCTCGCTGTAGTCAGCGTCTCCGCAGGAAGACGATGGCGACTATTGACTACTACATTCATCCCCGTCATGATCAAAAGAGAATGAGATTTATTTTGATTTGACTGCAGAATGTCCAGCCATCGCCTGGAACGCTGCGGTGCAGGAGCGAGTTATGCCACAGCGGGTGACACCTGCAGAGCAGGGGATCGTACTGGATGCCCTGTCAGCCGGCTACGGCCAGACCCTGATCGTTGACGACATCAACCTGACCATCCCCAGCGGCAAAATGACGGTGCTGGCAGGGGCGAACGGCTCCGGCAAATCCACGCTGTTATCGACTATCGCCAGGATGCTGAAGCCGCTCGGCGGCTGCGTGCGTCTGGACGGGCAAGCCATTCATCAGATGCCGACGAAGGCCGTCTCGCGCCAGCTCGGCATCCTGCCGCAATCGCCGCTGACCCCGGAAGGGTTAACGGTTTTCGAGCTGGTCTCGCGTGGGCGCTATCCGTGGCAGGGGCTGATGCGTCAGTGGTCAGACGCCGATGAGCTGGCGGTGGAGGAGGCGCTGCGCTTAACGGGCACCCGCGAGTTCGCTCATCTGCCGGTGGACAGCCTCTCCGGCGGCCAGCGTCAGCGCTGCTGGATCGCCATGGCGCTGGCCCAGCAAACGGCCACCATTCTGCTCGATGAGCCGACCACCTGGCTCGACCTGCGCTATCAGGTCGATATTCTCGAGCTGCTCCAGACCCTGACCCGCGAACATGGCCGCACGGTGGTGACGGTGCTCCATGACCTCAACTTTGCCGTGAACTACGCCGATCTGCTGGTGTTTCTCAAACAGGGGCGCATCGCCGGTACGATTAGCGACAACGAAGTCTGTAGCCCTGAGCTGATTAAACGCGTGTTTGACGTTGACGTGCAGATGTCGATTAACCCGCAAACCGGCAAACCCTTCTTTATGCCGTTTCGCGCCCGCCAGGCGGCGGCGCAATGAGCGTGACTATCCTGCATTCCGCGCGGCGGCGCGCCCGTCCCCGACTGGCACTGCTCCTGCTTACGCTGCTGCTTATCGCCGGTTCGCTGGTGCATCTTGGCCTGGGCGCCCGCTGGATCGCCCCGCAGACGGTGCTGCAGGCGCTGCTGGAGTACAATCCGCGCAATTTCGAGCAGCGGATTATCGTCGAACTGCGCCTGGTGCGGCTGGCGGCGGCGCTGCTGACCGGCGCGGCGCTCGGCGTCGCCGGGCTGCTGCTGCAGACGGTGATCCGCAACCCGCTGGGCGAGCCGCATATCCTCGGCCTTAACGCCGGCGCGTCGCTGGCAGTGGTGGCGACCTCCGCGCTGGGGCTCTCTCTCGGCGCTTTCCCCGCCGCGCGGCCGCTGACCGCCGCCTGCGGCGCGGCGCTGCTGTTCGGCGGGGTGATGGTGCTGGCCTCTGCCGGTCGCGGCGGAGCGACGCCGCTGCGCATCACGCTGTGCGGGGTAGCGCTGTCGGCGTTTGCGTCGGCGGTGACGGCGGCGATATTAATTCTCGATGAACAAACGCTGCTGGCGATGCGCACCTGGCTGGCGGGCGATCTGGCCGGGCTGAACTGGAGCACGCTGTGGACGGCGCTGGTCCCGGCGCTGATCGGCCTTGGCGTCGCGCTGTTCCTTGCCCCGCGCCTTAACGTGCTGGCTCTGGGGGATAAGGTGGCGCTGGGCCTCGGCGTGAACCTCGTCCAGACGCGGCTGCTGGGCCTGCTGGCGATTGCGCTGCTCTGCGGCGCGGCGGTGGCGGTGGCCGGACCGATCGGCTTCGTCGGGCTGGTGGTGCCGCACGTGGTGCGCCGTCTGGTGACGGAAGATATCCGCCTGGCGCTGCCCCTGGCGGCGCCGGTGGGGGCGCTGGTGCTGCTCCTGGCGGATATCGCCGCCCGGACGCTGGTCGCGCCGCAGGAGCTGGCCACCGGGGCGATGACCGCCCTGGTGGGCGCACCGCTGTTTATCTTTATCGCCGCGAGGTTTTTTAAATGACGCGCGCCGTTCACCGGGCCGGTTTTCGGCCGCTGCTTTTCGCTTCCCGCCAGCTGCTGCTGCGCCCGGCGGCGCTGAAAATTGCCGCCTTTATGCTGCTGATGCTGCTGGCGCTCGGGCTGTACAGCCTCAGCCGCGGCAGCTATCCGCTGCCCGCATCGACGCTGGCGCGGGCCCTGCTGGCGCCACAGGAGATGGGCGAGCAGCCGCGCTTTATTCTGTTTGATATCCGCCTGCCGCGGATCCTGATGGCGCTGATGTGCGGGGCCATGCTGGGGCTGGCCGGCGCGGCGATGCAGAGTATCACCCGCAACGGGCTGGCCGACCCGGGGCTGATCGGCGTTAAAGAGGGGGCCAGCATCGTGGTCCTGGCGCTGGTGCTGTTTTTCCCGGCGGTAGGCCTGGTCTGGCGGCCGCTGGCGGGGATGGTCGGTGGCGTGGCGGTGGCCTTGCTGGTCCTGACGCTGGCCCGCGACTGCTCGCGGCCGCGCTTTATTTTAATTGGCATCGGCGTCTCCTGGACCCTGGCGGCGGCGGTCGGCATCTTTATGACCACCGCCGACGTACGCGACGTGCAGACGGCGATGATCTGGCTGGCGGGCAGCCTGCAGGCCGCCACCTGGCCGCTGCTGGCGGTGGCCTTTTGCTGGGCGCTGCCCGGGGCCATCATCCTGTTCTGTACCGCCCGGGCGGCGGACGCGGCGCTGCTGGGCGACCGAACCGCCATCGGCCTCGGGGTGCGTCTGCAGCAGTTGACTCTGCTGCGCTTTTTCGCCCCGGTGCTGCTGACCTCGGCCAGCGTCTCCTGCGTCGGCAGCCTGGGCTTTGTGGGCCTGATGGCGCCGCATATGGCGCGTTTCGTGCTGCGCGGCGGCCAGGTCTCGCTGCTGAGCGGCAGCGCCCTGATTGGCGCCTTGCTGGTGCTGGCGACCGATACCCTTGGCCGGTTGGCGTTTGCGCCGCTGCAGATCCCGGCGGGGATTGTGATTGCCCTGGTGGGCTGCCCGTTCTTTGTTGTCTTGCTCTGGCGTCGCCGTGATGCCCTTTAATCAGGAAGGTATTATGCGTTGGTTCGTCTCATTGCTGCTGTTGCTGACGGGGGCCGTCAGCGCCGCCGACCCACATACTCAAACTTTTACCGATGATTTAGGCCGCACGGTCACCGTCCCGCTGCATCCGCAGCGCATTGTTTCGATGCACGATCTCGATATTACTATTCCGCTGATTGAGCTCGGGGCGCCACCGATCGCCAGCCACGGCCGCACGCGCCCGGACGGCAGCCACTATCTGCGCTCCAGCGCCCAGCTCACCGGTGTCGATTTCGATAACAGCGATATCCGCTTTATTGGCACCGCCGATATCGATCTGGAAGCGGTGGCTGCCGTCAGGCCGGATCTGATCATCACCGAGCCCAGCCGCCACGTGTCGGTGGAGCAGCTGGAGAAGATTGCCCCGACGGTGAGTATCGACCATCTACAGGGCAGCGCCCCGGAGATTTACCGCAAGCTGGCCCAGCTGACCAGCACCCAGCCGCGGCTGGCGATCCTTGAGCGTCGCTATCAGGAACAAATCAAGCAGCTGAAAGCGATGGTCAACCCTTCTCAGTACACCGTCTCGGTGATCCAGGCGAACAATGGCAAGGTCACGGTGCATCATTCGTATCATGCCCTGGGCCGGGTGCTGCGCGACCCCGGGTTCCGCTTTCCGCCGCTGATTGAGCGGATCCCCGACGGCCAGCGCATTGACGTCAGCGCGGAACAGCTGCCGGAGCTGGACGCCGATTTTGTCTTCGCCACCTGGCGGTCGGATACCGGCGGTAAGCTGCAGGATGAGCTGCAGGCGATGGAAGCGGTGATGCCCGGCTGGTGCGACTTTATGCGCGCCTGCCGCACCGGGCACTATATTTTGCTGCCGCGGGAGGAGGTGATCTCCAACTCCTACGCCGCGCTCTCCCTGATGGTGGCCCAGGTGCAGTCGCATATTGCCGGCAGGCCGCTCCCGGCGGAGGCCAAATGAAAAGCGCGGTAAAAAAAGAGAAGGGGCGGGTCGACCTGTTCGGCGAACGCTATCGCGCCCGGGCGCATCAGCTCTCTCCGCGACTGCGGGCCGTGGTCAGCTATATCAACGACAACCGCGAGGTGGTGCTGGAGCAGACGGCGATGGAGATCGCCACCGCGACCCAGACCTCCGACGCCACGGTGGTGCGCGCCATCCAGGCGCTGGGCTTCGCCGGGCTGCGCGAGCTTAAGCAGACCATGGAGCGCTGGTTCGGCACCTCGGTCACCTCGGCGGAAAAGATGCGCACCACGGTCACCGCGCTCTCCAGCGACGTCAATTCCAGTATTGATTTTGTGCTGGAAGGCCATCAACGGGTTTGCGAGGTCCTGTCGCGGGCCGACAACCGCGCGGCGGTGGCTCAGGCGGTGGCATTGCTCAGCGACGCACGCCAGGTGGGGATCTTCGGTATCGGCGCCTCGGGGATCCTCGCCGAGTACACCGCCCGGCTGTTCAGCCGCATTGGCCTGCCGGCGTATGTGATGAACCGCACGGGTTTCAGCCTCGCCGAGCAGCTCATCGGCCTGCAGCGCGGCGATGTGCTGATCATGATGGGGCAAAAATCGCCCCATCGTGAGGGGATGACCACCCTGCGCGAGGCGAAGCGCTTGGGTATTCCGACCATCCTGCTGACCCAGGCGGTGGACTCGCGCTTCAGCCAGGAGGCGCAGGTGGTGATTGACGTCCCGCGCGGCGGGGACAGTAGCCGGATGCCGCTGCACGGCACGGTGCTGGTCTGTCTGGAGATGATTGTTCTGTCGGTGGCCTCCACCACGCCACAAAAAACGGTGAAATCCCTGAAGCGAATCAACGACCTGCACCGGGCCATTGGTAAATCCGGCGGTAAACGCGGCAGTTGATAAGATAATTCACCAGCGGGAAGGTTTCCGGTTGCATATAAAAGTCAGTGTGTGTATTTTTATGCAAAATAAATGCATAAAAAGGAAATCTCATGGTCAAGAATTTGCTCAAAGCGTGTTTCATGATGGCCGCGCTGACGGCAGCCGGACAGGCGGCTACGGAAACCTATACTGTAGGCTCCGGCGGCACCTACCGGCCGTTTGAATTTGAAAACAGCCAGAAACAGCTGGAAGGTTTCGACATCGACATCATCAAGGCCATTGCCAAAGCCGAAGGCTTTGACGTCAAGCTGGTCAATACCCCATGGGAAGGCATCTTCGCCACGCTGAACACCGGCGACCGCGACATCATCATCTCCGGGATCACCATCACCGATAAACGCAAACAGATGGTCGATTTCTCCGCGCCGTACTTCCCGGCTGAGCAGTCTATCGTCGTCGCCCAGGACTCGAAGGTGGATTCGCTGGCGGCCCTGAAAAACGAGAAGGTCGGGGTGGTGAACTCCAGCACCGGCGATATCGTGGTTTCTGAGGTGCTGGGCAAGAACAGCACGGCGATCAAGCGCTTCGACAATACCCCGCTGATGCTCCAGGAACTGTTCGAGGACGGCGTCAGCGCCGCGGTGGGTGACGTCGGGGTGGTGAAGTACTACATCAAACAGCACCCGGAGAAGCAGTTCAAGCTGGTGCCGGATGCCAAATTCGAACGTCAGTATTTCGGTATCGCGGTGGCGAAAGGCAACAGCGAACTGCTGGGCAAAATCAACGCCGGTCTGCAGAAGATCGTTGCCGACGGGACTTACGCCAAAATCTATAAAACCTGGTTCGACGACAACGTGCCGACGCTGCCAGCGCAATAACCCACCTTTTTCAGTGACCACGGCTATCGCCCAGGCGATAGCCGTATTTTTTAGGGAAGGACTATGACGGGATTCCGTTGGGAGATCATCGAGGAGTACGGTCCGCTGTTTGTGGACGGCGCCCTGATGACGATTAAATGTACCATTATCTGCGTGATCCTCGGGACGCTGTGGGGGTTAACCCTCGGTCTCGGACGGATGGCGAAGGCCGAGCACGGGCCGTGGAAATATATTCTCCGCTACCTGGTGCAGTTTCCGGTGCGCTTTTACGTTAGCGCCTTCCGCGGTACGCCGCTGTTCGTGCAGATCATGGTGGTGCACTTTGCGCTGGTGCCGCTATTTATCAACCCGCGCGACGGCCTGCTGGTGACCTGCGGCCTGATGAGCGCCGACTTTGCCCGCGAGCTGCGCGCCAGCTACGGGGCGTTCCTCTCCTGCATCGTGGCGATCACCCTTAACGCCGGGGCCTATGTGTCGGAGATTTTCCGCGCCGGCATCCAGTCGATCGACAAAGGGCAGATGGAGGCCTCCCGCGCGCTGGGCATGCCGTGGTGGAAAACCATGCGCAAGGTTATCCTGCCGCAGGCGTTTCGCCGCATTCTGCCACCGTTGGGCAACAACGCCATCGCCATTGTTAAGGACTCTTCGCTGGCCTCGGCGATTGGCCTGGCCGATCTGGCCTACGCCGCGCGCACCGTCTCCGGCGCCTACGCCACCTACTGGGAACCCTACCTGACCATCTCCCTGGTCTACTGGGTGATCACCTTCCTGCTGGCGCAGCTGGTTAACCGTCTGGAAAAGAGGTTTGGCAAAAGTGATTCACATTAATAACTTACATAAGCGCTTCGGCGACAGCCACGTGCTGCGCGGCATCAGCTGCGATATTAAACCGCAGGAAGTGGTGTGCATCATCGGCCCGTCCGGCTCGGGGAAAAGTACCTTCCTGCGCTGTATGAACGCCCTGGAGACGGTCAGCGAAGGCGAGGTGGTAGTCAACGGCTTTGCCGCTCACGACCGCACTACCGACCTCAACAAGATGCGCGAAAGCGTCGGCATGGTGTTCCAGCGCTTTAACCTGTTCCCGCACATGACGGTGCTGGAAAACCTGATTATGGCGCCGATGAACCTGCGCAATATGCCGCGCCAGCAGGCGGTCGACCTGGCGGAAGCCTTGCTGGCGAAGGTGGGGTTAAGCGATAAGCGCGACGCCTGGCCCTCGAGCCTGTCCGGCGGCCAGCAGCAGCGCGTCGCGATTGCCCGCGCGCTGGCGATGAAGCCGTCGATAATGCTGTTTGATGAGCCCACTTCGGCGCTGGATCCGGAGCTGGTGGGCGACGTGCTGGAGGTAATGAAAAACCTCGCCAGCGAGGGGATGACCATGGTGATCGTGACCCACGAAATGGGCTTTGCCCGCGAAGTGGCCGACCGGGTGATCTTCATCGACCAGGGCGTGATTCAGGAAGAGGGCAAGCCGGGGCAGATCTTTAGCGCGCCGAGCAACCCACGCACCGCCGCGTTCCTCAGCAAGGTGCTGTAAACCGAGCGGGCTGGCGCCAGGCCAGCCCGCTGAGTGTTGTCAAATATATTGATGATGTTTTTCATCATCAGTATAAACATTGACTGAACTCATATATCCCGCGATAACCCCTTTGTTAATCTCCGGGTATCGCTTTGGGCTTCTCCAGGAATATAACGTTGGAAATCTTTTTTTAACCCACTGAAAAATAGCGACTAACTATTTTTCATACGCCAAAAATCATGGTCCGTTAATGACGGACTCGGTTTCGTATGGGTTAAAAAAGGTACGTTATGACAGTTACATGGACGGTCACGCCCGTGGGGTATCAGCACATTGCCAAACGCTGCCCCGCCTGCAATGTAAAACGCGACTTCGCACCTTCCGGCGCCATCCGGGTGAATTCGCAAAAGAAGCTGCTGGATATCTGGAGCATCTATAAATGCACGCACTGCGATTACACATGGAATATCGCCCTGTTTTCCAGGCTGCATGTCAGCAAGATAAACCGTAAACTGCTTCAGCGCTTGATGCAGAACGATGCAGCTATGGTCCACTATTACGCCGCTGACCTCGCGACGCTGAAGCGCAACGGCGCCGAGCCGTCGGGGCATCGCAATTTTCGTATTCATGAGCAATGGTCGGTGACGCTGATGGCGTGCCCGCGGATAACGGTGCGCGTCAGAGTCAGTCAGCCATTTCGCATCAGCCTGCTATCAATACTGAAAAAACAGCTCAAGCTGAGTACGGCTGAAATCCGGTGGTTGGTCGCGACAGGGCATATCGAGGGTATTCCACTAAAACAGCTCAAGACGAAAAAGCTGAAGGCGATGGAATATCATTTTCAGCTGGCGGCGGAAACGCTGTATGCGCGACGCCGGATTACGTTATCACTTCGCGGTAGATAACTCGTCGGGGAGAGAAGTCGTAGCGCTTTAACCGCGGTTTTTCGTGATTATCAATGAAATCAGGACGGCGAAGTCGGCCGTCCTGAATGACGCATTACTGCCTGAAAAAGGCACTTCCGCAGCAGCCATTCAAGCTGCCGACGCATAATAAACAAACGCCAGCTTATTGCCGTCGGGATCGCGGACGTAGGCGCTGTGAAAGCCGTTGCCATATTGTGGGCGATGACCGGGAGCGCCTTCGTCACGTCCGCCGAGTTGCAGGGCGAGGGCATGCAGTTCCGCAATATGTTCGACGGAGCGGGCGTTAAGCGCCACCATCGTTCCATTACCCGCCCCGGCAGGCTGCAGGTCAAAAGGAATACCCACGCACAGCCCACAGGTGTGATTGTCGTTGAAGGTGCCCCAGGACGCCCCCTGTTCGTTACGGCCGGCTTTGGGGTGCCCCAGCAATGCCATTAACGGGTCATAGAATTCGATGGCGCGTGGTAGATCGTTCGTTCCCAGCATTATGTATGAAAACATAGTGTTCTCCTGTTGTGGGCAAAAAGGCGTAAACCTTCAGGCTGGCTGAAGGAGATGTTGTTGACGGAGTTTTAACAAGCGCGAGACCAGCATGATGACGACGATTCCCGCTATCAGCGCCAGGCAGTGAAAAGCTATTCTGCCGCCAGCCTGGAAGTAAACCCAGCGCGCTACTTCCACCGAGGCTGCCATAAAACTGAGCGCCACAATGTTGATGGTGGCTGAAACCGTCCCTTTCGGCAGGGAGTGGGAAAAAAGCGCAAAACGGAATAATACGGGGAACAACAGGCCTGTTCCGAGGGCATAGAGACTTGTCCCTGAAACGGACCACCACCAGGTATGGGGCCACGCAATATTTCCCACCAGTAATACCAACAACCCGGTCAGTTGTATCGGGATAGTGCGCCAGATAAAGCGGGGAGAAGTCGGATCCTTGATAAAACGGGCCACGATGATACTGGCAATAATAACGCCGCTAAAGACAGGCACCTGGGTCCAGGCATAGGCGCCGCGCGACATCCCGCCGTCATCGATCAGGATCACCGGAGAGAGTGCTACCCAGGTGATTATCGGCAGGTTACTGAATGACAACGCCAGCGCGCCAGTCAGCACTACCGGCTGTTTAAAGGCGCGGACAAAATCGGAAAATACCTCTTCCGGACGAAACCCCCGGCCCTGAGGGGTGACCGTCTCTGGCATGTTAAAAATCAGTAACGCCCAGGCCAGTAAGCTCATTGCGCCGATGATCGCAAACAATAACTTCCAGTGCAGGAAATTCATCAGGCCAGCGCCCGCCAGGGGCCCGATTACCGGCGCCAGCAAAACGATGGATGTCAGCGCCGCCATAATGCGGATAGACTCTTTTTCATCAAAAGCCTCCTGGATGGAGACATAGCCGACTGTCGAAATGAAGCAGATACTGGTTCCCTGGATAAAGCGGGCGATAAGATATTGATCAATCGAAGTGACAAAGATCATGCTGAAGCAGGCCAAAGCAAAGATGATGGCTCCGGTCAGTAGTACGGGGCGGCGACCGATGCGGTCGGAGAGCGGCCCCAGCAGCCACTGTAATGCCAGCCCCCCGGCTAAATAGAGACTGACAGAAGCCGGGGCTAACGCAACATCAGCCTCAAATTCCCGGATGATGTGGATAATACCAGGTTGAATGAGATCGGTAGTCAGATAAGCAGAAAAATCATAGATAACCATCGCCAGCGGAAACAACAAGATTCTGCTAAAACGGATATGCGGTTCCAACGCTAATTTCATACTCGAAGACTCCCTGGTCGGTGACGGTTTCCCTGGTATCGGGGCCTGGTTGATGTGGATCCCTTGCGGCTGTCGTCACAGGCTGGCCGGGGAATGACAAACCGAAAGATAAAATTCGCCTGGCGACTGTCATTGGGTACGGCAACGCAACGGCATGCAGAGGGAGTGATCGAGCATGGCAGAGGGATAACGCACCGGGTGAACTGGCTGGGGGGGACGTTTCTTATGCGAGGGAGGGGGCTCGCTGCCATCGCGTGGATGTGGAGCGTTTGTCCGCAGGGGACGAGAATGAATAAAGTCGCTTGCTCCTGACGGAAAACATTCATACCGGGAAACCTGTATCATCATGGGCAAAATAGGCGAACATTCGCCAGTGTCCGCATTCGATTTCAGCGCAGTGATAATCAGTCCGGCCAGTCATGGTCGGAAGTCTGATTATCAGATGATTAGGTTTTCCAGCATCGACGCCTCAGCTATGGGTATGAATTATTTATTAAGGAAATGATAACACCCACATTTATTATGGGAATCGCGTAGGTAAGAAAATGTGACTTTCGCCCGCTTACTGCGTGAAGCTGATCGCAACAGACCCGGCGCTGCGCTCAGCCTCGCCATGGTAGACCGCCTCAATATTATTCCCCTGCGGATCCAGCACAAAAGCGGCATAGTAACCAGGATGATAATGTCGTTCGCCAGGCGCGCCGTTATCGCGGCCGCCATGGGTCAGCGCCGCATGGTAAAAAGCGTCCACCCTGTCACGATCTCTGGCCTGGAACGCCAGGTGGTGGCGTCCTGTCAGTTTCCCGGCAGCCTCCGGGCTGTGGCGTGAGGCCACCACCAGTTCGTCGGCCAGCAAGTAGTCATTAGCGGTGGTAATAACCGGGATCTCCAGCGCCGACAGTACGGCGGTATAGAAGTCTTTGCTTGCCTCAAAGTCTTCGACAACCAGCAGGATATGATCGATCAATCTGCCACGATGTAACGTCATGCTTTCCATGGAATTTCCTCTCGGCAGGGGGCCGGCAATGGTTACAGCAGTGAGCCAGCAGGAACAGGATACCCTCAGGTAAGGGCCATAAAAAAAGGGCTGGCGCCAGGCCAGCCCGTCAGGACTACTGTGCGGACTCCGTCGCTTCGTCCATGTCGTCTTCCTGCTCGCTGGCGAGCAGGGTTTTCTCGTTTTTGCACAGACACTGAATCAGCAGGAACAGCACGCCGCTGGCCACCAGGGTGGCGATCAGGCCATCGTAGCCGGTGATGCCGATCAGCATGCCGCTGACTACCGGCCCGGCGACGCTGCCGGCGGACCAGAAAAAGCCGAACAGGGCGTTAATCATAATCAGCTTCTGTCCGCTGAAGGTTTTCCCCGCCCGCACCAGCGACAGGGTATAAAGCGCCCCCGCCGCGGCGCCCAGCAGCAGGCAAATGGCCATCAGCTGAATGCGCGAACCGAGCATCAGCGGCAGGGCCAGCAGCGACAGGCTGAAGACCACCGCGCAGGCCAGATGCACGCGGCGAATGCCGACCCGGTCGGCCAGCCAGCCGAGCGGGGTCTGGAACATCGCATCCCCGGTAAGCACCACGGTCACCAGCAGCACCGCCATTCCTTCATTAAGCCCTTTATCCATACCGTACAGTGGCAGCAGGGCGAGGATGCTGGCGTCGAAGAAGGCGAAGCAGAAGACCCCGGAGGCCAGTACCGGCAGGAAGGCGCCGAGGCTGCGCCAGCTGGCGCGCTCCCCAAGGCTTTCGCGGGTGCCGGTGGGCAGATGGCGCAGCATCAGCAGGCAGACGGCGGTGACCGCGACGATCGCCATCAGCGCCGAAGCCTGCCAGGCGGGGCCGACGGAGATCAGCAGCGGCCCGGCCAGCTGGCAGCCGGTAAAGGCCGAGGCGTAGATACCGGTGAGGGTGGCGCGCTGGCTGCCTGCCGCGCCGCCGGTGATCCAGCTTTCACCGAGAACGATAATGACCCCGGAGGCCAGGCCGGTCAACAAGCGCGGCAGCAGAAGCAGCGTCATATCGGTGGTCATGCATGAGGCGATGGTCGCCAGCGCCAGCAGGATCAAACTGCCGCTCAGCAGCACGCCCATCTCAACGCGCCGGCACAGCGCAGGAGAGAGGAAAGAGGAGATCATCATGCCGGCGGGCGGCAGGGCGGCCAGCAGGCCGACATACAGCGGCGCGATCTGCTGCTGCGCCAGCTCAAGACTGATTAACGGCACCGTATAGCCGGTGATAAATCCCACGAGCGACGCGGCCATGATCATCGCCAGCGTGGGAGCAAGACGATTCTGGTCTGGGTTAAACATTTTATTTCCGATGACGGAGAGGTCAGTAGTGGATCCTTCGGCAAATTGCCGTCCTGAGCTGCATAATAATTAATCGCCTGGCCGTTGTCACCGTTGAAATCACTACCAAAAAAGGACTGCCGGGCGACGGCAGGCCTGTACGCCGCGCCGCCGCCGCATTTCGTGACGTTGTCAGCGTGTTAACGACAGGATATAACGGAGGGAGCGGCAGCGACCCGACGCCGGTGAGCGACGGGTAAAAACGCAACGCTTGACCAAATTATTCAGCATTACGCTATGCAGGAAAGGAGTAATACATGGCCGTATCGCCGTCACTGATCGCCGAAGCCACAGGCTGGCGACGTGAGTTTCACGCCGCGCCTGAGCTCGGATATCAGGAGCAGGAGACCTCGCGCCGCGTCGCCGAGCTGCTGGCCTCATTTGGCCTGCAGGTTCATCGCGGGCTGGCCGGCACCGGCGTCGTGGCGACGCTGGAAAACGGCCCCGGGCCGGTCATCGGCCTGCGCGCCGATATGGACGCCCTGCCGATCACCGAGCTGGGGAGCGTCAGCTACCGTTCGCGCCGCGTCGGGGTCATGCACGCCTGCGGCCACGATGGCCACACCGCGATGCTGCTGGCGGCCGCCGCCCATCTGGCGCAGACCCGTCAGTTCAGCGGCACCGTCCACTTTGTTTTCCAGCCAGCGGAAGAGAACCTCGGCGGCGCGCGCAAAATGGTGGAAGAGGGGTTGTTCGAGCGCTTCCCGATGGATGCGATTTACGCGCTGCATAACTGGCCGGGGATCCCGCTTGGCGAAGTGGCGCTTAGCGATGGCGCGATGATGGCCTCCCTCGACGCCTTCGAGATCACCCTGCGCGGCAAAAGCTGCCATGCGGCGATGCCGGAGAGCGGGGCCGATCCGATCGTCGCTGCGGCGCAGCTGATTATGGCGCTGCAGACCATTCCCTCCCGCCGCCTGTCGCCACAGGATTCGGCGGTGGTCAGCATCACCCAGATAAACGGCGGCGAGGCGATCAACGTCCTGCCGGACACCGTGGTGCTGCGCGGCACCTTCCGCTGCCTGAGCAATCGCGTTCGCGCCCGCGTGCGGGAGCTTATCGAAAGCTATGTGGCGACCCAGCCGCAGGTGTCCGATGTGCAGGGCGAGATTAGCTGGTTTCCGGGGTATCCGGTGACCAAAAACCATGCGCCGCAGGCGCAGCTGCTGCGCGAGGTGGCGGTCGCCACCCTTGGCGCGGAGGCGGTGCGCTGGAACCAGGCGCCGTCGATGGCCTCTGAGGATTTTGCCTGCATGCTGGAGACCTGTCCGGGGGCCTATTTCTGGATCGGCACCGATGGCGAAACGCCGTCGAAGCCGCTGCATAACGCCAGCTATGACTTTAACGATGCGCTGATTAGCCACGGGGTGGCGATGTGGGTGGCGCTGGTGGAGAAACAGCTGCCGGCGGCGTAACCCACCGGCAGCGGCAGCAGGGAGCGCGCGCTCCCTGAGGTCAGACGTCGGCGGCGGCTTTCAGTCGCGCCTTCATGTCGCTGTAGGCCGTCCAGGCATAGCGCTCCGCCCACTGCTGGTCGGCTATCGCTTCCACTTTCACCGCACAGTATTTGGTTTCCGGCGTTTTGGAGATCGGATCGAGGTTATCCTGGGTCAGCTCATTGCAGGCGCCCACCCACCACTGATAGGTCATATAGACCGCGCCCGGGTTGATGCGATCGCTGAGGTCGGCGCGGGTGATGACTTTCCCGCGTCGGGAGCTGACCCACACCAGCTGTTTGTCAGCGATCCCCAGCCGTTGCGCATCCACCGGATTCATCTGCACCCGTCCCGGCTCGTCGGCCAGCGACTGCAGCGCGGCGCAGTTGCCGGTCATTGAGCGGCAGGAGTAGTGCCCCACCTCCCGCACCGTGCAGAGCACCAGCGGCCATTCATCATCCGGACGCTCCGCCGGCGCGCGCCAGGCGGTGGCGAACAGCTGCCCTTTACCCGATGGGGTGTCGAAGCGGTTGTCTTTATACAGCCACGGCGTGCCAGGGTGGTCGAGGGTCGGGCACGGCCACTGAACATGGCCCATATCGCCCATTTTCTCCCAGGTCACGCCGTAGAAAAGCGGGCAGAGCTCGCGCATCTCGTCCCAGATCTGCTGGTTGTTCTCATAGTGCATCGGATAGCCCATTTCGCTGGCCAGCAGACTGATGATCTCCCAGTCGCGCTTCACATTCCCCGCCGGAGGGATTGCCTGTTCAAACCGCTGAAACCCGCGGTCGGCGCAGGTGAAGACGCCACCGTGCTCGCCCCAGGAGGTGGCCGGCAGCAGGACATCGGCAATCTCCGCCGTTTTGGTCATGAAGATATCCTGCACCACCACGAAGTCCAGCGCCTCGATGCCTTTGCGCACCAGGCCGAGGTCGGCTTCGGTCTGCAGCGGATCTTCGCCCATGATGTAGTAGGCTTTGATCTCGCCGGTCAGCGCTTTATGCGGCACTTCGGTGATGCGGGTGCCGACCTGGTCATCCATCTGCGCCGGGTCGATCCCCCAGGCGGCGGCGAATTTGGCCCGCACGGCGGGGTCGGTGACCTCCTGATAGCCGGGGAACAGGTTCGGCAGCACGCCCATATCGCAGGCACCCTGCACATTGTTTTGCCCACGAACCGGGCCCACGCCGACGTTCGCCCGCCCCAGGTTGCCGGTGAGCAGCGCCAGGCTTGCCAGGCCGCGCACCACGTCCACCGCCTGGCCAAACTGGGTGACCCCCATGCCCCACATAATGGTGGCGGAAGGAGCGGCGGCAAACATGCGCATCGCCTCGCGAATTGCCTGCGCGCTGACCCCGACAATCTCTTCCACTGCTTCCGGGGCGTAATCCTTCACCGCCTCGCGGTAGGCGTCCAGCCCTTCGGTGTAGCGTTCGACATAGGCTTTGTTGTACAGCTCCTCCTCCAGCAGGACATAGCCGAAGGCGTTCACCAGCGCCATATTGCTGCCGTTGTTGAGCTGCAGATGACGGTCGGCTATGCGTGCGGTTTCAATGCGTCGCGGATCGCAGACGATGATCTTAGCGCCGTTTTCCCGGGCTTTGATCACCCGGCGGGCGACGATGGGATGGGAGTCGGCGCAGTTGTAGCCAAAGACCAGCAGGCACTTCGAGTTTTCGATGTCGCTTATCGAGTTGCTCATCGCCCCGTTGCCCAGCGCCTGCTGTAGCCCGGCGACGGAAGGGCCGTGGCAGACGCGGGCGCAGCAGTCGACGTTATTGGTGTTCAGCACCGCGCGAGCGAACTTTTGCATCACATAGTTGGTTTCGTTGCCGGTGCCGCGCGAGGAGCCGGTGGTCATGATGGCGCGCGGGCCATGCTTCTCTTTGATCTCCCTGAGCTTGCTGGCGGTATAGCGAATCGCCTCCTGCCAGCTGACCGGCGTAAAGGCGCCGCCTTTCTGGTAGCGGATCATCGGTTGTTTAAGACGGGGCGTCAGGAGCTGCGTGTCGTTCAGAAAATCCCAGCCGTAATAGCCTTTCAGGCACAGCTGGTTCTGGTTGGTGACGCCGTCGGCGGCTTCCGCGCGAATGATTTTATTGTTGTCGACAACCAGCTTAAGTTTGCAACCCGCCCCGCAGTAGGGGCACACGCTCGTGATTTTTTTCATCAGTAACAGACCTGTTAACAGTGAACAGAGGATCGCTGTCGCGCCGGGCCCGACGGGCAACGATCGCGGTATCGCCTGGTGGTGATGCGGACGCAGGCCCGCTGCGCTATGCAGGTCTCGTGCCAGATTTTAATGTGTTGATTTATAATGAAAAACTTCAGATGGATGATGACGGGAGCGTGACCTCGTCACTAATGACGATGACGCAGAGCGCCGACGTCAGACGCTCTGCGGGGGAAAACGCCGCTACGCGAGAGGGCGGCAGCGGGTGATATGCGACTCGCTCAGGCCGACGTCGCGTGCGGCGGCGCAGATTGCCTGCCAGCTGCCCGTATCCAGCGGGATCCCCTCGGCCAGGCGCGCTTCGCGGTTGGCGGCTTCCCATTCGCCAGGGGCCAGCACCGGGGCATCGGGATCGTGCGGCGACTGTTTACACCATGCGATAAAGGCCTCCGTCTGCGCCTGGCTGTCCGGGGCATCGAACGCGTCCGGGCGCAGGATCACGGTGGTCATGCAGTTAAAGATGGCGTCGACGCTGGTCTGCAGGCTTTCCTGATGGGTGGTTTGCCCCCCGGAGAGCGCGCCGCCGAGCACTTCGCACAGCGTCGCCAGGGCATAGCCTTTGTGCTGGGCGAAGGTGAGCAGGGCGCCCAGCGGCGAGGTTTGCATCACCGCCGGGTCGGTGGTGGGCAACCCCTCGGCGTCGATCAGGCAGCCGGGGGCCACGGCTTCCCCTTTGTGCCAGGCGACGCGGGTTTTTCCAAAGGCGATGGCGCTGGTGGCGTAGTCCAGCAGCAGCGGCGGATGGCCCTCTCGCGGAAACACCACGCACAGGGGGTTGGTGCCGAAGCGACTGTCTTTTCCGCGGAACGGAGCGACCATCGGGTCGCCGATCACGCTGATGAAGTGAATGGAGATCAGTCCGGCGGCGGCGCACTGCTCGGCCCAGTAGCCGATGCGCCCGACGTGATGCGCATTGCGCAGGGCGATAGCCGCCATGCCGTGCTGCTTCGCCTTTTCGATACCTAACTGCATCGCTTCGTGGGCGACTACCTGGCCGAAGCCGGCGTTGCCGTCGAGGGTGACCACGGCGCCGGCATCTTTGGTGACCGTGGCGTGGCGGTTGAGCTGCAGAAAACCGCCGGCATGGGATTTCACATAGCTTGGGATCATCCCGACGCCATGGGAGTCATGCCCGGCCAGGTTGGCGGCGATCAGGTGGTCGGCGACCAGCGTCGCTTCTTCTGAGCGGCTGCCGAGATGGGTAAACAGTGAGACGACAAACTGATGCAGATCCGTCGCCAGAAAGCGGTGTCCTGTTGGCACTGATTCTCTCCTGTAGTCTGTTGTTATTTTGTTATGTTTGCCGTTTTATGCTGCGCCGCCCGGCGCAGAAGGTCAAGGGCGGGGGCTCCGGGCGTCACGCCACTGCGCCAGCGTCTGCGTTATACGCCAGACGATAAAAAACCGGTCCGCGATCGCGTTTTAATTAACGTCATAAACACCACATTTTTAAATTCTGCCACTGTCACAAAAGCCAGAAAAAAGCCAGACCCGGCGTTGCAAGGGCAGCTGATACCACTATATGTTAAATTTGTGTTTATTAATTGATGATTAAAGGTTGGTGTCATGTATAAGAAAATAAGTGGTTTAGTGGTTTCACTGACGGCCGTTTTCGCCTGTGCCGCCTGGGCGGAGGTGCCTGCGGGCTATCCGGCGGATTATCAAAAAACGGTTGATGCCGCCGTCAAAGAGGGCAAGGTGGTGATCTATTCCACAACCGATACCAAAGCCGCCGGGCCGTTAATTAAAGGATTCGAAGCGCAATATCCGGGCGTCAAAGTCGAATATAACGACATGAACAGCACCGAGCTGTATAACCGCTATATCAGCGAGCAGGCCGCCGGGGGCGGCAGCGGGGACGTGGTGTGGAGCTCATCGATGGATACGGCGCTGAAATTAGCCACCGAATACGCGGAACAATATGCCTCGCCGGAGGTGAAGCAATTGCCCGACTGGGCGGTGTGGCAGCAGAAAGCCTATGGCACCACCTACGAGCCGGTGGTATTTATCTATAACAAACGGCTGATCCCGCAGAATGAGGTTCCGGATTCGCATACCGCGCTGGCAAAATTGATCGCCAGCCAGGCCGATAAATTTAAAGGCAAAGTCACCACCTACGATATCGAAAAATCGGGCCTCGGCTTTATGCTGGCGGTGCAGGACAGCCAGGCCGACGCGAACTATTTTACCGACCTGGCGAATATCGCCAAAGGTGGCCTGACGGTGCAGTCTTCCACCGGCACGATGATGGAGCGCGTCTCCTCTGGCGAAAACCTGATCGGCTATAACATCCTTGGCTCCTATGCGGAAGCGCGGGCGAAAAACGATCCCTCTTTAGGCATTGCCTATCCGAAAGATTACGTGCTGGTGCTCTCCCGCGTCTCGTTTATTAGCCAGGAGAGCGAACATCCCAATGCGGCAAAATTGTGGCTGGACTATGTCCTGTCTGAAAAAGGCCAGCAGATCCTCGCCAGCCAGGCGGATATTCCCTCTATTCGTCGCGATATTGAAGGTAAAAATGATATCGACGGCATGACCGCGCTGCTGGGCAAAGCGTTAAAACCGATCCCGGTCAACGAAACGCTGCTGGATTATTTACAGCCGCAAAAACGTCTGCAGTTTATTAAACAATGGCGCAGCGCCGCCGCGAAATAATCCTCCCCCGGGGCATCGCCGATGCCCCTTATTCACACCCGGCGGGTTTATTCACCTGACCAAAGGGATGAACCATGAATGTATTACGCAGAAAGTGGCAGGGGCTGCCGCGCGGCGTGGTGGTGTGCATCACGGCGCTGGTGATTTACGTCCCGCTGTTATTTATTGTGGTGCAGAGTTTTCTCTCCGCGCCGTTCTTTTCCCGCTCCAAATCCTGGAGCCTGGAAGCCTTCGCCTTTATTTTTACCGACCCGGATTTTTATCTGGCGTTAAGGTCAGGCTTTATTCTGGCCTTTGGTCTGGTGATTATCGCCATTCCACTGGGCGGTATTTTGGCCTTTCTGATGGTACGCACCGATTTACCCGGCCGGCGGTTTATTGAGCCGCTGATCCTGGTGCCGATCTTCGTCTCGCCGATGGTGCTGGGCTTTGGCTACGTGGTGGCCGCCGGGCCGGTAGGCTTCTTTTCCCAGTGGGCGCAGCAGCTGATCGGCTTTGTGCCGTGGAATATCTACTCGATGTTCAGCATTGTGGTCATCGCCGGCTTAACCCACGTGCCGCACGCCTATCTTTATATCTCTTCGGCGCTGCGCAGCGTCGGTTCCGACGTGGAAGAGGCGGCGCGCACCGTCGGCGCCACACCGCTGCAGGTGATGACCTCGGTGAGTCTGCCGATGGTGCGGCCGTCCATTCTTTACGCCTGCGTGCTGCTCTTCTTCCTCGGTCTGGAGGTTTTCGGTCTGATGCTGGTGCTGGGCGACCCCGAGGGCAACATGGTGCTGGCGACCTATCTCTACAAGCTGACCAACAAGCTCGGCACCCCCTCCTACCATCTGATGGCGGCGGTGGCGGTGGTGCTGATCTGCATCACCATCCCGCTGGTGATGCTCCAGAGGCGGCTGATGCGCACCGCCAACCGCTTTGTCACCATGAAGGGCAAGGCGTCGCAGGCGCGGGCGCTGCCGCTGGGTAAATGGCGTTGGGTGGCCGGGGCGGTGGTGGTGGCCTGGCTGACGGTGACCATCGGCGTGCCGCTGCTCGGCGTGGCGCTGCGGGCCTTTATCTCCAACTGGGGCGTCGGCGTGTCGCTGTGGGATGAGCTGTCGCTGACGACGTTCCACAATATCTGGCAGCAGCCCAACCTGCTGCGGGCGATCGTCAACTCGATGGCTATCGGCATCGTCGGCGGCGCGCTGGCGGTGATCTGCTATCTGTTTGTCGGTATCGCCATGCACCGCAAAGCGGACAACGTCACCCGTTTTCTTGACTACAGCGTGCTGGTCCCGCGCGCGGTCCCGGGGCTGCTGGCCGGTCTGGCCTTCCTGTGGGTGTTCCTGTTTGTGCCAATGTGGCTCGATCAGTCGCTGAAGCACGGCTGGCTCTCGGCGCTGCCGGTGGCCGACTGGCTGCGGGAGCACCTTATCGTGCAGCTGCGCGCGCTGCGCAACACCATCTTCAGCGTCTGGCTGGCCTACACCGTGGTATGGATGGCCTACGGCCTGCGGCTCATCTCCTCGACGCTGCTGCAGGTGGGCCCGGAGCTGGAGGAGGCGGCGCGCAGCACCGGCGCCTCGCGGGGGCAGATCACCCGCCACGTCACCGTCCCGCTGTCGCGCTATGGGCTGATTGGCTCCTGGCTGCTGATGTTCCTGATCTTTGAGCGCGAATATTCCACTGGCGTCTATCTGCTGTCGCCGGGTACCGAAACCATCGGCTCGATGCTGGTGTCGCTGTGGGCGGCGGGGGCCATCGATATCGTCGCGGCGCTCTCCTTTATCAATATTCTGCTGGTGGTGATTGGCCTTGGCATCGCCCTGCGCTTTGGAGTGAAATTACATGATTGAGTTATCGGTAGAAAACCTGCATCTCACCTATGGCGACAACCCGGTGCTGAAAGGGGTGTCGATGACGCTCGGCCGGGGAGAGGTGGTGTCGTTGCTGGGGCCGTCGGGAAGCGGCAAAACCACGCTGCTGCGGGCGGTGGCCGGGCTGGAGAAGCCGACGAGCGGACGGATCGCCATCGGCAACCGCACGGTGTACGACGGCACGCCGCGCAGCGAAATCCCGGCCGAAGAGCGTAACCTCGGGCTGGTGTTCCAGTCCTATGCCCTGTGGCCGCACAAAACGGTGTTCGACAACGTGGCCTATCCGCTGAAGCTGCGTAAAGTCGCCGCCGGGGAGATAAAAGAGCGGGTGCAGCGCGTGCTGGATCAGCTGGGGCTCGGGCACCTTGGCAACCGCCATCCGCACCAGCTCTCCGGCGGCCAGCAGCAGCGGGTGGCCATCGGCCGGGCGCTGGTCTACAACCCGCCGGTGATCCTGCTGGATGAGCCGCTCTCCAACCTTGACGCCAAGCTGCGCGAAGAGGCGCGGGTGTTTCTGCGCGAGCTGATCATTAAGCTGGGCCTGTCGGCGCTGATGGTCACCCACGATCAGAATGAAGCAATGGCCATCTCCGATCGTATTCTGCTGCTGAACAATGGCGTCATTGAGCAGCAGGGGACGCCGCAGGAGATGTACGGCAGCCCGGCGACGCTGTTCGCCGCTGAGTTTATGGGCAGCAATAACCGCCTGCACGGCAAGGTAATGGCGCTGGAGAACGGCAGGGCGCGGATCGAAGGCGCCAGCTGGAGCCTGTGGGGGCGAGCGGGCGAGGGGGTTAGCGTCGGCGAGCCGGCGACGGCGGTGATCCGCGTCGAGCGCCTGCGTCTGGACGGCGCGGCGCAGGATAACAGTCTCCAGCTACCGCTGCTGACCAGCATGTACCTCGGCGACCGCTGGGAGTACCTGTTCCGCACCGAAGGCGACGATTTCCCGCTGCGCGCCTACGGAACGGCGCTGCGCGATGCCGAACACTGTCATCTGACGCTACCGGCGGAGGATGTGTGGGTTTTTCCGCAGCGGTGACCGCTGGTTAAGACGCCAGATGGCACACGGCTTCAATATTGTGCCCGTCTGGCGCAATCACAAAGGCGGCGTAATAACTGGCGTGGTAGTTTGGTCGTAACCCCGGTGCGCCGTTGTCCTTTCCTCCGGCGGCCAGCGCCGCCTGCCAGAAGGCGTCGACCTGTTCGCGGCTGTCGGCGCGAAAGGCGATATGCAGCGGCGCCGGTTTGTCCGCACTTTGATAGAGACACAAAGAGACATCGCCGCTGCCGGCCAGCTCTGCGCCGTAGGTCGGCTCGCCTTCGCCGACCAGCGTTACGCCAAGCGGGGCAAGGGCTTGTAAAAAGAACGCTTTGCTCGCGGCATAATCACTGACGCCGAATTTCACATGATCGAACATATCTTCTCTTCTCCTGTGGACGGGATATCGCCAGCCGAACGCGTTAGCCGGGAAATAGATGCAAAATAGTTAACAACGGTTATTAACTTTTTTAACAGCTCAAAATGTTTAATTATTCCTAATACGAGTATTTACAGACGTTTAATCTGCCATGTACCATAAACAAAAAATAACATTTGTGATACAAGTCACTCTTTTTTGGCGCATGGGTAAGCTCAGCGCGGTGTGAACGCCGCCGGTTTACCGCCTCAAGGTTATGGCAGCACCCTTCTCACGATGACATTCCGGTGAATTTCTCTCCGATTTCCCGCGTTTCGTTGAGAATCGTCTACTATCCAAACGATAACCCTATAAATGATATCGCCTCTGGCGATGTTTTATCCGACTTGCCGGGCCGGGCCAGACGCTAAGCGGTTTAAAAGCGCAATGGTATCGGTTCCAGCACGACATTCACTGGTTTTGTCAGCGACAAAAACAGTAATTTTCAATGACAGGAATGTGATGATGTCGAGCGAGAAAACTAACAATTCCAGGCGTGATTTCCTGGTGAAGTCGATGGCGCTGATCCCGACGGTGGTGATCGGCGGCGCGGGAGCAGGGGCCATTGGCGTGGCCACCAGCGCGACCGCGCAGGCGGCCCCCGCTTCAGAGCCAGCCTCCGGGAACACGGCGGCGGCCAGCGACTGGAAGCCGCAGTTCTTCAACGATCGTGAGTGGGCGTTTATCAACGCCGCCGTCGCGCGCCTGATCCCAGCGGATGAACTTGGCCCCGGCGCTAAAGAGGCCGGCGTGCCGGAGTTTATCGACCGCCAGCTTAATACCCCTTACGCCACCGGCTCCATCTGGTATATGCAGGGGCCCTTCAACCCCGATGTGCCGAAAGAGATGGGCTATCAGCTGCCGCTGGTGCCCAAACAGATCTATAACCTCGGGATCGCCGACGCCGAGGCGTGGTGTCAGGACAAGTATCACAAGACCTTCGCTGAACTGAGCAACGAGCAACAGGACGAGGCCCTCGGCCTGTGGGAATCCGGCAAAGCCGAGTTCAAACAGCTCCCGGCCTCGCTGTTCTTCACCTATCTGCTGCAGAACACCCGAGAAGGCTTCTTCAGCGACCCGATCCATGGCGGTAATAAAGGCATGGTCGGCTGGACGCTGATTAATTTTCCCGGCGCGCGCGCCGACTTTATGGACTGGGTTGAACGGGGCGAACGCTACCCCTTCCCGCCGGTATCAATTAATGGGGAGAGGACGTAATCATGGCCACCGTATTGAAAAAAACCGATGTCGCGATCGTCGGCTTCGGCTGGGTTGGGGCGATCATGGCCAAAGAGCTGACCGAAGCCGGGCTCAACGTCGTGGCGCTGGAGCGTGGCCCGATGCGCGACACCTGGCCGGACGGCGCCTATCCGCAGGTGATTGATGAGCTGACCTACAACATCCGCCGCAAGCTGTTCCAGGATCTGTCGAAAAGCACCGTCACCATCCGCCATAACACCAGCCAGCAGGCGGTGCCGTATCGCCAGCTGGCGGCTTTCCTGCCGGGTACCGGCGTGGGTGGGGCCGGGCTGCACTGGTCCGGCGTCCATTTCCGCGTCGATCCCATCGAACTGCGGATGCGCAGCCACTATGAAGAGCGCTACGGCAAAAACTTCATTCCCCAGGATATGATCATCCAGGATTTCGGCGTCACCTACGACGAGCTGGAACCGTTCTTCGATAAAGCGGAGAAAGTGTTCGGCACCTCCGGGACCGCCTGGTCGATCAAAGGCAAGGTCGTCGGTAAAGGCCGCGGCGGCAACGCTTTCGCCCCGGACCGCTCAGACGACTTCCCGCTGCCGGCGCAGAAAAACACCTGGTCAGCGCAGCTGTTTGAAAAAGCGGCGCTCGAGGTGGGTTACCATCCCTACAACCTGCCGTCGGCCAACACCTCCGACTCCTATACCAACCCCTATGGCGCGCAGATGGGTCCGTGCAACTTCTGCGGTTTCTGCAGCGGCTACGCCTGCTACATGTACTCTAAAGCCTCGCCGAACGTGAACATCCTGCCGGCGCTGCGCCAGGAAAAACGCTTTGAGCTGCGGACCAACGCCAACGTGCTGAAGGTCAACCTGACCGACGACAAATCCCGCGCTACCGGCGTGACCTACGTCGACGGCCAGGGGCGCGAAATGGAGCAGCCGGCGGACCTGGTGATCATCGGCGCCTTCCAGTTCCATAACGTGCACCTGATGCTGCTCTCCGGGATCGGTAAACCGTACAATCCGGAGACCGGCGAAGGGGTGGTGGGGCGTAACTTCGCCTACCAGAACATGACCACCATCAAGGCCATTTTCGACAAAGACACCTATACCAACCCGTTTATCGGCGCGGGCGGCAACGGCGTCGGCGTCGATGACTTCAACGCCGACAACTTCGACCACGGCGCGGCCGGCTTTGTCGGCGGTTCGCCGTTCTGGGTCAACCAGGCCGGGACCAAGCCCATCTCCGGTTTCCCGGTACCGCCGGGCACCCCGGCGTGGGGCAGCAAGTGGAAAGCGGCGGTGGCCGATACCTACACCCATCACCTGTCGATGGATGCCCACGGCGCGCATCAGTCCTATCGGCAGAACTACCTCGATCTTGATCCGAACTACAAAAACGTCTTTGGCCAGCCGCTGCTGCGCATGACCTTTGACTGGCAGGAAAACGACATCAAGATGGCGCAGTTTATGTTCGATAAGATGGCGCCGATCGCCAAAGCGATGAAGCCGAAATATATCCTCGGCAGCCCGAAAAACGCCAACAGCCACTTTGATACCACCACCTACCAGACCACCCATATGAACGGCGGGGCGGTGATGGGGGAGGATCCGAAAACCAGCGCCGTTAACCGTTATCTGCAAAGCTGGGACGTGCATAACGTCTTCGTCATCGGCGCCTCCGCTTTCCCGCAGGGGCTGGGCTATAACCCAACCGGCACGGTGGCCGCGCTGGCCTACTGGTCAGCGAAGGCGATCCGCGAGCAGTATCTGAAAAATCCGGGTCCCCTGGTGCAGGCATAAAGGAAGGCAGATGATGAAAATGCGATGGTTATCGGCCCTGGTGCTTGGGGCATTGAGCTGCGCGGCCTTCGCCGAAGAGGCGCCTGCGGACAGCAATCTGATTAAGCAAGGGGAGTATCTGGCGCGGGCGGGGGACTGTGTCGCCTGCCACACCAACGGCAAAGCGGGCAAACCTTTCGCCGGCGGTCTGCCGATGGAGACGCCGATCGGCACCATCTACTCCACCAATATCACGCCGGATAAAGAACACGGCATTGGCGGGTACACCTTCGAAGAGTTCGACGACGCGGTGCGCAAGGGCGTGCGGAAAGACGGTTCCACGCTCTATCCGGCGATGCCGTATCCCTCGTTCGCACGGATCAGCGAAGCGGACATGCGCGCCATGTACGCCTACTTTATGCACGGCGTGGAGCCGGTGAATGTCGCCAACAAGGACACCGACATCCCGTGGCCGCTGTCGATGCGCTGGCCGCTGGCGTTCTGGCGCGGCATCTTCGCCCCGACGCCGAGCGACTTTGTCGCCAATCCGCAGGTTGACCCGGTGCTGGAGCGCGGCCGCTATCTGGTGGAAGGCCTGGGCCACTGCGGCGCCTGTCATACCCCGCGTAGCCTGACGATGCAGGAAAAAGCGCTCAGCGAAAGCGAAGGCGATGATTACCTGGCGGGCAGCAATGCGCCGATTGACGGCTGGGTTGCCTCCAGCCTGCGCGGCGAAAACCGCGACGGTCTGGGGACCTGGAGCGAAGCCGAGCTGGCCGAGTTCCTGAAAACCGGACGTAACGATAAATCGGTGGTCTTCGGCGGCATGAGCGATGTGGTGGAGCACAGTCTGCAGTATCTCTCTGATGACGACATCACCGCCATCGCCCGCTATCTGAAGTCGCTCCCGCCGCGCGGCGGCAAACAGACCCCAGCCCCGGTGGAAGACAGCGTGGCGAAAGATCTGTGGAAGGGTAACGACAGCAAAACCGGCGCCGCGCTGTACGTCGATAACTGCGCCGCCTGCCACCGCACCGACGGCGCAGGCTATAAACGCGCCTTCCCGTCGCTGAAGGGCAATCCGGTGGTGCAGACCGAAGATGCCACTTCGCTTATCCATATCGTTCTGACCGGGAGCACCACGCCGGCGGTGAAAGATGCGGTCTCCAACCTGACCATGCCATCGTTCGGCTGGCGTCTGGACGACCAGCAGGTGGCGGATGTGGTCAACTTCATCCGCACCAGCTGGGGCAACAACGCGCCGGCGGTCAGCGCCAGCGATGTGGCGAAGGTGCGTAAGGAGACCGCGGCGCACGATGAGAAGGCGTTAGGCAACGCTGATATCTCGAAGCTGCCGGGGGCCGGACAGTAACCGTCAGGGTTGCGTCGCCCACGCGGCGCAACCCATACTTAGCCAGGACGTAAAATACTGTCTGAATCAAGGAGTTTGCCTTCATGCTGCATGCAGAGCGACTGACCTGCATCGTTGACGATCGACCGCTGTTTGCGGAGCTGACGCTGTCCCTTGCTGCCGGTGAGCTGCTGCAGGTCGCCGGTGATAACGGCGCGGGGAAAACCTCGCTGCTGCGGATCCTCTGTGGCCTGGCGCGCCCGGAAAGCGGCGGGGTGAGCTGGCAGGGCCAGCCGCTGGCGAAGGTCCGGGAGTCATTTCATCGTCAGCTGCTGTGGCTGGGCCATAAGCCCGGCGTCAACGCGGCGCTGACCGCCGATGAAAACCTGCGTTTCTTCTTTCCGGCCAGCCGGCTTCAGCAGCGGGAACGCGCCCTCGCCGCCGTCGGCCTGGCGGGCTATGAAGATCTCCCCTTAAGCCAGCTCTCCGCCGGGCAGCAGCGCCGGGTGGCGCTGACCCGTCTGTGGTTAACCGACGCGCAGCTGTGGATCCTCGATGAGCCGTTCACCGCCCTCGACGCTACAGCGATGGAAACCCTGACCTGCCGCCTGGAGCAGCACGCCCGGCAGGGGGGAAGCGCGATCCTCACTACCCACCAGCCTCTGCGGCCGCTGCGCTGCCCGTTGCGCACCCTGCGCCTCGGCGGCGACGCTGGAGGCGGGCAATGATGCGAGCGCTGTTGGCCCGGGAACTGCGCCTGGCGTGGCGCAGCGGGGCGGAGATCCTCAATCCGCTCTGGTTCTTTCTGATCGTCATCACGCTGTTTCCGTTCGGCGTCGGCGCCGCGCCGCAGCTGCTGGCGCAGATTGCGCCGGGCGTGGTGTGGGTCGCCGCGCTGCTGGCGGCGCTGCTGGTGATGGATCGGTTGTTTCGTGACGACTGGCAGGACGGCTCCCTGGAGCAGCTGTTGCTTCTGCCGACGCCGCTGGTGGCGGTGGTGCTGGTGAAGGTGGTCGCCCACTGGATGATGAGCGGCCTGCCGCTGCTGATCGTCTCTCCGCTGGCGGCGCTGCTGCTGGGGATGAGCGTGCACGATGCCGGCGTGCTGGCGCTGACCTTGCTGCTCGGCACCCCGACGCTCAGTTTTCTTGGCGCGGTGGGGGTTGGCCTGACCGTCGGCCTGAAGCGCGGCGGCGTCCTGCTGAGCCTGCTGGTGCTGCCGCTGGCGGTGCCGCTGCTGATTTTCGCCACCGCGGCCTGCCAGGCCGCCGCCGCCGGGCTCCCGGTCGGCGGCTATCTGGCGATGCTGGCGGCGTTCTTAACCGCCAGCGCCACCCTGTGTCCGTTCGCCACCGCCGCCGCGCTGCGGCTGACCGTGCAATAATTCGCTGCGCCTGCGGGTGCGGCCATCAAAACCGTGTGAGTAAGCGTCTATGTGGAAAGCGTTACATCAACTGGCGATCCCCGAGCGGCTGTACCGCCTGTGCGGATGCTGGATCCCCTGGCTGGCGGCGTTGAGCGCGCTGTTGCTGGTCATCGGCCTGGGGTGGGGCTTTGGCTTCGCCCCGGCGGACTATCAGCAGGGGGAGAGCTACCGGATCATGTATCTTCACGTCCCGGCGGCGATGTGGTCGATGGGGCTGTACCTGGCGATGGCCGTCGCGGCCTTCATCGGGGTGGTCTGGCAGATCAAAATGGCCGATCTGGCGATTGCCGGCCTGGCACCGGTGGGGGCGGTCTGCACCCTGGTGGCGCTGGTCAGCGGCGCGGCGTGGGGCAAGCCAATGTGGGGAACCTGGTGGATCTGGGACGCCCGCCTGACCTCGGAGCTGGTGCTGCTGTTTCTTTATGCCGGGGTCATCGCCCTGTGGCACGCCTTTGACGACCGGCGGATGGCCGGGCGCGCGGCGGGGATCCTCGTCCTGGTCGGGGTGGTCAATCTGCCCATCATTCATTACTCGGTCTACTGGTGGAATACTCTGCACCAGGGTTCGACCAACCTGCAGCAAACCATCGACCCGAGCATGCGTCTGCCGCTGCGGATCTGTATCTTTGCTTTCCTCGCGCTGTCGGTCACCCTGACCCTGATGCGCCTGCGTAACCTGATCCTGCAGCTGGAGCGTCGTCGACCGTGGGTGGTGGCGCTGGCTAACAAAGGAGCCGTCCGATGAGCCCCGCTTTTTCTTCGTTCGCCGCCTTCCTGAATATGGGCGGCTATGCCCTGTACGTCTGGCTGGCGGTGGCGGTGGCCGTCGCCGCCTTTGGCCTGCTGACGGTGCACACCCTGTGGGCGCGGCGGGCGCTATTCCATGAAGTGCGACGCCAGCAGGCGCGCGAGCGGCGGATCGCGGCTGCCCGCGAACATGACAAGGAGGCCGCGGATGCAAGCGCGTCGTAAAACCCGGCTGTATATCGTGCTGGCGGTGCTCGCCGGACTTGGGCTCACCGTCAGCCTGACGCTGTACGCCCTGAGCAGCAATATCGATCTGTTCTACACCCCGGGGGAAATTATCTACGGCAAAACGGAAACCCGGGCGCTACCCCATACCGGGCAGCGCCTTCGGGTGGGAGGCTACGTTCAGCCGGGCTCCCTGCAGCGCGACCCGCAAACTCTCGACGTGCGCTTTAAGCTGTATGACGCCCGCGGGGTGGTGGACGTTAGCTATAAGGGTATTCTGCCGGACCTGTTCCGTGAGGGGCAGGGCGTGGTGGCCCAGGGCGTGCTGGACGGCGAGCGGCATATTACCGCCCAGCAGGTGCTGGCCAAACATGATGAAAATTACACCCCGCCGGAGGTGAAAAACGCCATGACGCCGGAGAAAACGGGGGCGCAGCCATGATGCCGGAGCTGGGCAATTTTTTACTGTGTCTGGCGGCGGGGCTGGCGCTGCTCCTGAGCGTCTATCCCCTGTGGGGCGCGGCGCGGCAGGACCGGCGGCTGATGGCCCTGGCCCGGCCGCTGGCCTGTGGGCTATTCGCCTGTATCGGCGGCGCTTTCCTGCTGCTGGTGCACGCCTTTGTGGTCAATGACTTTACCGTCCGCTATGTGGCGGAAAACTCCAACAGCGCGCTGCCGGTGTGGTATCGGGTGGCGGCGACCTGGGGGGCGCACGAGGGCTCGCTGCTGCTGTGGGTTCTGCTGCTCAGCGTCTGGACCTTCGCCGTCGCCCTCTTCAGCCGCCGGATGCCGCTCGACGCCGTCGCCCGGGTGCTGGCGGTGATGGGGATGATCGCCTTGGGGTTCCTGCTGTTCATCCTCTTCACCTCCAATCCGTTCAGCCGCGGCCTGCCGCAGTACCCCATTGACGGCCGCGACCTCAATCCGCTGCTGCAGGATATCGGCATGATTTTCCATCCGCCGATCCTCTATATGGGTTACGTCGGCTTCTCGGTGGCTTTCGCCTTCGCCATCGCCTCGCTGCTGGCGGGCCGGCTGGATACTGCCTGGGCGCGCTGGTCGCGTCCCTGGACCCAGGCGGCATGGATGTTCCTCACTCTCGGCATCGTGCTGGGCTCGGCGTGGGCCTATTACGAACTGGGCTGGGGCGGCTGGTGGTTCTGGGACCCGGTGGAAAACGCCTCGTTTATGCCGTGGCTGGTGGGCACCGCGCTGCTGCACTCCCTGGCGGTGACCGAAAAGCGGGGCAGCTTCCGCGCCTGGACGGTGCTGCTGGCCATCGCAGCCTTCTCCCTGTGCCTGCTGGGCACCTTCCTGGTGCGCTCCGGGGTGCTGGTCTCGGTGCATGCCTTCGCCTCGGATCCGTCGCGCGGGCTGTTTATTCTGGCGCTGCTGATTGTCGCCATCGGCGGGTCGCTGCTGCTGTACGCCCTGAAGGGCGGCCGGGTGCGGGCGCGGGTGGAACATACCCTGTGGTCGCGCGAGTCGTTCCTGCTTGGCAACAATATTTTGCTGATGGCCGCGATGCTGGTGGTGCTCCTCGGAACGCTGCTGCCGCTGGTGCATAAAGAGCTGGGCCTCGGCAGCATCTCCATCGGCGAGCCGTTCTTTAACACCATGTTCACCGCCCTGATGGCGCCGTTTGCGCTGCTGCTGGGGCTGGGGCCGCTGATCCGCTGGCGGCGCGATGACATCGCCAGGCAGATTAAGCGCCTGATTATCGCTCTGGTGGTGACGTTGTCACTTTCTCTGGCGCTGCCGTGGCTGCTGCAGGATCGTATCACCGCGATGGCGGTCATTGGCCTGATGATGGCCCTGTGGGTGCTGATCTTCGCCCTGCTGGAGGTTCACGAACGGGCCACTCATCGCCACGGCTTCTGGCGCGGCCTGCGGACGCTGACCCGCAGCCAGTGGGGGATGGTGCTCGGTCACGTCGGCGTGGCGGTGACCGTTATCGGCATCACCTTTAGCCAGAACTACAGCGTGGAGCGCGATGTACGGATGCGCCCCGGCGACAGTATCGATATCCATCGCTATCACTTTGTGTTTAACGGCGTGCGCAATATCGTCGGCCCCAACTGGACCGGCGGCGAAGGCATAATTGCCGTGACCCGCAGCGGACGCCCGGAAGCGACGCTGTATGCTGAGAAGCGCTTTTACACCGCCAGCCGGATGATGATGACCGAGGCGGCGATCAGCGGCGGGCTGACCCGCGATCTGTACGCCGCGCTGGGGGAAGAGCTGAGCGACGGCAGCTGGGCGGTACGTCTGTACTACAAACCGTTCGTTCGCTGGATCTGGTACGGCGGGGTGCTGATGGCCCTCGGCGGTCTGTGCTGCATGCTCGACCCGCGCTATCGGATGCGTAAGAAACTGCAGGAGGCCTCATGAACCGGAAGCTGCTGTTTATCCCGCTGGCGCTGTTTCTGGCGCTGGCCGCTGCGCTGTTCTGGCAGCTGATGCGCAACGCCGATGGCGACGACCCGACGACCCTCGAGTCGGCGCTGATCGGCAAACCGCTGCCGGAGTTTCGCCTTGAAGCGCTGAATACCCCCGGTCAGACGCTGGACCGGCGGACGCTGATTGACGGCAAGCCGCTGCTGCTCAACGTCTGGGCCACCTGGTGCCCAACCTGTCGCGCCGAGCATCAGTTTCTCAACGGCCTGGCGCAGCAGGGGGTGCGGGTGGTGGGGATGAACTACAAAGACGATCGCCAGAAGGCGATGAGCTGGCTGCAGCGCCTGGGTAATCCGTACAGGCTGAGCCTGTACGACGGCAACGGCATGCTCGGCCTGGATCTGGGGGTTTATGGCGCGCCGGAGACGTTTCTCATCGACGGTCAGGGCATAATCCGCTGGCGGCACGCCGGTGACCTGAACGAACGGGTGTGGCGAGAGGAGCTCCAGCCGCTGTGGGATCAATACAACCGGGGGGCGGGCTGATGAGAGGGGTAATGGGCATCCTGCTGGCGCTGATGCTGACCGGCCAGGCGTGGGCCGCCATCGATACCTGGCAGTTTAAGGATGAGGCTCAGGAGCAGGCCTTTCGCGAGATCACCTCCCAGCTGCGCTGCCCGAAATGCCAGAACAACAGCATCGCCGACTCGAACGCGATGATTGCCGCCGATATGCGGCAGAAGGTGTACGAGCTGATGCAGCAGGGGAAAACGAAAGGGCAGATCGTTGACTATATGGTGGCCCGCTACGGCAATTTTGTCAGCTACGAGCCGCCGCTGACCGCGGGCACGGTGCTGCTGTGGCTGGGGCCGGGGCTGTTCGTGCTGGCGGGCGCCGGGATGATTATCGCCCGCGCGCGTCGTCGCGACATCCCTGACGCGGCGCTCAGCGCTGAAGAGCGCCAGCGGCTGGCGGAATTATTGAAAGAAGGAAAAGAACGATGAGCCTGTTGGTGGTTATCGCCGGGCTGTTGCTAGCTGGCGCGCTGGGACTGCTTTATTACCCATGGACGGGCAACGGGGCGGTGGACCGCGATACCCTCAACCGCGCCCTGTATCAGTCGCGCCTGCAGGAGCTGACGCAGGAGCGCGGCGAGGACAACCCGGCGCTGGTCGTCGAGCTGCAGCGCACGCTGCTGACCGATATCCCGCCCCAGGCACAGCCTGGCGAACGGCCGCTAAGCCGCTGGGCGCTGCTTCCGGGGGCGCTGCTGCTGGTGGTCCTGAGTCTGGGCCTGTATCTGAAAACCAGCGATATTGGCCAGGTGCTGCTCTGGCAGCAGGCTGAACGGCATTATCCTGCGCTGCTGCAGCAGGTTAAGGACCCGACGGCGGCGCCGCTGCGTATGGATGAGCTGGCGGAGCTGCGGCTCGGGCTGCGCAGCCACCTGCAGACTACGCCGAACGACCTCGCCGGCTGGCAGCTGCTTGGGCGGCTGGGCCTGTTGTTAAACGATGGCGAGACGGCGATCGGCGCCTTTGGCCGGGCGCATGCTCTGGCGGCGGATGACCCGGCGGCGGCTTTCGATTACGCCAGCGCGCTGGTGCGGGCGGGAGATAGCGGTCAGGTTCGGATGGGCGAGCTGCTGCTGCGTGACCTGCATCAGCGACAGCCGAACAGCCTGCCGGTGCTGGAGATGCTGGCCCTGAGCGCGGTGCGTAATGAAGATTACCCCGAAGCCGTGGCCGCCCTGCAGGCGCTGCTGGCCCGGCTGCCGGAAGGGGATGCGCGGCGCGAGGCGATCGTCCGCCAGCTGGCGCAGGCGCAGCAGCAGGCGCAGTAACTGCCCGGCGGCGCTGAACGTGGGGTCTGCCGCGAGGACGGTACGGGCAGCCCTGTTTTTGTAGGCCGGGTAAGTTTTGTAGGCCGGGTCAGGCGCAGCCGCCACCCGGCATAAAATCGGCTCCATGCCCGCAGTCCTTGCCCGGCGGCGCTGCGCTTGCGCGGGCCTACGAAGGGCGCGAATAGAGCGCCAAATCGCGGGCAGTTTTGTAGGCCGGGTAAGCGAAGCGCCACCCGGCAGAATAAAGGCACAACAGCGTAGCGCCATGCGCCGCCATCCGGGATTTTCTCTGCTGGCGCTACGCTTAGCCGCTAGCGTGCCAGGGTCCCAGGTGTAGTTGGCATCACTGAGGTACATCCTCCTAAGCGTCAGCAGCAAGCTGCCACTTAGGCTGTGGAGAACACCCCTCTTTCCGTCGCAAGCGTGGTAAAACTCGATTAACGAGTTTAAAAGGGTCTTCAGAGGGAACGCGAGTTAAGTCTAATCAGGGCAGGGGGACCGGCAGCATTTATAATCCGACAACCGGCTGCGCCGGGCCTTCGGCGCCATTTGGCTGGACTGTCACATGCACATCATCTGGCGCTGTCATGCCGCAGACGCGGCATTCTGAAGCTACTCGATGTTGTATGGTACGAATGCTATTGCAGAATTTCACGTCTGCTGTGTGCCAAGAGCGGACATCTCCAACATCTATGGTACATTGATCAACTGACAACAGGTTGATACAAGCCTTTATCAAAGGCGATAGTCGTAATATTATAAAGTCATGAGATCTAAAATGTTGCGTTTTAACTAATAAAGTAGATCTTAGGTTAAACTAGTTTGCTCATGGAAATTGAGATAACTATCTCTTGAGAAAATGTACAGAATTTGAGAAGCAGATGACGATAAGTGAAGATTGGCTGATCCTAAGGCAGAAATTAACAAAAATCAAAAATATGTCTGACAGTTGGGTTTTATCCCCGAATCTCGTAACTATGCTGATTTATGCCGAAGATCATAGATTCAATAGACATCATGGTGTAGATTTTATTGCTATCTGTCGTGCGTCATGGAGAACATTATTTTGTCGAAGAAGAGAGGGCGCTTCAACAATCGCAATGCAACTTGTAAGAGTGTTGACTGGTCGCTATGAGAGGACTCTGAGTAGAAAATTGTTAGAAATGTACGCAGCAATGCGTTTAACAAAACATATAAATAAGGATGAAATACCTAGGCTTTATCTATTTGTTGCTTATTATGGATGGAGAATGAATGGGTTGATTCAGGCATCGAATCGATTAAATATTGATTTTTCTAATTGTACTGATTATGAGGCAGCTAGTATAGTTGCTCGACTTAAATACCCTGAACCACAAAAATATAACCAGAATCGACATAATAAAATTTTAGCACGAACGAAGCATATACTTTTACAAGCTATCGTACATACAGAAGCAAGACAGCCAAAAAATATGAAAAAAGGTGATAATAATGGAACCATTTAAAGTCTCCCCTCATCTATCCACGTTATTGGATAGCTATCCTGATGTACAACTAATTATTGATGCTGCAAAAAATGGTGGAAACCCTTCCAAAGAAGCTATTGCCAGGCTGTGGCTATCAGAAGGTATACCCTTTGCATTCAAGAAATCACCTGCACTATACGAGGTCGTTAGGGTTTGGTTAGGGACTCGACTTAATGTTGATCCAAAAGAAATACATTTATCTGGAAGTGCCAGAATTGGACAGTCATTGGCACCAGCTAAACTGGGCACAGTTTTTGGGAGCCACTCGGATTTAGACCTATTTGTGGTTTCAGAATCGTTATTTGATAATGTTACAGCCGATTTTAACAACTGGTCATATGATTTTGAAACTGGCTCAGTACAACCAAATAATGATACGGAAAGGAAGTATTGGGTTGAAAATAATACTCGTGGCCAAAAAAATTTACAACGCGGTTTTCTTGATTCGTTTATAGTCCCTAATCGAGATGCATATCCTACAATAAAAAAAATTTCACAATCGATGTGGTTGCTTAAACAGAAGCTAGATGTTACAGATGATGCCCCAAGTATAAAGTCAGCTTCGGTTAGATGCTATAAAAATTGGGATAGCTACGTCCGACAAGTAGTTCTTAGCTTAACTTGAGACTTTTTCATTGTTTTATGACTGACGTAACTCTTGCAGTGAACTAGAGGCTTCCGATTGGTGTTTCAATATAAAAATTAAAACTGCATAGAGTTTACGCCTATGACTTTTTCTTTTCTGATACGTAGCAAATTTGATGCCGGCTGAGGGCTTGACGTCCCCTTCTCGCTCATAAGGGACAACCATACTCAAATCTCCCGCATTGCAGGAGATTTGAGTATGAACACGTCACCGTGGAAGAAAGACCGTATCATCTGCCAAAAAAGACCGCTTCAGATATCTCATATCTGGGGGAGCCGAATCCGGCTTGAACTGGAAGGTAAAACGCGCGATTTAGCTCTGTTCAATATGGCCCTGGACAGTAAGCTTCAAGGTTGTGATCTTGTCAAACTCAAAGTATCGGATGTGGCATATGGCAGCTCGGTTTCAAGCAGAGCAACAGTGTTGCAACAGAAAACCGGTAGCCCTGTGCAATTCGAGATAACCAAAGGGACAAGAGAAGCTGTTACTGCATTGATAAAGATTGGCAATTTGCGTAGTAAAGACTTCTTGTTTCGGTCTCGAGTTGGAACTAACAAGCACATTTCAACCCGGCAATACAACCGAATCTTTCATGGTTGGGTAGAAAAGCCTGGTCTCGAAGATTCGCTTTACAGCAAACATTCCATGAGAAGAACAAAACCTTACCTGATCTACAAGAAAACCAAGAATCTCCGGGTGATCCAACTTCTGTTGGGTCATAAGAAACTGGAAAGCACAGTCCGTTATCTGGGTATTGAAGTCGATGATGCGTTAGAGATCTCTGAGTCGATTGAAGTCTAAGGTTGTCAGGGCTGCAACAGCAGCCCTATGCCAGAAACGGAAGTAGGCTGAAGATAAATTAGCATTGCTGTTACTCGTGGGTTCTGCAGATGGGTAGAAATTGATAACTTAGGATGCAAGTTCGCCCCGCTCTTTCGGCAGTTTTCATCGAGGGAATATTCTCCGGAATAACTGTGCCCATATACAAAGATAGTTCCGAATCGGAATGAGCTAATAGTCGGTACAGCAGGCGTTGCGCTCGTGCTGACAATGATCGACCGCGAAAAGCAGGAAGTATTACTTTGTCAGTAATACGATATCCTCTCAGAAAAGCGATGTTTCCTTTCTGGCATATTAGCAACCCAGCGCGAACATCGTTTTCATAGATAATATATACTTCTTTCTCAGAAATATGGCCAAACAACTCTTCGTCGTCAACTGCTACCAAATTGCTTGCAGACAGTTCGCGAACTGACTGCCATGTATGCTTATAGGCATCGCCCAGAGCCTGACAACACCAGTCAAAATCTTCGTATGTCGCCACTTGCAAAGTAAGAGATTTATCATTGAATTCAGGCGGTTCAGAAAAAGAGGTGGCATATATATACTGGTCGGGAATACCCTGCGGGAAGTGCTGGCCTGGTACAAGAATGCGGACATACTGAGCGCTGAGTTGTGACCATTCCTTACTAATGAGTTCTAATGCAGTATGATTTAGGTCAGAATCCATACCTACAATATCAATAAAAGGTTTGTTAATATTTCCGCCCTGATAACGGGGGCCAGTAAGAAATTGCTTTCCATCAATTTTGAGTTTTCGTTGTAAAAAATATTCCTGACATTATCCAGTTTCTCTCTAGGGAAATCGCGCCGAGAAACTTCTGTCTGTACACCTCGATTCCTGCTCTGACAACCATTGTTTTAGCCATGAATGTAGGGTAAATTCAGGCACAGGTAGTTTGGCATATTGAGATAGCATGTAAGAAAGCATAAAAAATATTTCGCCCTTGGATGTATAAATGTTTTTTATAAACAAATCAGAATAGTTCTACTCTCATTTTATTACCAATTATATCTGGCACGCCCGCTCCTCGCTTATGGCGGACCTGTGTACACTTGGTTTGTCCGCTTGATGCCAGGAGCGGAAAGCGCTGACATCACAAGGTACCACTCAACGCGGCGCAAGCCAGTCAGTTAGCGAGTTTTTGTAGGCCGGGTAAGGCGCAGCCGCCACCCGGCAAAAATACGGCACAAGAGCGGCCCCATAGCGTAGCCGGGATAAGGTCTCACGCATCGCTCTCCGGGATTCTCCCTGCGGGCGCTATGCTCAGCCGCTTCCGGGTTAATCTCCAGGTGTCGCAGGAATGACTGAAGGATCTCCCCCTTAGCATCACAGCAAGCTGCCGCTAAGCCCGCGGAGAACACCCTCTTAACGCTGCAAGCGCTGGAGATCCCGAGTACCGAAGTTAAAAAGGATTAGCTAAAGGTCTTCAGCGCGGGACGCGAATAAATGCTAATCACTTGGGGGGGGGGGGAGCTCGGTCATGTTCTCTGGCGAACCGGATCGCGCTGCTGACAGCTGGCAAAAGAATCGTTGATATAGTCGCTCAGCGCCCACTTGTCCTGATAGCGAAACGTCCTCGGGAATGGATGTAGTACGAAGCGCCTGGTCAGGAGGTCAACGTGATTGCTACTGAAGACGCGGTATTCACTAATCATCTCAGCTGGTAACCTGTCACTCGCGCCGTTGGTAACGTGAAGATTCATGAATAATTTTGGAGTTCGGACGATTTATGAAAGCTATCAGACTATTCACTCTGATTCTGCCATTGTTCCTGGCACTCTGCGCCGGCACAGAGGCCAGCGCCAGCACACCTTCAGGCAGCATTTCCTCTGCAAACACATCAATTACCACTCGTGATAATAACGGAAACCTACTGCCGAGTTTCCTGCGGCTTCAGTACGATGTGGATTCAGATGGCAGAGTTCAGAATGTAAAGATACTTGAATCGACAACGACTCCGGAGTTGGAACATCAAATCATTGATAAAATGATGAAAAAATGGCGTTTTGAAAAGGGGAAACCAGGAAAAGCGCAAAGATTAGTCGTCAAGATCCAACCCAAATCAGACGGCGGTCCCGCAAATAAGCAGTAAGAACTTATAATGACAAGTTCCCTGACGCATCGTCTACATCGTTAAAGTCCCCTGAGCGCAAGGAGCGGACGCTATCTATCAATAGAGGGTTCGTTTCACCGGAATGCTTACTCTCAACCCCAAAAAAGCCCCTGCGCGAAAGCAGGGGCAAGCCATGTCAGAGCTTATTTTTTATTAGTTAAATACCATCCCGCCGTCGATCAGCAAGGACTGACCGGTCATGTAATCAGAATCCGGGCTGGCAAGATAGGAGACGCAGGCGGCGACATCTTCCGGCTCGGATAGCCGACCGAGAGTGATGCGTTTGGCGAACTCGGCGGTACCGTAGCCCAGCGGTTTACCGGCGGCTTCTGACACCTGGCGGTCAATTTCGGCCCACATCGGCGTTTTGACGATCCCCGGGCAGTAGCCGTTGACCGTGATGCCCAGCGGCGCGAGGTCGCGAGCGGCGGTCTGGGTTAAGCCGCGCACCGCGAATTTACTCGAGCTATACACCGCCAGCTCCGGGTTGCCGACGTGGCCGGCCTGGGAACAGGCGTTGATGATTTTCCCGCCGTGCCCCTCTTTCTTAAAGGCTTCGACCGCCGCCTGAATGCCCCAGATCACCCCTTTGACGTTGATGTTGTAGACTTTATCGACAATTTCCGGGGTAATGGACTCGATCGGCGTGGACGGCGCTACGCCGGCGTTGTTGACGATGACGTCGAAGCCGCCCAGCGTTTTGCGCGCCTGTTCGACGGCGGCGAACACCTGATCGCGGTCGGAGACATCCACTTTCACCGCCATGGCGCGGCCGCCGGCCTGGTTGATTTCGGAGGCGACCGCTTTGGCGGTGGCGTCGTTATAATCGGCAATGGCCACGGCAAATCCATCCTTCACCAGACGAAGGGCGATAGCTTTACCAATCCCCTGGCCGGCGCCGGTAACAAGTGCGACTTTTTTCATTTTCCTTTCCTTATTGTGATGACTTACAGAATCTGACTCAGATGCAGCTGGCCCATCAGCAGCGGGTTATCACGATAATCCACCGGAATGGCCACCACCGCCGGGCCGTCGACGTCCATCGCCGCGCGCAAGGTCGGCTCCAGCGCCTCGGCGCTTTCCACGGCAAACCCTTTGGCGCCGAAGGACTCGGCATAGGCTTTAAAATCCATCGGCCCGAACTCGACGCCGGACAGGCGCTGATATTTTTTCTCTTCCTGGATGGCCACCATGTTGTAGCCGTTATCGACCCAGATCAGGTGCAGCACGTTGGCTTTCAGGCGGACGGCGGTCTCCAGCTCCATGCTCGACTGCAGGAAGCCGCCGTCGCCGGAGACGGAGACCACTTTGCGCTCAGGATTGACCAGCCAGGCGCCGATGGCCCAGGGCAGGGCGACGCCCATGGTCTGCTGGCCGTTGGAGATCATCACCTGACGGGCGCGGAAGCTGTACAGGTAGCGGGCAATCCAGATATGGAAGCTGCCCATGTCCACGGTCAGCGTGACGTCGCTGTTGACGATATCCTGCATGGCGCGAACGATGCGCAGCGGATGCAGGGCAAACTGATTCAGCTGCGCGCCGCGGCGGTCCAGCAGTTCGCGCTGGTGCTGGCGGTCGCGGAGGATCTCCGCCGCCTGCGGGGAGAGCACCAGCCGGCGATCGATATTTTGCGCCAGCTTGTTGAGGGTGCCGGCGATATCACCCACCAGCTCGACGTCCGGGGTGTAGTTGCGCTCTTCATAGGCTGGCAGGACGTCGATATGCACCAGCGTCGCGTTGCCGCTGTTCCACATCGCCGGTTCATATTCCACCGGGCTGTAGCCGATGCAGATCACCAGGTCGGCGAGCTGCAGCAGACGGTCCCCGGCCTGGTTGTTAAACAGCCCGACCCGGCCGGCGAAGCGAGAGAAGTTATCCTGATTGACCGCCCCGGCGGCCTGATAGGTGCTGGTGACCGGAATATGGCTGGCCTCCAGCAAACGGCGCAGCGCCGCGCTATTCTCCGGCTGGCTGGCCATCAGGCCGAGCAGGAAGATCGGGTTCTTCGCCTGAGCGATAAGCTTCGCCACCCGATCGATGGCTGCATCCGGCGCGGCGCCCATCTGCGGGGCCCCGCTGGCCGGCAGCACTTTGCCGCTGACCGGGCCATCGACCACATCCTGCGGCAGGCTGACGAAAGCGCTGCCCGGGCGGCCCTGCTCGGCGGCGCGGAAGGCGTTGGAGACCACTTCCGCCAGCGCGTCCGGCGCGGTCACCTCGACGGCGTATTTCGTCACCGGGCTGAACATCGCCACCGTATCCATACTCTGGTGGACCTGTTTGGCCTTATCGGCGCGTTTCACCGCGCCGCCCAGGGCCACCACCGGGTCGCCTTCGCTGTTGGCGGTGGCCATACCGGTGATCAGGTTGGAGCAGCCCGGGCCGGAGGTGACCAGCGCCACGCCGGCTTTACCGGTAATGCGCCCGACGGCGGCGGCCATAAACGCGGCGTTGGCTTCGTGGCGTACCGGAATAATGCGAATGGAGGAATCCAGCAGTGAGTCGAATACCTTGTCGATTTTGGCGCCAGGGATGCCGAACACCTGACGTACCCCCTGGGCTTCCAGCTGGCTGACGACGAGATCGGCGCCGTGCGCCCACTGGCGTACCGGATACTGTTTGTCCATGTGACCCCCTTAACTTTCTACGGAACGGATGGCGGCATCGAGATTATCGGGATGCAGATTGGCCTGCAGGAACGCGCTGTCGGCGGGCAGGTCGATCATCAGCTTGTGAATTTCGCCGAAGGTCAACACCCCGTGGTCGAGCTGGTAATCCAGCAGGTGACCGCCGCCTTTGCGGTCATCGGTAATAAAGTGCTCGTGATACCCGGCGACGTTGATCCCCTGCATATGCTGCGGGGTACGGAAGCCGACCAGTACCCCTTCGCGCTGGTTAAAGCGGAACACCGGCTGATCGTCGAGGACGTCGGTCATCGCCCGGTACGGCGGCGTCTGGCGCGGCACGGTGCGGGTATGGGCATGGCGGAAATGGCCATCGATGCGCAGGGCGCAGAACAGGTTGTCAGAGGGAATTTGCTGGTCGATCACCTCGTGCAGCTGCTGGCGGCTCACCGGGTGGTCGAAGGTTTTCCGGTACTGCGGCTGGAACCAGGTCATCACCGCGAACGGCGTTTTCTGCTCCGGCTGGGCTTTGCGCGCGCTGCCGTCGGCCCGCAGCTGATAGACCTGACTGCTAAAAGCGATCAGCTCCCCGTCCAGCTCATTAAAGGTGCCGAGACCGAAATCGCCGTGCTTCAGCAGGTCGGCGATGGTGGTGCTCCCTTCGTAAACCCCGCTCAGCAGGGCGCTCATGAGCGATGTCTGATAGAGCACGCTCTCGGGATGCTGCGCGGAAAACGCCCGCAGGGTTTCGCATAGACTCTCTTCGCAGGTGCATTCAGCAGAATGATTCATATACCACTTCCTCGTTCAACAAATATAAGAAAGGTTAAATAAATGTTGACCCGATTCAGCTCACAGTTCCAATATAGAAACCATGCTGGTTTGAGACGTTTTCGATATGGAACTTCGTTATCTTCGCTATTTTGTCGCCGTCGCCAGGACGCGGCACTTCACCCAGGCCGCCAAGGAACTGGGTATTTCACAGCCTCCGTTAAGTCAGCAAATTCAGCGGCTTGAGCGCGAGGTGGGGACCCCGCTGTTTCGGCGTTTGACCCGCGGGGTGGAGCTCACCGAGGCCGGTGAGTCGTTCTATGAGGATGCCCGCCAGATCCTCGCCATGAGCGATGCGGCGCTGGAGAAGGCCAAGGGCATTGCGCGCGGGATGAACGGCAGCCTGTCGCTAGGCATTACCAGTTCTGATGCTTTCCACCCGCAAATCTTCACGCTGCTGCACCGTTTTCAGCTCGACCACCCCGGGGTGACCCTGCACCAGATGGAAGACAACATGGCCAATCTGATGACCGCCCTGAGCGAGGCCGAGCTGGATATTGCCTTCGTCCGTCTGCCGTGCGAGAGCAGTAAGGCCTTTAATCTGCGGATTATCGATGAGGAGCCGATGGTTATCGCGCTGCCGCGCGATAACCCGCTAGCGACGCAGCCGACCCTGGCCCTGGAGCAGCTGCGCGACGTGGCGCCGATCCTCTTCCCGCGGGAAGTGGCTCCGGGGCTGTATGAGCTGGTGTACAACAGCTGCCTGCGCGCCGGCATCGATATGGAGCGCGCCTGGCAGTCGTCGCAGATTTCGTCGTCGCTGAGCATGGTCAATGCCGGGTTCGGCTTCGCGCTGGTCCCGCAGTCAATGACCTGCATCCAGCAGCCGAACGTCAGCTATCACCCGCTCAGCGGGGCGCCGCTGAAGACCGATATCGCCATCGCCTGGCGGCGCTTCGAGCGCTCGCGCACGGTGAAACGCTTTCTGGCGATGTTCTGATCTTCGCGACGCCAGCGGCTTACTGCGCCACCCAGCCGCCGTCCATGTTCCACGCCGCGCCGCGCACCTGGGCGGCGGCGTCGCTGCACAGAAACAGCGCCATTTCGCCCAGTTGCTGCGGGGTGACAAACTCCCCGGAGGGCTGCTTTTCCGCCAGCAGCTGGGCGCTGGCCTGCTCCGGGTCGACCCCCTCGGCGATGCGCTTATCGATCTGCTGCTGCACCAGCGGGGTCAGCACCCAGCCGGGGCAGATGGCGTTGCAGGTGATGCCGCTGCGCGCGGTTTCCAGGGCCACGGTTTTGGTCAGGCCGACTACCGCGTGCTTGGCGGCGACATAGGCCGATTTCTCTTTCGACGCCACCAGGCCATGCACTGAAGCAATGTTGATGATGCGCCCCCAGTTGCGCTGACGCATGCCCGGCAGCGCCAGGCGGGTGGTGTGGAAGACGCTGGAGAGATTGATCGCGATGATGTCGTTCCATTTGTCCACCGGGAACTGCTCCACCGGGGCCACGTGCTGGATGCCGGCGTTATTGATCACGATATCGACGCCGCCGAAGGTGCTTTCGGCATAGCGCATCATCGCCTCGATCTGCCCGACGTCGCGGAGGTCGGCGTCGTGATAGCCGGGGATCTTGCCCAGCGCGGCGACTTCAGCCCGGGCGTGGCTGCTGTCGCCGAAGCCATTGAGCACCAGCTGGGCGCCTGCCTGCGCCAGCACTTTGGCGATCCCTAAGCCGATGCCGCTGGTGGAGCCGGTGACCAGCGCTGTTTTACCGTTTAAATTCATCATATTTCTCCTTCAGTCGGGTCTCAGACAATGCCGGTCACATAGAACGTGGCAATGACAAACAGTACCGCGAGGCTTTTGATCACCGTGATGGCGAAAATGCCGCCGTAGGCCTGGCGATGGCTCAGGCCGGTGATCGCCAGCAGGGTGATCACCGCCCCGTTATGCGGCAGGGTATCCATGCCGCCGCTGGCCATGGCGGCGACGCGGTGCAGGACCTCCAGCGGAATATTGGCGGCGTGGGCGGCGGCGACAAAGGTCTCGGACATCGCCGCCAGGGCGATGCTCATTCCCCCGGAGGCCGAGCCGGTGATCCCGGCCAGCACCGTGACGCTGATCGCCTCGTTTAACAGCGGATTGGGAATAGCCGCGAGGGCTTTCGACAGCACCAGGAAACCCGGCAGGGCGGCGATAACCGCGCCGAAGCCATACTCAGAGGCGGTGTTCATCGCCGCGAGAATAGCCCCGCCCACCGCCGTCCGGCTTCCTTCCGCCAGCCGGCCGCGAATATTGCGGTAGCCGCAGACCAGTACCAGCACAATGCCGGAGAGCAGCGCCGCCTGTACCGCCCAGATGGCGGTGATTTTCCCCACCTCGGTGACCACAGGCTTCGTCAGACCCGGGAGGGTGAGCTCATGGCTGGCGCCGTACCACTGCGGGATCCAGTGGGTAAACAGCAGATTCAGCACCCCCACCAGCAGCAGCGGGGCGATAGCGATCAGCGGATGCGGCAGGTTGATGTCATCCGGGGTCTCCGGCTCATTTTGCAGGTCGGTCCCATAGCCTTCGCCGCTGGCCTGCGCTTTGCGGCGCTGGCGCTCCAGCCACAGCAAACCGAAGAGGATAATGAACAGCGAGCCGATAAGCCCCAGCCACGGGGCCGCCCAGGCGTTGGTGCCGAAGAAGCTGGTGGGAATAATATTCTGGATCTGCGGCGTGCCGGGCAGGGCGTCCATGGTAAACGAGAAGGCCCCGAGGGCGACGGTGGCCGGGATCAGCCGTTTGGGGATCCCGCTCTGGCGAAACAGCTCGGCGGCGAAAGGGTAGACGGCAAAGGCCACCACAAACAGCGACACCCCGCCGTAGGTCAGCAGGGCGCACACCAGCACGATCACCGGGATCGCATGGCGGCGTCCAAGGATGCGGATGGCGGCGGCGACAATCGACCGCGAGAATCCCGACAGCTCAATCAGCTTGCCGAATACCGCGCCCAGCAGAAACACCGGGAAATAAAGCTTCACAAAGCCGACCATTTTTTCCATAAACAGGCCGGTAAAGGCCGGGCCGACCGCGCCCGGGTCGGTGAGCAGCACCGCGCCGAGGGCGGCGATCGGCGCAAAGAGGATCACGCTGTATCCACGGTAGGCTGCCAGCATCAGTAATGCCAGCGCGGCCAGGGCTATTATCACACTCATCACGACGTCTCACTCTCATTGTTATTGTAGGGGTACAGAACGAGATACTAGGGTTTCAGGGCGAAGCGCAGCTGGTGTTCCCGGCGCGACTGGATGCGCTGGCGCCGGGCCTCGTCCCAGCGGTAAAAGCCTTGCCCGCTGCGGGCGCCGGTGTCGCCTCGCGCCACTTTCTCTGCCACCAGCGACATCATCTCGGTGCCGCTGGCCAGCTCCGGCAGCAGGTGCTGGCAGATATCCTGGACCGTCGCCAGGCCGGTCATGTCCGCTGCCTCCAGCGGGCCGACCATCGCATAGCGGCGGCCCAGCGAGGCGCGCATCACCTGGTCCACCACCTCCGGGGACGCGATGCCGCTGTGGACGATATGCAGCGCTTCGCGCAGCAGGGCGAACTGCAGCCGGTTGCCGACAAAGCCCGGCGCGGCGCGGTTGAGCACCACCGCTTCCAGCGCGCAGGCGGCGCAAAAGTCGCTCACCTGGCGCGCCAGATGAGGCAGGGTGGCGCTCCCGGGCACCACTTCCACCAGCGGGATCAGGTGCGGCGGATGCCAGAAATGGGCGATCAGTAGCCGTTCCGGGAGGCGCATGCCCTGCGCCAGCCGATCCGGCGGCAGGCCGCTGGTGTTGCTGGCGATAATCGCCTCGTCGGCGATCAGCGTTTCCAGTTCGGCATACAGGGCGTGCTTCAGCCCCAGCCGTTCGGGGATCGCTTCAATCAGCAGCGTGGCGTCCGCCAGCGCTTGCAGCGCCGGGGTAGGGGTTAAACGGCTCAGCACGGCGTCGCGGTCGGCGGGATCCTGCTGACCGCTCGCCTCCAGCTCGCGCAGGATCGCCCCGGCTACTGTGGGTACCTCGGCGAGACGTTGCGGATCGGTGTCATACAGGCGGACGGCGTGACCGTGACGGGCGAAATGGCAGGCAATGCCGACGCCCATCAGTCCGGCGCCGAGTACCGCCAGGCGTGGTGTAAACATAGTGGCTCCTGTTAACGTTGAAGGGTCATGGCGATGCCCTGTCCGCCGCCGACGCACAGGGTGGCCAGCCCTTTGCTGGCGCCCCGGCGCTGCATCTCATGCACCAGACTGACGAGGATCCGGCAGCCGGAGGCGCCGATGGGATGGCCAAGGGCGATGGCGCCGCCGTTAACGTTGACCTTCTCGCTGTCCCATTCGAGCAGCTGGCCGACGGCCAGCGCCTGGACGGCAAAGGCCTCGTTGGCTTCGATCAGATCCACCTCGTCCAGCGTCCAGCCGGCGCGCTGCAGCGCCTGGCGGCAGGCGCTCACCGGGCCGATGCCCATCACCGACGGGTCGACCCCGGCGACCGCCGCGCTGACAATGCGCGCCAGCACCGGCAGCCCAAGCTCGTGCGCTTTATCGACGCTCATCAGCAGGACCGCCGCAGCGCCGTCGTTCAGCGATGAGGCATTCCCGGCGGTGACGCTGCCGTCAGCCGGGCGAAACGCCGGGCGCAGCTGGGCCAGCTGCTGCTCGCTGGTCTCCGGGCGCGGTTGCTCATCGTCGGTCACGACACGCGGAGGTTTTTTGCCCTGCGGGACGCTGACCGGGACGATCTCCTCGCGAAAGCGTCCGGCGGCGATAGCGGCCGCCGCTTTGCGCTGGGAGCTGGCGGCGAAGGCGTCCTGGCGCTCGCGGCTGATGTCGAAGGCATCGGCGAGGTTCTCGGCGGTGATGCCCATGTGGTAGTCGTTAAAAGCGTCCCACAGGCCGTCCTGGATCATGCTGTCCTGCAGGCTGGCATGGCCGAAACGCAGGCCGTCGCGGGCGCCATTCATCAGATAGGGAGCATTACTCATGCTCTCCTGGCCGCCGGCGATAACGATCTCGGCGTCGCCGCAGCGGATCGCCTGCACCGCCTGCTGAACCGCTTTCAGCCCTGAGCCGCACACCAGATTGACGGTGACCGCTGGAGTGTCCACCGGCAGGCCGGCCCGCAGCGCGGTCTGGCGCGCCGGGTTCTGCCCGCAGCCGGCGGTGAGCACCTGGCCGAAAATCAGTTCATCGACCGCTGCGGCGGGCAGCTGGCAGCGTTCAAGCAAGCTGCGCACCACTGCCGCGCCGAGGTCGACGGCGGAAAGCGGGGCGAAGGCGCCGCGAAAGCTGCCGACCGGGGTGCGTACGGCAGCAACAATGGCAATATCGGTCATGGTCTCTCCTTAGCTGAAGCGCATTTCGCGCACGTCGTCGGCGACGATCAGCCGTCCCGCCGTTTTACGTATCACCTCGTCGGGGCTGACCCCCGGGGCCACTTCGCGCAGGACAAACGCCCCGTCGACAATGTCCAGCAGGGCCAGGTCGGTGAGCACCCGGCGAATGCAGCCCACGCCGGTGAGCGGCAGGGTGCACTGCGGCAGCAGTTTGGATTCACCGTTCTTTGAGGCGTGGGTCATCACCACGATGATGTTCTGCGCGCCGGCCACCAGGTCCATGGCGCCGCCCATCCCCTTGACCATTTTTCCGGGGATCATCCACGAGGCGATATTCCCTGCGACGTCGACCTCAAAGGCGCCAAGAACCGTAAGATCGACGTGGCCGCCGCGGATCATGGCGAACGACTGGGCCGAATCGAAGATCGCCGCCCCGGTTTGCGCGGTGACGGTCTGTTTGCCGGCGTTGATCATGTCGGCGTCGAGAGTTTGCTCATCGGGAAACTCGCCCATCCCCAGCAGGCCGTTCTCCGACTGGAGCATCACTTCAATGCCGGCGGGAATGTAATTGGCCACCAGCGTCGGGATACCGATCCCGAGGTTGACGTAGTCGCCGTCGCGCAGCTCCTGGGCGATGCGCATCGCCATTTGTTCGCGGGTTAACATCTCAGTGCCCTCCGGCGCGCAAGGTGCGCTGTTCAATGCGTTTTTCGAATTGCCCGACGATCAGCCGGTCGACATAGATCCCCGGGGTGTGAATGGCGGAGGGCGGCAGTTCGCCCGGCGGCACAATCTCTTCCACCTCCACCACCGTAATGCGCCCGGCGGTGGCCATCAGCGGGTTGAAATTCTGTGCGGTATGGCGATAAACCACATTGCCGTACCAGTCAGCCTTCCAGCCCTTCACGAGGGCGAAATCGCCGCGAATAGCTTGTTCAAGAATGTAATTTTTACCGTCGAACTGGCGCACCTCTTTGCCTTCGGCGACCGGCGTGCCATAGCCGGTGGCGGTGTAAAAGCCGGGGATCCCGGCGCCGCCGGCGCGGATTTTTTCCGCCAGCGTTCCCTGCGGGGTGAGCTCTACCGCCAGCTCGCCGCTCAGTACCAGCTGTTCAAACAGCGCGTTTTCCCCGACGTAAGAGGCCACTACCTTGCTGACCTGGCGCGACTCCAACAGCATGCCGAGACCGAAGCCATCGACGCCGCAGTTGTTGGAAACCACCGTCAGCCCCTTCACCTGGCGACGCTTCACCTCGGCGATCAAATTCTCGGGTATACCGCACAGGCCGAAGCCGCCGGCGAGCAGCGTCATGCCGTCCGTTAACCCTTCCAGCGCCGCTTCGTAGCTGGCGACGCGTTTATCCAGTCCTGCCATCTTGTCTCTCCTGCCTTGCGATACCCTTATCATTGGCGCGGGCGACTGATTTGATAATTTTGAATTTGTGACTCACTCATTTGGAAATTTAATTAATTTCCTGTTAACTAATTTCTTTCAATTAGTTAACAGGATGAAAAATGAGAATGAGTGTCAAACAGTTACGCGCGTTTTTAGCGGTAGCTCACACTCTCAATTTCGCCCACGCCAGCGAAAGGCTGAATCTGTCGCAGCCAGCGCTCAGCCTGACCATCAAAGGGTTGGAGGAGGCGCTGGGGGGCGCGCTGCTGCAGCGCAGCACCCGCAAAGTGACCCTCACCCAGGAGGGGGAACTCTTTCTGCCGATGGCCCGTCAACTGCTGGCCGACTGGGATAACGTTGAGGAGGCGATGCGCCAGAGCTTTACCCTGCAGCGCGGCAAAATCTCGGTCGCCGCGATGCCGTCGTTCGCCGCCAACGTTCTGCCGGAGGCGCTGAAAGCCTTCCGCGACCGCTATGCCGGGGTGAACGTCACGGTGCATGATGTGATCAATGAGCAGGTAATCGAGATGGTGCGTGAGGGGCGGGTAGAGATGGGCATCGCTTTCGAGCCATCGCCCAACCACAACCTGCTGTTTACCCCGCTGGCGGTGGACCGCTTCGTGGCGATCGTTCCCCGGCAATCGCCGCTGGCGAAGAAAAAAAAGCTCACCTGGCAGGAGCTGTTAACTCTCGACTTTATCACCCTCCAGCGTCCCTCGGCGGTGCGCCTGATGCTGGAGGAGGCGCTGGCGCGCAGCGGGCGTCAGCTGGACGTGGCGCTGGAGAGCCACCAGCTGGTGACGGTGGGGAGGATGGTAGCCAGCGGGCTGGGAGGCAGCGCGGTGCCGGCGCTATGCAAAACGCAGATGACCTCGCTGGGGGCGGTGTGCATTCCGCTCAGCGATCCGCCGATTGAAAAGTGCGTTGGGGCGATCCATGCCGGACATCTGCCGCTGTCGAAGGCGGCGGAAGCGCTGCTGGATACGTTGAAAGGGTATTTACCCACCTGAGGGGGCGTGGGGAAAAAAAACCGGCCCGCAGGCCGGTTTGATAATCAGATTTTGCAGGCGTCGCCGCAATCGTCATCGGCAACGATCGCCTGGGCTTTTTTGTCCGCTTCTTCCAGACGCTCCGCGTTGCGCTCTTCCGCTTCATCCAGGCCGCTGAAGACCAGGTTGTCGAGATCAATTTCCATAAGTTACCTATCGTTGCTGGTTTTGAATCAGCGTGAAGTATAGGGCATAACCGCCTGCGGAGGTAACCGCTCTTCGCGCCGAACGCACAGAGCGTTAAGTCCGCCGGCAGCAGGCAAAAACCACCATAAATAACCGTTGACAGGATGGCGTTAGCTTTAAATATCTTCACCAGAATAATTTCCTGCCTAAATATTAAATGAAAGGACAACGAAGGTGTAATTAAGCATTGACGAATGGCTTTTATGTTAATATGGCCGCGATTATGGATGAATCTATGGATCTTAATCAATGGAACATACTGTTACGGGCGCCATCAAAGAATGGCGTAAACATAATAAAGTGATCGGTCAGGTCAAAATAAGCTATAAAAAATTCTTACGAAAATGCAGAGAGCTCTCGCTCGCAGGAGGTAAATACAGAGAATATCAAGGACTTTGCGCCAAATATCAGTGCGCACGATTGACCGCCGTGACCCAGGGACTGGTGCCTTTCGAGGATAAACCCTTTAAGGCCTATCTTAATAAACGGATGTCAAAACGGCGCAAGCTGGATATTGCCCACGGTTCGCTGAATTTTATCGAGAAAACGTTTCAGCCCGATGTGCTGCCGCAGCTCTATAACGTGGCGGATTTTGGCCGGACGATGTTTGCTATTCCTCTGAAAAATGGCGAAAAGCTTGACGTTAAGCTGTTGGCATCGCCGTTTCAGGAGGAGGGTGAGCTGATGCTGCAGCTGTTTCTCGGCGACCGGCGCGTTTATAGCGTCTGTTTTTCCTGTACCGACGATGGCCGCGCTTATATCGGCGGAATACAGGGCGGGAAAGATATCACCAATGATGAGGTGAAGGTGCTGACCAAAGAGCTGCATGGCGCGCGGCCGAAAAATATCATCATGAGCGTGCTGTATGGTTTCCTGCGTTATTTCGGCATCACTACGGTCTACGCGATCGATTCCGATTACCACGTGAAAAGCGATCTGGTGAAAGCCAGTTATTCATCGCTGTGGCTGGAAATGGGCGGAGAGAAACAGGCTCGCGGCTGGTATAAACTGCCGGCGCAGGAGATCAAAAAAAGTCTTGAAGAGGTAAAAAGTAAACACCGCAGCCAGTTTATTAAGCGCGAAGGTGTCAAAGAGCTGATTCAGCTCGAAATGGCGAACGCTCTGCGGCAAATAACCTTGAATCCGCAGATGAATTAACGCCTTTCCCACGTCAGGCAGGCAGCAGGGGGCTGTTGTCCGCCTGACGATATCCTTTCTTTACTGGCCGCTCTCGCCGATCGGCGGCGACACCGAGTTGGTGAGCAGCGGGGCGCTGCGCCACCACACTATCAGCGCGACCAGCGCGATAACGCTCAGCACGCCGAAGGCGGTAGCAAAAGAGTAGCGCCCGGCGATAGCGCCGGTTAACGCCGGACTCATCGCCGCCCCGGCGCCCTGCATTAGCATCACCACGCTTTGTCCTGCGTTAACGTGCCCGCTGCCGCGCAGCAGCGAGACGATAAAGCTGGGCACCGCCACCCCCAAAATCCCTGCCGCCAGACCATCAAGAATTTGCACCGGGACCATCATCGCCGGGGCGTCGCTGGCGGCCGCCAGCGCCGCGCGGATGGGCATGATCAGCAGCGCCAGCAGAATGCATCGCCAGTAACCATATTTGTCGATGCTGCCGGCGACCCGGATGGCCACCGGGATCATCACCACCTGCGAAATAATCACCGTGGCGGCGGCAAACAGCCCCGGATTGAGGTGTCCCGGCGCGGCGGCGATCCGCATGCTGAGCATCGGCAACAGCGCGGCGTTGGCGAGATGGAACAGCATCAGGGTCACGCCGGCGATCAGCAGCGGCGTATGGCGGAACAGGATGGCAAACCCAGGCACAGCGGGCGTGACGGCCGACTCGAGGCCGCGGGCGGCGTCATCGTCAATATCGCTGCTGCGGATTGCCAGCAGGGCGATCAGGGTAAACAGGGTGGTACAGGCCATCAGGATGAAAATGCCGCCGATGCCCCAGTACCAGGCGATGGCCCCGGCAATCAGCGAAGTGAAGAAATTCCCCGCGTGGTTGAAGGCTTCGTTTTTTCCCATCTGAGCGCTAAAGCCGCGCTGTCGGGTCAGCCCAAGAGTGATCCCGGCGATTAACGGTCCGACAAAGGCCGCGCAGATCCCGCTGGCAACCTGTGTAAGGGCTACCACGCTGGTCTTCTGACTGAACCAGAGCAGGAGGGTGGTCAGGGTGATCGCCAGGCAGACCCCGGCCAACAGCACGCGCTTATGCCGCGTGGTGTCGGTGATGAAGCCGGCGGGCAGGGTCGCCAGCAGGCCGGCCACGCCGCCGACGGTCATCAACAGGCCGATGTCCTCCGCCTGCCAGTGACGCTGGGTGAGAAAGATCCCCAGAAACGGGCCGAGGCCGTCGCGAACGTCGGCGATAAAGAAGCTGGTCAAACATAAAGCCCGCAGTGAACGAAGCGACATTTTCTTCCTTTAGCATGAACGATCCGCGGATCAGCGGCGGACCAGGGCGGTCATGGCGTGCGCCACGAATAATAGCCGGGATCGGACCCGGCAGAGAGCCTCATTCTTTATCGCACCGTTCGATGAAACCAAAATGTCACCCAGTCGTCGGGTAACGTGGCAATGCAACATACCTGCTCGTCGCGGCTTCCGCCAGAGGCCTACGAAAGTTCTGTATCAGGGCAACCGCGCCGCTCTCAGCGTTCGTCTGCCTTAACGATCTGCAGCGCGGCGGGATTCGCCACGCTGCCGCTGGCGGTGACGAACCCGGGATGGACGGCCTCGCCGCTGGCGCTGTCCACCAGCGCAATATGCGGCGTGCTGTGCAGCACCTGCTGGTGGCCCCATTCCATCAGGGCGAACAGCACCAGCGCCAGGCTACGGCTTTTTTCGGTGAGAACATATTCATAGCGCTCGCGAGCCCCCGCTTCCCGATAGGGGACTTTGCGAAGCAAGCCCATTTCGGTCATGGTTTTCAACCGGGTGGTGAGCGTCTGGCGGGTGATATGGGTATGCGCCTGCATCGTTTCAAAGCGCGTCACACCGTAAAACGCCTCGCGGAGGATCAGCAGCACCCAGCGGTCGCCCAGTATTTTGGCTCCTTCCGCCAGGCCGCACAGCTCAGGATCGAGGTAGGGCAATGATTTATTTTTTGACATCATGAGATTGGCCTTCTACTTTGAGTTTGAAATTTAGACTTAGATGCTAAGGAGCATAGCGTGCCATTTGTTAACGTGCAAACCATTAAAGGGATCATGACCGCGGAACAGAAAAGTGAACTGCTGCGGCGGATGACCGATCTGCTGGTGGAGATTGAGGGGCAGGGCGATCCGCAGTTCCGCCAGTCGGTGTGGATCCGCATTGATGAACATGACCCGGAGCAGTGGAGCCTGGGGGGCGTCCAGCCGACGGCCGCGATGATTGCGGCTAAATTCGCCGCGGCGCGGCGCGACTGATCCCCTGAAAAAAGCGGGCTGTGAAGCCCGGCCCGGCGATCTGGCGCAGAAGAGGGCCAGGTCGCCGGGTGATATTGCTATTCACTATGGTGCAAAAGCGTATTTTGCAGCTAAGGTAACGGTCAGGGAACCCAACAAACAGGGCGCGATGCCAGACGACCCGCCTGGCGCCACTCTCAAACTGGTGAAAACAACGGATGTCTAGCGAACAGATGCTGCCGCTGGCGGCGCAGAACAACAATATCATCCGCCTGGCCGTCGCTCAGGCGCTGGCCGGCGCCAACTCGGTGGTGTTCTACGCCACCGGCGCTATCGTCGGCAATACTATCGCCCCCAGCCCGTCGCTGGCCACGCTGCCTATCACGCTGTTTGTGCTGGGGATGGCGGCCTCGATTCTGCCTTTCGGCGCGCTGGCGCGTAAGCGGGGCCGCAAAGCCGCGTTTATGGCCGGTACCGGCGCCGGGGTGGTTACCGGTCTGGCGGCCGCTCTGGCGGTGGTGCTGGGCTCTTTTCTGCTGTTTTGCTTCGCCGCGATGCTTGGCGGCGCCTATGCCGCGGTGGCGCTCAGTTTTCGCTTTGCCGCCACCGACGGCGTCGCTCCGGAACGTCGCGCCCGCGCGCTGTCGCTGGTCATGGGCGGCGGCGTGGCCGCCGGGATCATTGGCCCGATGCTGGTCACCGGCACCATGCACCTCTGGCCGACTCATACCTTCGCCTTCACCTTCCTCGCTCAGGCGCTGGTGGCGGCGCTCGCCGCCATTCTGCTGGCAGGCGTGACGCCAGCAGAGCCCGCGGCGGCCAGCGTTCGCGGAGGGCGGCCGCTGCGCGAGATTGTCCGCCAGCCGGGCTTTACCACCACGGTGTTCAGCGGCGCGGTGGCCTATATGGTAATGAATTTTCTGATGACCGCCGCGCCGCTCTCCATGCATATGCACGGCCTTTCCCAGCAGGCCGCCAACCTCGGGATCCAGTGGCATGTGATGGCGATGTACGGTCCGGGATTTGTCACCGGCCGGCTGATCCAGCGCTTCGGCGCAGCGCGCATGGCGGCGGCGGGATTGCTGATCACCGGCGCCTCGGTGGCGGTCGGTCTCAGCGGCGTCGGGGTGTATCATTACTGGCTGTCGCTGATTTTGCTCGGCATCGGCTGGAACTTTGGCTTCACCGGCGCCTCGGCGAAAATCATCGATTTCCACCGCCCGGAAGAGAAGACCCAGGTTCAGTCACTCAACGATTTTCTGGTCTTCGGCGTGATGATCGTGGGTTCGTTTTCGTCCGGCGTTCTGCTCAACGCCTTCGGCTGGAACGCGGTGCTGTGGGGATCCCTGGCGCCGGTGGGGCTGGCGCTGTTCACCCTGCTGCTGCGCCCGTTATCGCCGCCCCGCGCTTAGCGCCTGGCCTGCCGCTGCGCGGGCCCTCGTTTTGTGCTTTTTAGCTATGCATTGCTGAAATTCATCTTAACCTGCGCGCGAATGAACGTCACACACGCTACATGCTGTAGTAATCTCTACATCATGACAATGCATCTCTTGATCCTTAACCTGACGACGTCTCAAGCCACGCTGCGCATGCGTGTCTGGCGAACCCTGAAGCAGAGCGGGGCGGCGGTCCTGCGCGACGGGGTCTATCTGCTGCCCGACATGCGCCAGGGCTATGACATTTTCCTCAGCACCTGCCAGGCGATCCGCGCGGAGGGCGGGGCCGGGTATGTGTTTACGATTGAGTCGGCGGAAGAGGAGGCGCTCAGGCCGCTATTCGATCGTCGCGAACAGTATGATGCGCTGTTGCAGGATCTGCTGGTGCTGCAGGGGGCGTTATCCGCCGACGGACTGGCGGCTCAGCTCAAACAGCTGCGTAAAATTCAGCGTGACTACCAGCGGATCGCGGCTATCGATTTTTTCCCGGGGGCCGCCCGGGAGCAGGCCGCTGAGCGACTGGCCACCCTCGAGCAAGCGATTAATCAGCGGCTATCGCCGGACGAGCCGCAGGCGGTTGCGGGCGAACTGAGCCTTCTGGATAGAGAGGACTTTCGCGGCCGTTTGTGGGCCACCCGCCGACGACCGTGGGTCGATCGTCTGGCCAGCGCCTGGCTAATTCAGCGCTTTATCGACCCTGAGGCGCGATTCCTGTGGCTGGCCGCGCCTGAGGACTGTCCGGCGACGGCGGTTGGTTTTGATTATGACGGAGCGCCGTTCAGCCATGTTGGCACGCGGGTGACCTTCGAAGTTCTGGTCCGGCGCTTTGCTCTGGAGGCCGCTATCCCCGACGCTCTGGGCCGGCTGATCCACTTCCTGGACGTCGGTGGGGTATCCACCCCGGAGGCGGCGGGGGTGGAAAGCATTCTTGCAGGGCTGCGGGAAACCATTACGGACGATGACCAACTGCTGGCGGCAGCCTGCTCGCTGTTCGACGGCTTACTGAAGTCCTGTGAAATGAGGTCTGGTAATCATGAGCAAAACGGTCGTTCTTCCGCAGACTGACAGCCCTTCCATCGTCGCTTCCGTCTCCTTCTGGCAGGCATTTCGCTTCTGGCTGAAGCTCGGCTTTATCAGCTTCGGCGGGCCTGCCGGGCAGATCGCCATGATGCACCAGGAGCTGGTGGATAACCGACGCTGGATCTCGGAAGGGCGATTCCTGCACGCGCTCAACTTTTGTATGGTCCTGCCGGGCCCGGAGGCCCAGCAGCTGGCGACCTATATCGGCTGGCTGATGCATAAAACCTGGGGAGGCATCATCGCCGGGGTGCTGTTTATTTTGCCCTCGCTGGTGTTGCTCATCGCGCTGGCGTGGATCTACCTCGTCTGGGGAGATGTCGCGGTGGTGGCGGGAATTTTTTATGGCATCAAACCCGCCGTGGCGGCGATCGTGCTGCAGGCGGCGCACCGCATCGGCTCGCGGGCGCTGAAAAATGGCGCCTACTGGGCCATTGCCGCCGCAGCCTTTGTCGCTATTTTTGCGCTGAACGTACCTTTTCCGCTGATCGTCCTGACCGCGGCGATCGTCGGGTTTATCGGCGGACGGGTGGCACCGGCGACCTTCGGCAAAGCCGACGCCCATCGCGCGCAGAGTCAGCCGGGCGGGGCAGCCATTATTGATGACGCGACGCCGATTCCAGCCCACGCTCTGTTCAGCTGGCGGCGCACTGCCCGGGTGCTGATCGCCGGGATACTGCTGTGGCTGGTGCCGATGGCCACCCTGGCGCTAATGCTGGGCTGGGCACACCCGCTGACCCAGATGAGCTGGTTCTTTACCAAAGCCGCGTTGATGACTTTCGGCGGGGCGTATGCCGTCTTGCCTTACGTTTACCAGGGGGCGGTGACCCACTATGGCTGGCTGAGCGCAGGGCAGATGATGGACGGCCTCGCCCTGGGGGAATCCACCCCCGGACCGTTGATCATGGTGGTGACCTTTGTCGGGTTTGTCGGCGGCTACACCAAAGCGGTGTTGGGCGTTGATGATGTGCTGCTGGGGGGCATCGCGGCGGCGTGCCTGGTGACATGGTTTACCTTTTTACCCTCGTTTATCTTTATTCTCGCCGGCGGGCCGTTTATTGAAACCACGCATAATAAAATGGGATTTACCGCGCCGTTGACCGCCATTACCGCCGCGGTGGTGGGCGTTATCCTGAATCTGGCACTGTTTTTTATCTGGCATAGCGTCTGGGGACCATCCGGTTTCGACCCATGGTCTGCGGCCATTGCTCTCGCCGCCGCCGGGCTGCTGTTTCGCTATAAGTGGAAGCTGACCTGGGTACTGGCCGCCGCCGCCGCGGTAGGGCTTATCGTCCATATGGCGGGACTGTCCGGCGCAGGGTGAGGTCGGCTTCGGGCTGAAAAGGCGGGAGGCAGGGACGGTATGGGGAAAGGGGCCGATGCCTGGTGAAACAGTCGTCGGCCGGAAGGTGTGGTAATAGCAATGTCTCTATTTCTCAAAGCATCTTTAAGACTTCGCGTTACCAAAAGCGAGCTGCGTAATTAAATGCTTCATCTGATGTTCATCAACATATGAGCTAGTTTCATCGGTGACTACAGGATTTGTGGAGACGGTGTTACCTGAGATATATAACGGGATGCCTGCCTTATTTTTACCTGTGTAAATCCCGGCGTGATCTCCTGGCTTTTTGCCGTTAGACTGGGCGGGATAATCTACTCTTAAAACAATATCGCCAACGGCAATGTCGAAAATATTTATTATTTTTCCGTGCGCTAATGACTCCTGATAGAATTTCGCTACGCTGGCGGTTTTAGGCAGGCCGGGAATACCAGCCTGACAGCTACACCAGTAGATAAAAGCCATACACCATGGCGAGCCGGAGGGGCTACCCACGTAGTCGAGATAGGTATTTACCATCGGGCCAGAGTTGCTGTTAAGTGGTTCCTCTTTAACATTAAGCTGACTTCTTGCTGCGTTTATTAAGTCATTACCATTAGGTATGGCCTTATCCTCATCAGGTAGATTGTTAAATTGTGGATGGCAGAGAATGATTTTTTCGAGTTTCGCTCCTTATATGGCTGAACTTTTCTGTTTTTATCTTTGAAGTATTTATTTATTCTTGAAGTATCTATTTAATTTTGCAAGGGGAAGGCTTGTCTGATAAGCGGAAGTAATATCTCGCCTGATTTTTTTGTAATTATGCCAATCAAAATTAATAAGAAATTGATAAGCGGTTTCTGCGCCAAGTCTAAACAGTTTAAGTTTGTTGGCATCGCACATACTGAAGTCTAACCAGCCAATGTCTCCAGTGTCTATGAATGATACTAGCTTATTGTAATCAGGGTTTTTTTTAATGAAATCGTAATTCATGGCATGTCTGGCGGTGTTGAACGATTGAGCAAATATATCAAGGGTGCTATTAATTTCATGACTGTGATCATCAAGTTGCAGTTTGACACCAAATGTGGGTCTTGCTGGAATTTTTGTGGGGTTGTGAAAAACATCAATCGGAAAGTTTGACATGATGCCGCCATCAACAAAACAAGCGATAGGTGGCGGAAATCGAGTGGCTAATCTGTTTTGAAAACTAATGCCGGTATATTTTTGCCATTTCAATTGTAGATTATTATCCATATGAGGTATTTTTACCGTGTAGGGCTGAAAAACAAAAGGGATAGACATAGAGCAGCGGCAGAACACCGCGGGATTTACATCGTTCGGTTTTTCCCAGTATAGTTCTGCCATGACAGGAAGTTCAACTTTATATTCGGTGGCTAAATCTGCTGTTATCAGGCATAAATAGTCATGATTTACATCCAGTTCATCAAGGGATTGTTTACCTTCAAGTTGGGATGGTTTATCAATGCTGGTGCTTCTAAGTTTCCATCCGTATGGAGTCGTCGCCATTCTTTTTCTAAGATCGTTGACTGTATAAATATTAAAAGATGATAGCTGTTTTTTAAGCCAGGACTCAAATTCATCGCCTCTATTAAGTCCTTGCATTATTTTTAAGTTGTCCGTTGTCGTAAGAAACCTTAAAAATGCACTAAAATATTTAAATCCTGACTTGTTTTTAGAGTTCATTAAGCCTGTGGCAGTATCCATAAATTTCTTTGGGTCATAATCTCCGTCCTTTTTCCCATCAATAAATGTATTTATTGGCATATTGGCGATCATATCTATTAGGCGTTCGCTTTTTTCTTTTTCAGGTACATCTATTGCAGATAATAACAAGGCGGCAATTGAACCGGCTGACGTGCCTGCGATACCAATGAATCTTATCCCTGCTTGCTCTAAAATATATATGTAACCTACAAGGGCTAATCCGAGGACGCCGCCACCCTCCATTACCAGATCAACGTATTGATGGCCATTTTCATCAATAGTGTCACTGAATTCTTTATTGGACAGGGCGGTGGCTTTATTTTTTATTTCTTCAACTTCTTTTAGGTACCTATTCACGGATAATGACATTTTAATTTCCTTAGCAACGGATCTGATCATTGTTGATCATACAAGGGAATTTATTGGCCGTTATCAGAAGACCTCTTTTTTGCTCAAAGAGAAAATTGAGAAAATGCTGTGAACAATTTTTAACGGCCGTCTCGTCAACTACAGAAAAGTATAACGGAGGAAACAGAGACACCACTCATTCATATGAATGAGTGACGTAAAAAACTCGCCCTGCGGGCAGGGGAAGAGAGACGGGCCCGCTCCGCGTTAGCCCGCACGCGGAGCGGGGGGATCAGATCGCGGGGCTTTCGCGGGTGGCCAGCGCCAGCGGGTTGCTGTCCAGCTCCAGCTGGTCGCGCAGTGCCCAGCCGCGCAGCTTGCCGGGGTTAAGCAATCCCGCCGGGTCGAGAGATTGTTTAACCGCCACCACGTCAGGGCGAATAACCCCCTGTTTGCCGTCCTCAACCTGCAGCACGTGGGGATTGTTAATTTTGACGTCGTTATCGCGAAATATCTGCATGATCGCGTTGAGACGTTCGGGCGTGGTATAGCGTACCAGCTGCAGACCGCTGGCGGTGAGGTTGCCTTCGATATCGCGCAGAAATTCAATATGGGAGATCACCTCCCCGGCGAAATGCTGCTCCATCTGTAAAATTTGCTGCGGATAGCGCAGCGGATCAAACGCCGTCTGTAGATAGGTCAGCGTATTGTCCACCTTGAGCGCATGCAGGGTGGTGTGGTTCCAGCAGTATTCCATTAACGAGGCGTTTTGCGCCCGGGCCTCGTCGCTGGTCTGACGGATGGCGTTACTCCCGCGATGGCGCGGTAACAGGCTGGCGCAGAGTCCTTCGCTCTCCTCGGCGATCAGGCTGATAACCGCATGCTGGCCGGCGCGGTAACGATCGTTCAGGTGGCTAAAATAATCGGCGATAGGCGTGGCCAGCAGCGCCACCTGGCGCTTCACCAGTCCCGGGGAGCGGACGCAGGCGTTGGCATAGTTCAGCGCATCGGCGAAATCGTCAAACACGTCCAGGCGTTCTATCCACTGGTGCGCGGGAGCCAGCGCCAGCTCAACCTCGAGAATGATGCCGTTGGTGCCGTAGGCGTGATGCAGCAGCAGCGCTTCGGGAGCCGGGACGGTCAGTACGCGAGGGACCGGCTCGACTGTCATCACTTTGACGCTGAGCACATTGCCGGGCGCCGCCAGCGGCCCATAGTTGATGGAGCCGATGCCGCCGAACCCGCCGCCGTAGAGGCCGCCCAGGCTCGCCAGGCGATAGGTCGACGGCATACAGCGCAGCTCCCAGCCCGTCGGGCGGGCGGCGGTTTCGATGTCCGCCAGGCGAATGCCGGCCTGGGCTCTCACCGTGCCGTTGCCGAGAGCGACGATCTGGTTGAGCCCGGTCATATCCACCAGCATCCCGCCTTCGAGGGGGACCAGTTGGCCGTAGTTGCCGGTGGCGCTTCCGCGCAGGGTCAGCGGCAGCTGGTGCTGCGCGCAGGAGGCGACCAGTTGCCGCAGCTCCTCTTCATCGCGCGGGCGAACCACCGCGTCCGCCTGTTTTCCCGCCAGCTGCTCGGTGAGTACCGGACTGAACCAGTGAAAATCGCGGGAAAGCCGTTTGAGTTTCGCCGGCTGCAGGGTCCACTCCAGCGCCGGGAGTGCCTGCTGGATCGCCGCGACCGCGTGTTGACGCTGTTCATCAGTCATCATTCTTTTTCCTGTTCGTCAGCAGAACATTAATGAGATTGCACGGCTTCGCTTTCATGCCAGGCGCTGAGCGCCCGACGCGAGACCCAGGACATCACGCCGAACAGCGCAATCCCGGCGAGAGAGATCAGCAGCAGCGCGGCAAACATCAGCGGGATATCCAGCTGATAGCCGGCCTGCAGGATCTGATAGGCCAGCCCGGTATTGGTCCCGCCAGTGCCGGCGACAAACTCCGCTACCACCGCGCCAATCAGCGACAGCCCGCTGGAAATACGCAGCGCGCCAAAGAAATAGGGCAGCGCCGAGGGGATACGCAGTCGCACCAGCGTTTGCCAGCGGCTGGCGTGATTGAGGCGGAAATAGCTCAGCAGGCCGGGAGAGACGCTGCGCAGTCCCTGGGTGGTATTGGAGATGATGGGGAAGACCGCCATCAGGGTGGCGCACACCACCAGCGAGAGGGTGGCGTCCTTCACCCAGATGATGATCAGCGGGGCGATGGCGACGATCGGCGTCACCTGCAAAAACACGATGTAGGGAAACAGGGCGGTTTCCACAAACCGGTTCTGCACCAGGATAAACGCCACGGCGGCGCCGATGACAATCGACAGCAGAAACGAGATCAGGGTGATCTTAAGGGTGAACAGCAGCGCCAGCAGCAGCGGCGTGAGATGCGTCCACAGGCTGTCCAGCATCACCAGCGGCGACGGCACCAGAAAGGCCGGGATGCGGAAATAGCTTACCGTGCCCTGCCACAGGAGCACCACCGCCACCGCGACGAGGGTCGGATAGAGAATTTTGAGAAAACGCGGATGCTGGATCCACGGCGTTGCGGTTGTGGTTTTCATATTATGGCTCCATACCAGACTGGCTGGCCTGCAACAGACTGTCCTGCAGCTGACGGGCATACAGGGAAAAGGCCGGACTGACGCGGAACGCCTCGCTGCGCGGGAACGGCTCCCGGATGGCAATATCTTCCACCACCCGTCCGGGGCGGGCCGCCATCATGATCACCCGCTGCGAGAGAAACACCGCTTCGTGGATCGAGTGGGTGACGAAGACCACCGTCAGGTTCTGCTCCTGCCACAGACGCAGCAGGTCGCTGTCGAGCTTGTTGCGCGTAATCTCATCCAGCGCGCCGAAGGGTTCATCCATCAGCAGCAGCTTTGGTCGGGTGACCAGGCCGCGGGCGATGGAGACGCGCATTTGCATGCCGCCGGAGAGTTCGCGCGGCAGGACGTCGGCGAACTTGCCGAGCCCCACCAGCTCAAGGACTTCACTTACCCGGGTATTACCTTCCGCGCGCGGCACGCCGGCCAGATCCAGCGGCAGCCTGACGTTATTGCGCACGCTGCTCCACGGCATCAGGGTGGCTTCCTGGAAGACGAACGAGAGCGGATGCTGGGCCTTTTCCCGGCTGTCGCGCCGCCACAGCATCAGCTTGCCGTCGCTGGGCTCCACCAGGCCGGCGACCATCTTCAGCAGCGTACTTTTACCGCAGCCGGACGGACCGAGCAGGGTAATGAACTCCCCCTGATTGATGGTCAGGTTGACGGGCAGCAGCGCCCGGGTGCCGTTGCTGTAGATCTTCTCCGCCGACAGCACCTCAATGGCCGGCGTGGCGGAGGTGGGCGTAAAGCGGGTGTCGCTCATCACGGTCAGTTTCGGGGCGGTATTCATGGCATCACTCCGGCGTCTTTGACCATATCCAGGGTGTAAGTCTGCTCAAACGGCACCTTGCTGGCGTCGATCAGTTTGTTTTTCACCAGCATGTCCCAGGTTTTCTTCAGCCGCGGCTCGGTGATGATGCCGATACCGCCGGTCTTAGCATCGCCGCCGGTCACCAGCTGGTAGTGCTTCATCTGGGCAATGCCAAAGGCGATCTGCTCGGCGCCCATTTGTGGATTCGCTTTGCCGATCAGGTTGTTTCCGGGGGTGGGATTCTGCAGGTAGCTTTTCCAGCCCTCCATGGAGGCTTTGACGAAGGCCGCCACCGCCGCCGGACGTTTGCGGATGGTGTCCGCCATACAGATGATCGAGTTGCCGTAGGGCGGGTAGCCCCAGTCGCTGAGCGGATAGACATAGAACGGCTGCCCGCCTTTGGCGACGGAGAATGGCTCGGAGGTGACGTAGCCCTGCTGCACCAGATTTTTATCGGCGAGGAACGGCTGGACGTTAAAGGTATAGGGGCGCACTTTGCTGCCAGCCAGACCCAGCTCGCTCTTCGCCCACGGCCAGAAGGAGGTATAGGCCTCGGTGGCGAGCAGGAAGGTTTTGTCTTTAAGCTCAGCCGGGTTGCTTACTTTGTCATGGGTGATAAACACCGTCGGCGAGTGCTGGAACACGGTGGCGACGGTTACCGCATGCACCCCCGCCTGCCAGGTCTCCAGCGCCTGGCCGTTGTCGCCAAGGGTGCAGTCCGCCTGACCGGCCGCCATCAGCTGCATAACGTTGATCTGCGGGCCGCCCATTTTAATTTCGACATCGAGACCGGCGTGTTGGTACAGCCCGGTGGCCTGGGCCTGGTAAAACCCGCCGTGCTCCGCCTGGGCATACCAGTTGGTGAGAAACGTAAACTTCTCCGCCGCGAAGGAGGAGGCTGAGGTGGCGAGGGCGGCCACGGTCAGCAGGGTTAAAACTGGCGTCGATCTGGTATTCATCAGGGCTCCTTGGAATCAGCAGCGAAAGAGGGGGGGAGGGACTGGACAAAGCCGTGCCAGTGCTGTTTGCCCCAGGTCGGTTCTCGACGTTCGACCCAGGCCATGCGGTGGATCTCGATGATTGCCTGCGCCCAGCTGGCGGCGAGGGAGTCGAGCAGCCCTTCGCCTTGCTCCCGCGTCGCCGGGGTCGGGTCGCCAATCACCCCGCTCGGGCCAAAGTCATACGCTGCCCATGCCGCCGCCGGACGGCCTTTCGACAGGGTCGGGCAGGGGAATTCCGGCGGGAAGTTGGCGACCGCCCGCTCCATTTGAACGCACTCCGGCGCCAGCGCCAGCATCAGCGCCGTTTCGCTATGGCCGGCGTGCATCGCCATCCGCTGTTCATGCGGGCTGAGAAACTGTTTTTCGCAGTTGGGCACGTTGAACACATCGTGCGGGATGGCGATGAAATCCCCGTGGCGCAGGCGCATTTCCCGGCAGGCGATCTGCAGGATCTGCGGCTGGCCGCCGTGGCCGTTGATCATCAGCAGCTTGCGAAAACCGGCCCGATAGAGAGATTCGGCGATCTCCAGCAGGGTATGCAGCAGCGTATCGCCGCTGAGGGTCAGGGTGCCGGGAAAATGCAGATGCTCCTCTGACTTACCGTAGACGATCGGCGGGATGGCGTAGGCCGGGATCGCCGCCGGTAGCCTGGCGAGGGCATGGCCCGCCACGCCGGAAGATATCACGCTGTCCACCGAGCAGGGCAGATGCGGGCCATGCTGTTCGATCGCCCCGGTGGGGAGGACGATAACCGTATTGCTTTTATCCGGCAGGGCGGCCACGTCCGTCCAGCTCAGGAAAGGGAGAAAGCGCGCTGCAGGAATGTAACCGTTAATCATCGCGGTGCCTCGAGTGAATTGGCTGGGGTAACCAGACGGTTGCTTCGACTTCAATCAATACCGTGGCGTCGGGCAGCATTTCGCTGACCTGCACCACGGTGGAAACGGGCGGTTGGTCGGGATAAAACAGCTTCCTGACCCGGCTGTAATAGGGAAAATGGTCAAGGTTGCGAAAGTACTGCACCAGCTTGATAACGTCGCTCATCTGCCCTCCCGCGGACTCCACGGTGCGGCGGATGCTTTCCAGGACGTACCAGCTCTGGGCGAGGATCGGCCCCTGTTTCGCATCGGTTGAAAATTCGCCGGTCGCCCCCAGCAGCTCCCGCACCGGCTCAGGCACATCCTGAAAGCCGTTGACGATGGTGCCGGTCAGGGGATTGACCGGAATAATGCCGGAGAGAAAGATAAAATCGCCGGCTCTGCGCCAGGCGGCATACCGCGCCAGCGGCTCCCCCGCGCCTGCTTCAAGACTCATGTGCCATCTCCTCCTGCCACACGCGCCGGTGGGTTAACCTGCCGTGGTTAACCACCAGACGGGCGGCGCTGTTTAAAGGCCAGGTAAAACGGTCGCTACCCGGGAAAATCACCACGCTGGCCGCCGCCCCGACGGCAAAGGGCGCCGCGTCTGCCGGCGAACCGGTTAGCGCCGCGCGATCGCAGATCAGCCGCGACTGCCGGTCGAACGGGTCGCTGAGCTGGGCGCTGAACAGGCCGCAGGCCAGGGTGTCCAGCGGGTCGTAGCTTCCCGCCGGACAAAAAGCGTCCTGCACGTTGTCGCACCCAAGCAGGGTGGCCACGCCGGCGGCCTGCGCCTCGTGCAGCAGGGTGATCCCACGCTGGCGCGGCGTGCGGCCGAACGTCGCATCCTGCAGCAGCAGGTTGGTCATCGGCAGGGCGATAAGGGTGACGCCGTGCGCCGCCAGCTGACGCAGGATTTGCGCCGCCTGCGCGTCGCTGCCGGCGGCCAGCGCGCAGCCGTGGCTGCAGCAGATATGTCCGGGGAAAGGGTGGCGGGAGAGATGATCCGCCAGCCAGGTCAGCCCCTGAGACACCTCGCTGAGCTCCTCATCGATATGCAAATCCAGATCCAGTTTCCAGCGGGCTGCGCTATGCAGCAGGTTTGCCATGGCGGCGGCGTCCCAGTTGGAGGAGTGGATGAAGCCGCCCAGCAGGCAGCGCTCCCCGCTGTTGGCGACCGCACGGGCAATGGCCTCGGCATCCGCCGGATCCTGAAACAGGGGCAGCGGGACCAGCGCCACCCGCTCCAGGGTGATGCCGCCGGTATCGAGGCGGGCGATCTCCTGCCAGGCGTCCGGCGCGTCGGCGGTAAACCAGTCGATATGGCTGCGCAAATGGGTCACACCATTCGCTGCCGCCCGGGCCAGCGCGGCGGACGCCCGACGTTGAATATCTGCTCCGGTCCAGTGTCGGCGATCCTCATGCATGGCGTGGATCGCCGGCAGCAGCCCGGCCTGCGCCGGACGGCAGCGTTCAATGGTAAAGGTTTTATCCAGATGGGCATGGGGTTCCACCAGGCCGGGGAGTGTCAACGCCCCCGCCAGGTCCCACAGGCCGGGAGCCGGTTGGTCGGTTGGGGTCAATGCGGCGATCCGGCCGTCGCGAAAGGCCAGGTCCGCCAGCAGCGGTTCACCGTTGGCCTGCGTCGGCCAGCCTTCGGGCAGCGCCCAGGCCGGGAGTCGGGCGCGGCTGATACCGGTGAGCGGCGCGCAAGAGGAGGAGAATGTCATCGTCAGTCTCCTCACAGATCCAAAACCAGACCCGGCGACTTCGCCCGCGAACAGCAGAGCGTGATCTGGTCGTTGCCAGCTTTTTCTTCCGCCGTCAGCACGCTGTCCCGGTGCTCGGGGATCCCGTCGAGGACCCCGGTAATGCACGATCCGCACATTCCCTGTTCGCAGGAGAGCATCACCTCCACTCCGGCGTGCTGTAATACCTGAGCAATGGTTTGATCCGCGGCGACCTGCAGACGCTGCCCGCTGGAGGCCAGCTCAATATAAAAAGCGTTTTTCGCCGCAGTATTATTTTCCGCCGCGGGAGTGAAGCGCTCGAATACAAATTGCGACGGCGACCAGCGATATTCATCCATGACCGACCGCAGTCGTTGAATAAAGCCCTCCGGGCCGCAGGCCACCACCGCGGTATCAGGATCGGGCGCGGTTAAGCATGGGGGGATCTGCTGGCGAAACGACTCGCCTTCCTCGCTGCAGTGAATCGCCACCGTGCCGCTCGCGGCCAGCTGGGCCAGGCGCGGGGAGAAGGCGGTCTGGCGCGAGCTGGCGACATAATAATGCAGCTCCAGCTCTCCCTTTCTGGCGGCAATCGCGTCAGCCATCGCCAGCAACGGCGTGATGCCGATACCGCCGGCAAACAGCAGGTAGCGCCCGGCTTGCGGCAGGGGGAAATGGTTGCGCGGCTGCGAAATGGAGAGCCGATCGCCGGCTTTGAGCTGCTGGTGCAAATAGCGTGAGCCGCCGGTGGAAGCGTCCGCCAGCCTGACGCAAACTTCATAGCGATTTCCGCGGTCAGGAATGCCGCACAGGGAATATTGCCTCGGGCCAACGCCGGGAATAATAATATCGATATGCGCCCCGGCGGAGTAGGCCGGTAATATTTCCCCGGCCGCTGCCTGCAATATTAAAGACAGATTTCCCTCTCCGTTAGGCCGTATTTCCCCGACCGAGACCGAAATAAAATCGTGGCTGTGCATTACCGTTTACTCTCCCTCATTCCGCTGTCTGCAGGGCGGCCAGGGTCGGCGAAGAGATAACTCCCCTTCGCGGTGAACTGTCCGGCGTGCAAGAAAATGGGTGAAACGATCGTTTCTCCGCTATGAATGCTACGGTATTGTGATAAAACTGTTGCGTCCAGAGCTTTGATTCGCACAACCCGTTGCAAAAAAGAGAGCACCCAAACGATGTTTGCCTTCTCCCGATTTCTGCTCTATTTCACTGAAGTGGCCCGTCAGGGGTCGTTTCGTAAAGCGTCAGAGGCGCTGCATGTCTCTGCGTCCTCTATCGACCGTCAGATTTTGCGCGTGGAACAGGAGCTGGCGATGCCGCGCTTCGAGCGCCATCCCACCGGGCTGCGGCTGACCGCCGCCGGGGAGCTGCTGCTGCATGCGGCCAATAACTGGAAAAAGGACTTTACCCGGGTCTGTGAGCAGCTGGATGACCTGCGCGGACTGCGGCGCGGGCATGTGCGCATCGCCACCATCGATGCCATTAACCGGCATTTCTTTTCGACGATGCTCAAAGAGGTGCATAAACATTATCCCAACATCTCTTTTACATTGACCACCATCAACAATATCCACATCCAGCAGGCGCTGATCTCCGGCGAGGCGGATTTCGGCATCATGCTCAATCCGCAGACCTCCCGTGAACTGCAGGTGAGGGCGTTTGCCGAAATGAATATGGGGATCGTGGTGCCGACCGGCCATCCGCTGGCCAGCCGCAGCGCTGTGCGCTTTAGCCAGTGCATCGACTACCCGTTTATCCTGCCCTCCGCCCCATTGATGATCAGCGAACCGGTAGAGGCGCTGGTGAACATCAGCGGCAACGAGGTGAAGGAGGTGGCAGTGTCGAATAACATCCACATGATCCGCACCCTGATTAAAGAGCAGATGGGTATCGGCATACTGTGCCGGCTGGATATTCTCGATGAGATTGAGTCCGGCCAGCTGGCGTTTGTGCCGCTTACCGATCCGCAGCTTAAGCCTTTCACGCTGGCACTGTGCGTCTCGCCCGCCCGCCAGCTTTCACTTGCCGCCTCGATGATGTTGAACCAGCTGGAGATGCTCTTCAGCCAGCTGTGAGAGACCGGCAGGCACTAAAATCATTCATTAGTGCACCATAATGGTGCGTTTTTTGTGTGCATGAATCAAAGGTTGCATGCCCCAGGGCGGCGGCGCAGGCGATTTTGCGCGGCCGCGCGCGGGCGATAAAATCTGGCATTGTTTTTGTATAGCTAAGTGTGAGTAGAAGCGGTCAGTACGGGTTATCCATACGGGACATTGCTCAGTCACCATGTCGCGGTTCAATGTTGACCGGGATGGGAGGCTGAGCCACATTCGCTCGCTCCCCCTCCCGGCGTAAAGAGGAGAGGGATAATGAAAACAGGCGCACGCCTTCCCCGGGGTTTACGCTGGCTGGGCCTGATGGCCCTCGGCGGTGTCTCGCTGGCCGTTCAGGCCGAGGAGAAAATCGTTCTGCTGACCTCCTGGTACGCTCAGGCGGAGCAGGGGGGGTATTATCAGGCTCAGGCCACTGGGCTGTACAAAAAATATGGTCTCGACGTCGAGATCCGCTCCGGTGGTCCCCAGGTCAACGGCATGCAGTTGCTGTTGTCGAAGCGGGCCGATGTGATCATCGGTTACGATCTGCAGCTACTGGAAGGCATTCAGCGCGGCTTCCAGGCGAAAGCCATTGCCGCTCCCTTTCAGTACGATCCCCAGGGGCTGCTGACCCATGCCGATGTCACCTCCCTGCAGGGGCTGAAAGATAAAACCATTCTGGTCTCCAGCTCCGGTCAGGCGACATGGTGGCCGTGGCTGAAGGCGCAATACCAACTGAGCGACGCTCAGGTTCGCCCCTACACCTTCAATATTCAACCCTTTGTCGTCGACGACGCTGTCGCCCAGCAGGCTTATGTCAGCTCCGAGGTGTTCCAGGTGCAGAAGGCTGGAGTGAAGGCGAACTTCTTCCTCTTTTCTGAGCATGGTTACCCTCCCTATGGCGGCATTCTTATCGCCCGCCCGGACACCATCGCCGAGCGTAAAGCGGCGATGGCGAAGTTTGTCCGCGCTTCAATGGAGGGCTGGGTGAGCTATCTCAAGGATCCGGCGCCGGGCAATGCGCTGATTAAGCAGGACAACCCCAAAATGACCGACGATCTGCTCGCCTGGGGCGTGACCCAGATCCGTGAGCATCATCTGATCGACGGCGGGGATGCCGCCAGTCAGGGCTGGGGGACGATGACCGACGCGCGCTGGCAAAAGACGCGTGATTTTATGGTCAGCGCCGGTCTGCTGGCGGCGGCCACCGACTGGAAACAGGCCTACACCACCGAATTTGTTCAGGCCATGCAGGTTAAACCCTGAGGAGCGACGCCATGTCATTAATGATTAAAAATGCCCATGCCATCCTCAGCGGTCTGTCCGGAGAGGCGGCGCGGCTGGCCGGGCCAGATATTCGCATCCGCGACGGCAAGATTGCGGCCATCGGCAGCCTGACGCCGCTGCCGGAAGAGCGACAGATCGATGCCCGCGACTGTGTGATCTATCCGGCATGGGTGAACACGCACCACCATCTTTTTCAGTCGCTGCTGAAGGGCGAGCCGCAGGGGCTGAACCAGAGCCTGACGGCCTGGTTGAGCGCCACGCCGTACCGCTTTCGCGCGGCTTTCGATGAACATACCTTTCGTCTGGCGGTGCGCATTGGCCTGGTGGATCTTCTGCGCTCGGGCTGCGCCAGCGTGGCGGATCACAACTACCTGTACTGGCCAGATATGCCTTTCGATACCTCGGAGATTGTCTTCAGCGAAGGGGAAGCGCTGGGGATGCGCATCGTTCTGTGCCGGGGTGGGGCGACCCAGGGGCGGGCGGTGGAACAGGATCTGCCGGTGGCGCTGCGTCCGGAAACCTTCGACGGCTATATGGCGGATATCGAACGGCTGGTCAGCCGCTATCACGACCCCCGGCCCGATTCTCTGCGCCGGGTGGTGATGGCGCCCACTACCGTCCTGCACTCCGCGCCGGGCGCCCAGCTGCGGGAGATGGCGAAGCTGGCCCGCCAGCTGGGGATCCGGCTGCACAGCCATTTATCGGAAACCGTCGATTATCTTGACGCCGCGCGGCAGAAATTCGCCATGACGCCGGTGCAGTTCTGCGCGGAGCATGACTGGCTGGGAAATGACGTGTGGTTTGCCCATCTGGTGAAGCTGCTGCCGGAGGAGATTGCCCTGTTGGGCCGCACCGGAACCGGCATCGCCCATTGCCCGCAAAGCAACGGTCGGCTGGGCAGCGGCATCGCCGATCTGCTGGCGCTGGAGCAGGCCGGGGTCCCGGTCTCGCTGGGGGTGGATGGCGCCGCCTCCAATGAAGCGGCGGATATGCAAAGCGAAGCCCACGCCGCATGGCTGCTGCAGCGCGCGCGCAAGGGGATGCTGGCGCAGCCGCGCTACGCCGGAGGCACCTTCGAGGGCGGGGCCGATGCGGCCACGGTGGAGGATGTGGTGCGCTGGGGCAGCGCCGGCGGGGCGCAGATCCTCGGCTTAGCGCAGAGCGGCACTCTGCAGGTCGGGATGCAGGCGGACCTCGCCATTTACCGGCTGGACGATCCGCGCTACTTCGGCCTGCACGATATGGCTATTGGCCCGGTGGCCTGCGGCGGGCGCGCCGCGCTGAAGGCGCTGCTGCTGAATGGCCGACCCATCGTGGAAGATGACGCCATTCCCGGTCTCGACCTTGACGCGATGCGCCACGACGCGCTGGCGGCCGTCCGTACCCTCCAACAGCGCGTCGCTGTTTAACTGATAACAGGATAATGAAGATGAACGCAACTACTCAGAATCAACGCTATGCCTTACAGGAACTGGAAAAAGAGGCGCTGATGGGCGCCGAGGGTGAAGAGACCTTCGCCCGCGAAGTGCGCTGTATCGACCTGTCGAACTTTGCCGAAAGAAAAAATGATATTGCCGAACAACTGTGGGAGGCGGCAGTGGAGATCGGCTTCTTCCAGGTCAGCCACCATGGTATTCCGCTGGCGGAGATCCGCCAGGCGTTCAGCACGACCGAGGCGTTTTTCAACCTGCCCGACGAGGTGAAGCGCCAGTATCCGCTGGCCGGCAACGCCGGCTGGGAGAGCAAGGCGCAGGTTCGGCCATCGACCCGCACGCCGGATCAAAAAGAGTCCTATCAGATAACCCGTCCGCTGATGGATAGGCGCTGGCCCAGCGATCGGGAGCTGCCAGGCTTCCGGCAGACGATGCTCGGGTTTGAATCGCAGTGCTGGCAGCTGGGGATGAAGATCCTTTCCTGCTTTGCTTTAAAGCTCGGTTTTCCGGAATCGTTTTTCACCACTGCGCACGATCCGCAGCGTGACACCTATCAGAGCACCTTGCGCATGCTGCACTACTATGCAACCGAGCAGTCGCAGCAGGGGATGTGGCGGGCCGGCGCGCATACCGATTTTGACTGCCTGACGCTGCTGTTCCAGCGCCCCGGTCAGGGCGGCCTGCAGGTTTGTCCCGGTAAAGACCGCGAAAGCCAGCAGTGGACCAGCATTGAGCCGCGCGAAGAGGTCATCACCTGCAATATCGGCGATATGCTAATGCGCTGGAGCGACGACCAGCTGCCGTCTAACTTCCACCGGGTGAGAAACCCGCTGCCCCACGAATATCAGGGGCCGCGCTACAGCCTGGCGTTTTTCTGCCAGGCCAATAAAGATGTCGAGATCCTCGGGCCGCAGAGGAAGTACCCGCCCATCAGCGCCGAGGATTATCTGCAGCAGCGGATCCAGGCCAATTTTGCCAAAGGGTAAGATGCGCTCTTGAATGGTATACCTGCCGCCGGCTTTCGCTGGCCGGGCGGCAGGATATCCGGCGCTGAGCTTTTCAGCTACCGTGTTAAGTTCCCTGGTATCGTTGAAATAACTGAAGAACATCCCTCTAAGCGTCAGCAGCAAGCTACCTTGGTTAAGGCCCTGAAAATCACGTCCTTTACGTCGTAAACGCCGTAAAGCCAGCTCACCGGGGTTAAATGGATTACCTTAACTTCTTTATTGCTGTTAGCGGGTTAAGGCTAACCAGGGCAGGGGGCAGAATTTATAGCTCGGTAACCGGCTACGCCGGGCTTTCGGCGCCATTTGACTCTACAGACACATGTAACCTCATCTGGCGCCTCCATGCCGCTGACGCGGTATTCAGAAGCTTCCCGATGCTGTAGGTGTTAACGTCTGCTCTGTGCCAAAAGCTGACGCTGCAGTACATTCCGCTTTCGGCTCGAATCGGACTGAGGTAACGTAGCGGAAATATTTTTCCGGACTCCACCACGATGCCTTCTATCGAAACGTTTATAACTTTCCTCCTCGCGCTAACGCTTCTGGAGATCTCTCCGGGGCCAGACATGATGTTGACTATTGCCAGAGGCGTCGGTCAGGGAAGACGTATCGCACTGCTTACGGTACTGGGCAATGTCTTTGTAGCGGGTTTTGTGCAAGTTTCATTTCTGGTCCTGGGGCTGGTAACCGTTGTTCATGCCTGCCCAGTCGCGCTAGATCTGTTACGGTGGGCTGGTGCGGCTTATCTGATGTGGCTGGGCATAAAAATGATTGCGACTTCAGGCACAGATACGCGGCTGCGAAAAACTGCCAAAATTTCTGACTGGAGTGCCGTTAAGGAAGGCGCCCTGAACAGCCTGACCAACCCAAAATCCCTGCTGTTCATGTTCGCTTTTCTTCCTCAGTTTGTCGATCCTGCCGCGGGTCCTGTCTGGCTGCAATTGCTTGTTCTGGGTAGTATCCAGAAGCTGGCAGGAATTATTTCTCTGGGGTCAGTCGCGATGGCATCAGGGACATTTGGAAACTGGCTCAGTAAACACCCAGGCTTCATCAAATGGCAGGAACGATTTACAGGCGTTGTCATGATAGGCCTCGGTATCCGCATGTTGTTTAGCGGGTCTGGTGTCGTATCGAAACCTTCCAGTTAAGTTTTACCGAAAGGGTAAAGCCACTGTCCGCTCTTCGCTCAAAGCAGACTTTCATCCTAGTCAGATTGTCAGCGACGTGCCAAGAGCTGACCTTCATTTACCAGGAAAGATTAACTCTGATGATTCTCGCGTGTTGAATAGCGAAGTTCATCAACTAGCAGCCTAAATGCCGGTGTGGGTTGTCGGTGGCCTGGATAGTAAAGATGATATCCAGAGTAAGGTTCACACCAATCCTCAAGCACGCGAACAAGATCCCCTGATGCTATATAGGGTTCAAGCTGTCCTTCTGGTAGATAGGCTAGCCCTCGACCTTCAAGCGCCGCTTTCAGTATCATGCTCCCCGTATTGAAAACCAGTTGACCATCAACTCGCACATTCAGCTCTCGCCCGTCCTTTTCAAACTCCCACGCATAGAGTCCTCCATGCCCGGAAAGGCGCAGGTTTATACAACAGTGTTCTGTCAATTCCTGCGGAGTAATGGGCACATGCCTGTTACTGAAATAATCTGGAGATCCCGCCACTGTCATCCGCATATCTGGCGCAATACGAACGGCAATCATGTCTTTGGCAATAGTTTCTCCGGGACGTACACCGGCATCAAAACGATCTCTTACGATGTCAGTCAGCCCATAATCTGTAAGAATTTCGACTTTAATATCGGGGTATTTTTTAACGAGACGCGACACTGCTGGCCAGAGTATTGACTCTGCTGCATATTCTGTTGCGGTAAGGCGTATTGTACCGGCTGGCTTATCACGTAATTCACTCAGCACCATTAACTGCCGCTGAATATCCTCTATCTGAGGTCCGACTGAAGCGAGTAAACGTTCCCCAGCTTCAGTTGGGACAACTCTTCTGGTCGTTCGGTTAAGCAACCGAATCCCGAGTTGTGCTTCCAGAACACGAACAGTCTGACTGAGCGCTGACTGTGAAACACCCAGACGTTTTGCCGCTCGTGTGAAATTCTGTTCCTTAGCCACCACCATAAATGCAGCAAGGGCATTCAGATTATCATCAGCCATTTAGAAGCTCTCCTTATAATTTCAATCTAATTTTACCATCTAATCACTTAATACGTCCTCAGATATACTTTCCTCGTTCACTAAATAACCATTCCTCCCGACAAAAGGTGTTTCCATTTGCAGGGAATTTATGTAATCCGCTACGCCATTTAGCCGAAAGTAACCAGCGAGGTAAAAGATGAAAGCAATTATTGCTGCAGCCGCTATGTCTGTACTGGGTGCCACCCAGGTTTTTGCCGAAAGTATTGAAATCCGTCGTAACGGGCAGACCCCTTCTGTCGTCGGCAAGGCCGATAACTTCTCGGGGCATGCGGTGGTCAGCCCGTTATTGCCGCCAAACGAGTCCACGCGTGCCAATCTGGGTCAGGTGGATTTCGCCCCGGGTGCGCGCACGGCCTGGCATACCCATCCCGCCGGGCAGCTGCTGATCGTTACGGCAGGCAAAGGCTGGATTCAGGAAGAAGGTAAGGCTCGTCAGGATATAGCCCCCGGGGATGTCGTCTGGATCCCTGCGACCGTTCGCCACTGGCATGGCGCCACGGCGACGTCCCCCATGAGCCATCTGGCCATGACGTATATGGTGGACGGTAAGAACGTGGACTGGCAGGAGCCCGTCTCCGACGAACAGTATCAGTAATCCGGAGGTCAGATGAAAACTTCGACGGCAGTTGCGCTGGCGCTTTCTCTCGGATCCGCTGGCGCCATTGCAGAAACGGGGGCACAGCGGGGCCCGCTGTCAGACACCGACATAGAGGCAGTATCTCCCGCACTCGGACGCTATGCGAGCACCAGGCTGGCAGGAGACCTCTGGAAAAGAAACGACTTGTCGCCACGCGATCGCAGCCTCGTTACCGTTGCAGCGGTTATTGCCCGGAATCAGACCGTACTTTTACCGGAGCAGCTGGAGCTGGCGCTGAAAAACGGTGTTAAGCCGGATGAGCTTTCCGAAACCATCACGCAGCTGGCGTTCTATGCCGGCTGGGGCAATGCCATTGCGGCCGCAGCGGTAACGAAAGAGATATTCCTGCAAAAAGGAATTAACGCTGAACAGCTTCCTCGCGCGGAGGAGGCGCTGCTGCCAATCGATGAAAAAGCTGAATTAGCTCGCGCTGCACGCGTGGAACAGAGCATCGGTAGCGCGGCGCCGGGGCTTGTCAGCGACACCACCGACGTGCTTTTCCGGGAATTGTGGCTGCGTCCCGGGCTTGCACCACGGGACAGAAGTCTGGTGACCCTGTCTGCCCTGATTGCAAACGGGCAGGTACAGCAAATCCCGCCGCACCTTAACCGGGCTATGGAAAATGGCCTGACCCGGCAGCAGGCTTCGGGCGCACTGAGTCATCTTGCGTATTATACCGGGTGGCCCAATGCTTTCTCAGCTGCGCCGGTTTTTAAAACGGTGTTTGAGCAGCGTGAATCAAAATAATCACCCTTTACAGGAGGATTGTATGTCTCAGGGTATTGAAAACAAAATTATCGTCATCACCGGTGCCAGCAGCGGCCTGGGAGCAGAAACAGCCCGACACCTGACGAGGCTGGGTGCAAAGGTGGTCCTGGGTGCTCGTCGTATGGAGAAGCTGGAGCAACTTGCCGGCGAACTGGGACTGGATGCCCGAGCCATACTGCGCACCGACGTGACAGACCGCGCACAGGTTCAGACCCTTGTTGACCGGGCGGTAGAGTTGCACGGCCGTATTGACGTCATTATTAATAACGCCGGCTTAATGCCGAGTTCCATGCTCGACAAGCTGAAAGTGGACGAATGGGACCGGATGATCGACGTGAATATTAAGGGTGTACTTTACGGTATTGCCGCCACGTTGCCGTATATGAAAGCGCAGAAGTCCGGACAGTTTATCAATGTATCGTCCGTAGCCGGACACAAGGTGGGACCCGGCGGTGCTGTATATGCAGGGACGAAATGGGCCGTCCGGGCTATTTCAGAAGGCCTGCGTCAGGAAGTGAAGCCCTGGAATATTCGAACAACTATTGTTTCTCCCGGCGCGGTAGATACCGAACTGACTAAAACCATCACCGACGAAGATATTGCGAAAGGTATGTCGAAAACCTACGAGAATGCGATCCCGGCAGAGGCTTTTGCGCGGGTCGTTGCATTTGCTATCAGCCAGCCTGACGACGTGGATGTTAACGAAATACTTTTCCGGCCGACCGTGCAGGTTTATTAAACCATCAACAGGCGGGTAGCTGACGCCTGCCTTATTTCCGGATGGTTTATATCATCCGGAAATAAAAAGAGCGGCATCAATTAACGCTTCTTTGTAGACAGGAAATTCAAACCGGAATTTTCTGCGGGCCACAGCGTGCCCTATAAATGAAATACGTAAACGACATCCTGTTCATTAAAAGGTAAGGGGCTGCATTAAATGCCTGTAAAACATTCTCACAATAACTCCGGTACCCGGGTTTTCGCAGCACTGATGCCGGTAATGGCTGCGGTACTGGTCGGTTTTATTATTATCGGTGTGGCACTTCCCGTCCTGCCGCTGCATGTCAAAAATGACCTGGGCTTCGGGACGTTTATTGTGGGCCTGGTCGCTGGGGCACAGTTTGCAGCATCGCTGATTTCCCGGGTGTGGTCCGGGAGTTATTCAGACAAGCGCGGCGCCAAAAAGGGCGTGGTGGCCGGGCTCATCGCTGCTGCCGTTTCAGGGCTACTGTACCAGGTGTCGCTCTGGCTTGTCGGCATGCCGGTACTGTCTGTGGGTGTATTGCTTGCCGGACGCGCGATCCTTGGTGGGGCGGAAAGCTTCATCATTACCGGTGCCGTGGCATGGGGGCTGGCCCTCGTGGATAAGGAGCATGCAGGTAAGGTAATCGCCTGGGTGGGTACCGCGATGTTTGCCGCTATGGCTCTCGGCGGACCGGTGGGGACGCTGTTATTTGATGCTTTCGGCTTTGAGGCGATCGCATTGCTGACGTTCCTGCTTCCGCTGCTGGTACTGGCGTATCTCGCCCGTATGCCCGCCGTGCCGCCTCATCCACATGCCGCACAAGCCTCCTTTGGCTCCGTCATGCACGCGGTCTGGTTACCCGGCCTGGGTGCGGCACTGGCCAGCACGGGCTACTGTACCATCCTGGCCTTCAGCTCACTGTATTACAGCGCCATGAACTGGCAGCCCGTCTGGATGGCATTCACCGCCTTTGGCGTCGCGCTGATTGTTGCCCGTACCGTTGCTGGCCATCTGCCAGATCGCTTTGGTGGCGCTCGTATTGCGCTGATATTTGTGCTTGTCCAGGCCGCCGGTCTGTTCCTTATTTGGCTTGCCGGTACGTCCTTGATTGCGACGGTCGGAGCCGCGTTGGCCGGTTTTGGCTACTCGCTGGTTTATCCGGGCCTCGGTATTGAAGCCATCAATGGTTCAACGCCCCAGAACCGCGGCATGGTGATGGGGATCTACACAGCATTTCTTGACGTGGCGATGGCGATCGGCAGTCCTGCGCTCGGCTGGGTAGGAGGACATCTTGGGCTGAACGCGATATTTCTGGCCGGCGCGCTGGCAGTGCTGTCAACCGCTGAGGTGGCATTCCTGCTGTTAAAACGCGCGGGCCAGAGTAAACAAAATCCGGCCTGAATAGGTCCTGCAGTCCGGAGGTTTATTGTTCTCCGGATTTTGCACCCCGTTTGTCTTAACACCGTTATTTAATTCAGGAGGTAATATGAAATTGCATTCAAAAGGAAAATTAAAAACCCTGGCCGCACTGACGATACTTAGCGTCGCTCTGGGTATGGGGGCAAACACTGCCGTCGCGGCGGATATGTCCCACGGTGCGGATAATTTCTATAAAAGCGATAAAGTGAAGACGGAAACCGTAAAATTCAAAAATATTTACGGTATGGAAGTTACCGGCACGTTATTTACTCCCCGCAATATGGAAGCCGGTAAAAAATATGACGCCCTTATTGTCGGTCATCCTTTTGCTGCAGTAAGACAGCAGGCTGCTGACCTCTACGCAACCAAAATGGCGGAGGCCGGTTTTGTCGCGCTGTCCTTCGACCAGTCTTTCTGGGGTGAGAGTGCGGGTACGCCGCGTGGTGCCGTGCTGCCTGATGTTTATGCAGAAAACTTCAGCGCCGCAGTTGATTTCCTCGGAACGCGCGCATGGCTTTGTTGAATAAATCGAACTTTTGCTGAGTTGAAGGATCAGATCACGCATC
>NZ_JBEAFZ010000003.1:0-161113 GCF_040062415.1 Klebsiella sp. GG_Kp173
CGCACGCCGGGATCTGTGCGGGGGGTACCCGGTAACGGGTATCCCTACCGCGACATTATGTGGTGGGTTAAAAAATGAACTTTTACACGCCGGTTGAGCTACGTCAGATTGTCTCCTTTCCCTTTTTTGCCGACCTGGTGCAGTGCGGCTTTCCCAGCCCGGCCCAGGACTATGTCGAGAAGCGAATCGACCTCAACGAGCTGCTGGTGCAGCATCCCAGCGCGACCTATTTTGTCAAAGCCGCAGGCGACAGCATGATCAATGCCGGCATTGACGAAGGCGATCTGCTGGTGGTGGACAGCGCGCGTAAAGCGGAGCATGGCGATATCGTCATTGCCGCCGTCGGCGGCGAATTTACGGTAAAAAAGCTGCAACTTCTACCCCGGGTGCAGCTTAACCCGATGAACCCGGCCTATTCACCCATCGTGGTCGGCCGCGAGGAGACGCTCGATATTTTCGGCGTGGTGACCTACATCATCAAGGCAGCGGGTTGATCATGTTCGCGCACTGTGATGTGAACGCCTTTTATGCGAGCTGCCAGACCGCCTTCCGGCCAGACCTGAAGGGGCGGCCGGTGGTGGTGCTGTCGAACAACGATGGCTGTGTGATCGCCCGCTCGGCGGAGGCGAAGCCGTTTGTGAAAATGGGCGAACCCTACTTTAAGCAGAAGGCGGCGTTTCTTCGCCACGGCGTCGTGGCGTTCAGCAGCAACTATGAGCTGTACGCCGACATGTCCAACCGGGTAATGACCACCCTGGAAGAGCTCGCCCCGCGCTGCGAAATTTACAGTATCGATGAAGCCTTTTGCGATGTCAGCGGCGTGCGCCACTGCAAAGATCTGACCGACTTTGGCCGGGAAATCCGCGCCACGGTGCAGCAGCGCACCCATCTGACGCTGGGCGTCGGGATCGCCCCGACCAAAACCCTGGCGAAGCTGGCCAACCACGCGGCGAAGCAGTGGCAGCGGCAGACGGGCGGGGTGGTGGATTTATCCTGTCCGCAGCGGCAGCGGAAGCTGATGGCGCTGTTGCCGGTGAGTGAGGTCTGGGGCATCGGGCGGCGGATCGGTAAAAAGCTCGAGGCAATGGGGATCGGCACGGTACTCCAGCTGGCGGAGAGCGATATCCGCTTTATCCGCAAGCACTTCACGGTGGTGCTTGAGCGAACGGTACGGGAGCTGCGCGGCGAGCCTTGCCTGGCGCTGGAGGAGTTTGCTCCCGCTAAGCAGGAAATTATCTGCAGCCGCTCGTTCGGGGATCGCATTACGGCCTATGAGGATATGCGCCAGGCGATCTGCAGCTATGCCGCGCGGGCAGCAGAAAAGCTGCGCGGTGAGCATCAGTACTGCCGGTTCGTCTCCGCCTTTGTCAAAACCAGCCCCTTCGCGCTGAATGAACCCTATTACGGCAACAGCGCCTCACTGAAGCTGCTGACGCCGACGCAGGATTCCCGGGATATTATCGCCGCGGCGACAAACTGCCTGGACGCCATCTGGAAAGCGGGGCATCGCTATCAGAAGGCCGGGGTGATGCTCGGCGATTTCTACAGCCAGGGCGTCGCCCAGCTGAACCTGTTCGACGAGCTTGCCCCGCGGCAGAACAGCGCCAGGCTGATGCAGGTGCTCGACCAGCTGAATGCGAAAAACGGCAGGGGGGCGCTCTATTTTGCCGGCCAGGGGGTCCAGCAGCAGTGGCAGATGAAGCGAGAGATGCTATCGCCGCGCTACACCACGCGATACGGCGACCTGCTCCGCGTCAGATAACGCGCGCTATCCCTGCACCGCAGACGGAAAAACCGCCGCCAGCCAGTCAATAAAGACGCGGAGCCGGGGCGGGACGTGCCGGTGCCGGGCATAGACAACGTGAAAAGGATAGGGGGCCGGGCGCCAGGCGCTGAGGATCTCCACCAGCTTGCCGCTCGCCAGCGCCGGTTTCAGCGAATAGGTAAAGGTCTGCACAATGCCTAAGCCCGCCTCGCCGGCGGCAATATGCGCGTTGCTCTCATTGATGCCGAGATGGTGCTCCGTCTTCAGCTCGGTGCTGACGCCGTGACGGGCAAAACGAAACGGAAACGCTCTGCCGCTGGCCGGCGACAGGTAGCTGATGAGCCGGTGGCCATGGTTCAGTTCATCCGGTGAGGCGGGCGTACCATAGCGCTGAAGATAGCCCGGGGTGGCGCAGGTAACCAGCGCCGCCTCGCCGATTTTACGGGCAATCAGCGTCGAGTCTTCCATCGGTCCGCCGCGGATGGCGCAGTCAATATTGCCGCCGATCAGGTCCGAGGGCTTATCGGCCACTTGCAAATCGATACGGATATCCGGCCAGGTGGTCATAAAGTCCGCCAGCAGCGGGATCAGCACATCGCGCGCGGTCGACCCGCCGATGGCGATCCGCAGATGGCCCTTTGGCTTATTGCGGGCGGTATTGAAGGCGGCGTCGATCTCTTCCAGGTCTTCCAGCAGGCGCCGGGCCTTTTCATAGTATTCCCGTCCTTCCGGCGTCACGGTGATACGCCGCGTAGTGCGTTGCAGGAGGGAAACCCCAAGATGCGCCTCCAGTTGCTGAATGGTTTTGCTGAGGGTGGCGTTGGGCATATTCAGCGAGTCCGCGGCGCGGGTAAAGCTGCCGGCTTCGACAACGCGGGTGAAGGCTTTAAGAGCTGAAAACCGGTCCATTATTCGCTTTATCCTGGTTACTGGAGGTCATTATCCACCGAGGGGAAGAGTGTTTTTCAGATTAGGCCATTTTTCCGCCTCGCCGGGGCGATTACAGTGCTTTCCATACCCGGCGGGGCGCTTTCGCGAGCCTGGCCTGTTTATACTCTAACCAAGGAAATGCACCATGAGCAAAAAACTTGCGGATAAAGTGGCGTTAGTCACCGGCGGCAGCGCCGGGATTGGCCTGGCGTCGGCGAAAGCGCTGGCGGAGCAGGGCGCGAAGGTGTACATCACCGGCCGCCGTCAGGAGGAGCTGGATGCGGCGGTAAGATTCATCGGACCCGCCGCCCGCGGGATCCGCGCTGATGCCGGCGTGTTAAGCGACCTTGACGCGGTATTTGCGACCATTGCCGACGAGTCCGGCCGGCTGGATGTACTGTTCGCCAATGCCGGCGGCGGAGACATGCTGCCGCTCAGCGCCGTTACCGAAGCGCACGTTGACCGGATTTTTGCCACTAACGTGCGCGGGGTGGTGTTCACCGTGCAGAAAGCGCTGCCGCTGCTCACCGACGGCGCCTCGGTGATTTTGACCGGCTCTACGGCGGCGGTAAAAGGGACGGCTAACTTCAGCATCTATAGCGCCAGTAAGGCCGCAGTACGCAGCCTGGCGCGCTCCTGGGCGCTGGAGGTTAGCGACCGCGGGATCCGCATCAATGTGGTCAGCCCGGGGCCGGTACGTACCCCGGGTCTGGGAGGGCTGGTGGCGGAGGCGGATCGCCAGGGCTTGTTCGATGCTCTGGCCGCCGGCGTACCGCTCGGGCGGCTGGGCGAGCCGGAGGAGATTGGCCGGACGGTGGTGTTTTTAGCGTCGGATGAGTCGAGCTTTATTAACGCCGCAGAGATTTATGTCGACGGCGGGCTGGCGCAAATCTAAGCGCCGGCTGACGCCAGGCGAGTCGTCCCAGCGGAGACCGGGGCGGCTCGCCGTGTTGGCGATCGCTGACGCACCGTCCGGAGGCAGCTTATTGCGCGCCCAGCTGTTTCATCAGCGTCAGGTTATCTTCAATATGCCAGTTGGCGGTAATTTTACCGCCGCGGATCTGATAGATATCGGTGGCGATAAAATCGATATTTTGTCCCTTACCCTGCCGGGTGCCGAAGGTCCCGGTAAAGTGGCCATGAAAATGTAAGTGTGAGACCACCCGGTCACCGGCCACGATCATTTGTTCGACATCACAGCGTAAATCCGGCACCGCCTGGCGAAACGCTCTGGAGGCGAGGATCGCTCCTTCCGGCCCCTGTCGGCGGCCTTCCGGGGGCGTTTTATCGATAAAATTCTTCGCCAGCGCCGCCCGGGCCAGCGCGTCATCACCGGTATTCCAGAACGTGGCATACTGCCTGGCGACATATTCATTGGCGGCGCGTGTGGCCGCGGGAAGGCTGCCGTCAGCGATGAGTTGCGCCGGCTTCAGCAGATCCTGTTGGGCTGCATACGCGGAGCCGGACATTGCGACAAGCAGCAGCGCTGTGGCGCAGCGACGGCGAATGAGGCCGCGTCTGGCCAGCGTGCGGGCAACCGCGACACCACGGCCGGCAGGTAACATTTTGCGGGTCATTTTCACTCTTTATGCTCCGTATAGAAGGGATAGTCGGTATAGCCCGCCTCCGTGCCGCCAAACAGCGTGCCGGGATCGCTGACGGTAGCCAGCGGCCAGCGATGCAGAAGCCGCTGCGGCAGGTCGGGATTGGCAATAAACGGCCGGCCGAAAGCCACGAGGTCGGCGAGACCGGCGTCAAGAATGCGCTCCGCCTTCTGCTGATCGTAATTCCCGGCCACGATCAGCGTGCCGCTGAAGGTCGCGCGCAGCGTGTCGCGGAAGTGTCGGGGAACGGCTGGGGCATCGTCCCAGTCCGCCTCCGCCAGATGGATAAAGGCGATGCCCTGCTGTTCGCACCAGGCCGCCAGGGCAAGGATGGCGTCGATCACCTGCGGGTCATTCATCCCGCGCTGGGTAATGAAGGGGGAAAGGCGGATGCCCGTCCGCTCGCGGCCGATTGCGTCGCTGATGGCGGTCAGTACCTCCTGGGCAAAACGGATCCGGTTGTTCAGGCTGCCGCCGTACTCATCGGTACGCTGGTTGGCGGTCCGCCGCAGGAACTGGTCGATCAGATAGCCATTGCCGCCGTGTACTTCCACGCCGTCAAACCCCGCCGCGATCGCATTGCGCGCCGCCTGACGGTAATCGGCGACAATACGCTGGATATCCGACCGGGAGAGCGCCCGCGGGGGTGAACAGTCCACCATCTGGCCCCGGCCCTGCTCATCCACCACCCAGACCTGGGCGTCCGGCGCCAGCGCCGAGGGGGCCACGGGTTGACCATCCGCATGAAAACGGGCGTGCGACATGCGTCCCACGTGCCAGAGCTGAGAAAAAATAACGCCGCCGGCCTGATGTACGGCGCGGGTCGTCAACTGCCAGCCGGCAATCTGGTCTGCGGAATGCAGGCCGGGCGTCCAGGAATACCCCTGTCCCTCGGGAGAGATTTGCGTCGCTTCCGTAACGATCAATCCCGCGCTGGCGCGCTGGCGGTAATACTCCGCCATCAGCGCGGAGGGGATATTTCCCGGCTGCAGCGCGCGCGCCCGGGTCATGGGAGCCATGACGATACGGTTTTTCAGCGGCAGCGTACCGATGCGATGACGATCAAAAAGTGAGAGCGTGTTCATAGTGGTGTCCCTTGCGAGTGGAATGGAAATCACTTTACAGTCGGGACCTGATTTTGATAATTAGACGAAAAATAGATTCACTTTTCGGGATATACGAAAAATGGGCAAGCTGGAAGATATGGCGCTACTGGTGGCAGTCGCCGAGGCGGGGGGACTCTCCGCCGCCGGTAGACGGTTGTCGCTTTCGCCGGCCACCATGACGGCCCGCCTGAAGGCGATGGAAGAGCGTTACCAGACCCGCCTGTTCCATCGCTCCACGCGCGCTATCACCCTGACCAACGCGGGGGAAGATTTTTATCATGCCGCGCGGCGCGTACTGGAGGAGGCGCGCCACGCCGAGTCGTTGCTGACGCAAAAAGAGGGCGTCCTGAGCGGCGATATTCGCCTTTCCGCCCCCTCCGACTTTGGCCGACAATACCTTAGCCCGGCCATCGTCGACTTTACCCGCCGTCACCCGGAAGTGACCTTTTCCGTCTACTTAGGCGAGCGCGTGGAGGATCTGGTCGCCAACCGGCTGGATATGAGCATTCGCGTCGGTAATCTGCCGGACAGCAGCCTGGCCATCCGCCACATCCGTCCTAACCACCGGGTGCTGGTGGCCTCGACGGCTTACCTTGCCGCCCGTGGAACGCCGGCTTCGCCCGAGGCGCTGCATCATCACCGCTGCCTGGCGCTGGAGCGGCATGGTGTGGTGATGAACGAGTGGCGCTTTGAGGAGGCGGGAAAAGAGCAGATCATCCGGGTGACGCCGGCGATGGTCTGCGACGATGGGGCGTTGCTGCGGCAGTGGGCGCTCAGCGGGGCGGGGATCGCCGGTAAATCATGGTGGGATGTGAAGAGGGATGTCGAGGAGGGGCGGCTTCAGGTGCTGTTTGCCGGTCGCTTCACCGGATTCAGCCCCTTAGACCGCAAGGAGGTTGGGCTGCAGTTTGTCTTTCCCCAGCGAAAGCTGCAACCGCCGCAGGTGTCGGCGTTTATGGCGTTTTTTATCGACTGGCTGGAGAAGTGACGGGCAGGGCGGTTCGCCATGCTCAGGAGCGCAAAGGATGGCCCCCGGGTGTTAGACCAGCCTATAGAGTCTTGATCTCAAATATGATTAGATAGCTTTCACTTAAAACCAGTCAGTGGCTGCCATGAATCTCAGGGAAAAAATCATTAATGAATTCGGCGGGTTGTCGCCCGAGCTGCAACGCGCCGCCGAGTTCTCACTGCAAAATGCCAGTCAGCTGGTGGTGTTATCAATGCGTGCCTTCGCGGCGGAAGCCGGGGTAAAACCGGCGACGCTGCTGCGTCTGGCGCAGCGGCTGGGCTACCGCGGCTGGAGCGAGCTGAAAAGTGATTTCATTGACGATCTGGGGCTGCGCAATGATACATACGTATCAAAAGCGGAAAAAATGATGGCCCGCGGGACGCAAACACAGCTGTATAAAGAGGTTTTTCAGGCGCATCAGGCGAATCTGACCTTTACGCAAAATGAAAATGCCCAGGAGATGGAGCAGGCGGTGACCTTGCTCGATAGCGCGGAGAATGTCTATATCTGCGGATTCCGCGCCAGCTTTCCGATCGCGTGGTCGCTGTTCTATGTCTATCGACTGTTTAACCGCCAGGTGTCATTGATCGATGGCCTGGCCAGCAATATCGAAGTTTTTACCCGCGAACTAACCGCCCGGGACTGCGTCTTACTCACCAGCTTTGCTCCCTATTCACGCGAATCACTGGATGTTTTACAGGCAGCCCGGCAGGCCGGGGCGAAGATCCTCGCCATTACCGACTCGCCGGTTTCCCCCTTAGCGCAGGCGGCAGACTGCACGCTGCTGTTCTCCATCGACAGTCCGTCATTTTTCCCTTCCGTGGTCTCCGGCATGGGCCTGGCGGAGTGCCTGCTGGCGATGCTGGTGGTGCGCCACGGTCGGGAGGCGGTGAGTAAAATTGAAAATGCCGAACGCTATCTTATTGAGTCTGGCGCCTACGTGATCCCCGGTAAGTCCTGATAAATGATTCAAATGTATCAATTATAAGAATAACGGATGCATTTATATCTTTAATTCGTTGACGTGATCCAAATGGATCCTGCAAGATACGCTCAATTCATGTAGCGGATTCAGGAGCAGAACCCAGTATGAGTCATGTCATTCACCGCAGCCTGCGTAGCACGCCGATGGTGGCTTCACGTGCGCAAGGGGCCTATATCTTTGATGCCCAGGGAAAACCGTATCTTGATGCCTGCGGCGGGGCGGCGGTTTCCTGCCTCGGACACGCGCATCCTGATGTGCTGGCGGCGATGCACCGCCAGATCGATCGGCTGGCCTATGCGCATACCAGTTTTTTCACCAGCGATGCCGTCGAGCAGCTTGCCGAACATCTCACCCGCACGGCGCCCGGCGAGCTTAACTACGCCTACTTTGTCTCGGGCGGTTCTGAGGCGGTAGAGACGGCGCTGAAGATGGCGCGGCAGTACTTTGTGGAGATCGGCCAGCCATCGCGCACCCGCTTTATCGCCCGTAAACAGAGCTATCACGGCAATACGCTGGGCGCGCTGGCGGTGGGGGGGAATGAATGGCGCCGTCGTCAGTTTGCTCCCTTATTAATGGATGTTATCCGCGTCTCCGCCTGCAATGAGTACCGCGATCGTCGGGCTGACGAGACTCAACAGCAATATACCGAGCGCCTGCTCAATGAGCTGGAGCAAGCCATCCTTGAGGCCGGCCCGGAAACGATCATCGGTTTCTGTGCCGAAACCGTGGTGGGGGCGACGACGGGAGCCACGCCGCCGACGCCGGGCTATCTGCAAGGGGTCCGCCGCCTGTGCGACAAATACGGCATCCTGTACATCGCGGATGAGGTGATGTGCGGTATGGGGCGGACCGGGACGCTGCATGCGTTTGAACAGGATGACGTGGTGCCCGATTTAGTGACCATCGCCAAAGGACTCGGCGGAGGCTATCAGCCGATTGGGGCGGTGCTGGCGAGTGAGACTATCGTCTCCGCGCTAAAGGCGGGCAGCGGGTTGTTCCAGCATGGTCACACTTACATTTGTCATGCCACCGCCGCGTCGGCAGCCCTGGCGGTGCAGCAAGTGATCGCGCGGGATAATTTGCTGGACGCCGTCAAACAGCAGGGCGCCTATCTGCACAAGGCGCTGCGCGAGGTGCTGGGGGAGTTACCACATGTCGGTGATACGCGCGGACGCGGCCTGTTTGCGGGGGTCGAGCTGGTGCGTGATAAAGACGACAAAACGCCGTTCGATCCTTCCCTGAAGCTGCACGCTGCGATCAAAGCAAACTGCATGGCGCGTGGACTGATGGTCTATCCCATGGGCGGCACCATCGATGGCCAGTCTGGCGACCACATTCTGATTGCACCGCCGTTTATCATCACCCCGGCGCAGCTCGATTTTGTGGTCGATACCCTGAACTGCGTGATCCGTGAAGAGACGGGGAAATTATGAGCAATCGTTTACCGCCCCTGGCGGAACAGGAATGGGACGTTCAGCAGCGTCAGTTAGCGCAAGAGATTATCAACGGACCGCGCGGCGCCTTGCTGCCGCCCTTTGAACCGCTACTGCGTAGCCCCGAGCTGATGGCCCATGCCCAGCGTATGGGGGAGTACCTGCGCTATCGCAGCGCGCTGGGCCAGCGTCTTTCTGAACTGGCGATTTTGCTGACCGCGCGGCACTGGTCGCAGCCGGTTGAGTGGGCGATCCATGCGCCGATAGCACGCGAGAAAGGGATCGCTGCCGCGGCGGTGCAGGCGATTAAGGAAAGGCGCCGGCCCGTGGATCTCCGGCCCGATGAGCAGACGGTCTATGACTTCTGTCAGCAGCTGCATCAACAGCAAAAGGTCAGCGATGAGACCTGGCAACAAGCCATTGAGTTATGGGGCGAGAAGGGCGTGGTGGATCTGATTGGAATAAACGGTTATTACAGTTTTCTCTCCATGGTGATGAACAGCGCCCAGACGCCAGCACCGGCTACCTCTGACTCTCTGTTTTCTGCATAAGTTATCGTTTTTATTCGGGCGCATAAAACTGCGCCCGGTATATCAGCTCTTGTTATTGGTTCTTCCGGCGAGATATTTCGCAGGGTGACGTTCGTTGTAGGCTATTTCACTGACGCTGAGGGTAATTATGAGTGGATTATTTAAGAAATTAAAGCTGACGCTGGCATTAGTTATTTGTTCAGCGAGTTTTGTTACAGCAGCAGAAGATAAAATAACGGTGGGTGTCGATACTGCCTTTGTTCCATTTGAATTTAAACAAGGCGATAAATATGTCGGCTTTGATATCGATCTGTGGGACGCGATTGCGAAGAAAATGCATATCAGCTACGAATTAAGGCCGATGGATTTCGGCGGCCTGATCCCCGGTCTGCAGTCGCGTAATCTGGACGTGGCGATGGCGGGAATAACGATTACCGATGCGCGCAAGCAGGTCGTGGACTTCAGTGAAGGATATTATAATGCCGACCTGTTAATAGCCGTGAAAAGTACCGACAATTCCATTGTTAAATTCAGTGATTTGACCGGGAAAAAAGTCGGCCTTAAGCAGGGGACGGCGGCAGCCAGCTTTATGAAAAGCAAATATAAAGCGAATTATATCGAGTTCCCGAATATCGATAACGCTTACCTTGACCTGCAGGCCGGTAATCTCGATGCCGTCGTTCATGATTCGCCGAATGTCCTTTACTACGTGAAGACGGCGGGTAATGGCAAGGTCAAATCCACTGGTGAGACGGACAGCATTCTGCCACAGCAGTATGGCTTTGCGATGCAGAAAAACAGCAGCCTGACGCCAAAAGTCAACCAGGCCCTGCAGGCCCTGCGCGCCGATGGTACCTACGACAAGATTTACATAAAGTGGTTTGCTAAACAGCCGAAATAACCCTGCCAGGTCGGAGCGATCCGACCTCATATTTTCTTTACGGGTAGAAGCATGAATTTTGACAGTCGCTATATTTGGGATGCATTGCCGCTGCTGATGCAAGGCTTGCAGCTGACGCTGATTATTTCGTTATCAGGTTTGTTAGGTGGATTAATCATTGGCTTGCTGGCCGGGACCTGCCGCGCATTAGGCGGGGCAATATCCAAAACGGTATCGCTGGTGTTTGTGGAATTAATCCGCGGGACGCCAATTATGGTGCAGGTGATGTTTATCTACTTCGCCCTGCCGATGGTGTTGCCGGTGCGTATTGACCCGGTTCCTGCCGCCATTATCACCATTGTGATTAACTCCGGGGCTTATATAGCGGAGATCACCCGGGGCGCGATTCTGTCGATCAATAAAGGATTTAAAGAAGCCAGCCTCGCGATGGGGTTATCGCCGCGCAGCACCCTGTGGCATGTCATTATGCCGCTGGCTTTTCGGCGGATGATCCCGGCATTAGGCAATCAATGGATTATCAGTATTAAAGATACGTCGCTGTTTATTGTGATTGGCGTGGCAGAATTAACCCGTCAGGGACAAGAGATTATTGCCGGCAACTTTCGGGCGCTGGAGGTGTGGACGGCGGTGGCGATGATTTATCTGTTTTTGACATTGTGCCTGAGCTTCCTGCTAAAACAAGTTGAGAAAAGGATCCATATTTTATGAGCATGGTTGAATTTAGCGCGGTGGCGAAAAACTTCGGCGCCACTCAGGTGCTGCACGATATCAATTTAAAGATTGAAGCGGGCGAGGTGGTGGTGATCATCGGTCCTTCCGGCTCGGGAAAATCGACCCTGCTGCGTTGTATTAACAAACTGGAAGAGATCTCCTCGGGCACGCTGCTGGTGGCGGGCATGCATATTACGGATCCGCACGCGAATGAGTGTGATATTCGCCGCGAAGCCGGTATGGTGTTTCAACAGTTTCATTTGTTCCCGCATCTGACCGCCCTGGAGAATGTCATGTTCGGTCCGCTTCGCGTGCGCAAGCAGAGCAAGGCCACAGCGCGGGAGCAGGCGCTGGCGTTGCTGGATCGCGTGGGGCTGCGTGAACACGCTAACCACTATCCTGCCGAGCTCTCGGGCGGTCAGCAGCAGCGTGTGGCGATAGCTCGCGCCCTGGCGGTGAAACCCAAAATGATGTTATTTGATGAGCCAACATCCGCCCTTGATCCTGAACTGCGGCATGAGGTGTTAAAGGTCATGCGTTCGCTGGCCGACGAGGGCATGACGATGGTGATTGTGACCCATGAGATTGGCTTTGCCAGAGAGGTGGCTTCCCGGGTGATTTTTATTGATGGCGGCACTATTGCCGAAGATGGTTCACCTGAGGCGCTGCTCACGGCCAGCAGCAATCCGCGTCTGCAAGAGTTTTTGCAACACGTATCCTGAACATAAGTGAATAATGACAATATGAAAACAATCGCAATCCGAGGTTCCGCTTTTGCGGTCGGTCAGCAGCTTGGCGCGTTTGGTCGTGAGGCCTGGCAGACAAAAATCAGGCAAACGGCGCTGTGGCAAACGGTGGCCGCCCTGAAAACGACGGAACAGACCCAGCGCATGCGCGCAGCCGTGCAGGCTCAGTTCCCGCTGATCTGGCAGGAGCTGGAGGGCATGGCGGAGGGGCTGCAGGCGCCGGTGGATGAGGTGTTCGCCTGGAACTGTCGCGGCGATCTGGTACGTTCGACGTCGGATGGCTGCACCACTCTGGCGGGGAGAAGCGCAGAGGGCGAGTTGATCATTGCGCACAATGAAGACGGCTTCCCGCAGCTGCGTGAAGACTGCGCCATCGTCAGCATAACCCCGGACGTGGGCCTCGCCTTTACCAGCTTCGCCTATCCCGGCTCCCTGTGCGGACATACCTTCGCAGTGAATGAGAAGGGGATAGTCAATACGGTCAACAATATTCGCGCCGTGCATCGTCCGGACGGGATGCCGCGCCAGATTCTGGCCCGCGCCTCGCTGAACGCCACCACCTTAGAGGAAGCCGTCACTCTGCTGAGCGCCACGCCGCGCGCGGGCGCGTTTCACCACACCCTGGGCCAGATGGGCGATAGCCGTCTGTTTAGCGTGGAAGCCACCGGCTCCGGCAGCTCGGTGCTCGCGTTGTCCGCCACCAGCGGGCATGCCAACCATCTGATCCATCCCCAGCTTGCGGCTATTGAACAGATCGTGACCGGCAGCTCCGGCTCGCGCCAGCGGCGCCTGGACGCGTGGCTGGCGACGAACCCGCCGCTGGATGGCGTGACAGCGAAAGCGATGCTCTCCGACCAGCAGGATCCGTTGTTACCGATTTACCGGCTGTCTCCCGACGATCCGGATGAGGAAAATACGCTGGCGACGGCCATTTTTACCTTGAGCGCGACCCGCGTCGTGTGGCAGGTCTTCACGCTGGACCGTGAAAACGCGGTTTTACAGGGCAGCGTTTAGCGGCCCGAGGGCGCTTTCAGCAGAGCGATCAGCAGCGTACTGCCCACCATGATCCCCGCCGCCAGCCACACCATTCCCGACAGGCCAGCTGAGGCGATCAGCTGGCCGCCGACAAGCGCCCCGGTGCCGATGGCGGCATTAAAAATGGCCACGTAAATGGCTGACGCTGGCTGGGCGACCGCGCCCGCGCTGCGCAGTAGCCAGGTCTGTAAGCCGACGAACACAATCGCGATGCCGGCGCCCCACAGGGCTAACAGTAGCCCGCTAAAACAGAATGGCAGTGGCGCAAAACGGGCGGAGCCAAGGATCGCCAGCGCGCCCCCGCTCAGCAGCAGCGCAGCGAAAATCAGCCCCTTCAGATGACGATCGATGAGCTTCCCCGCGATAACGTTACCCAGCAGCCCGGAAACCCCTGACAGCAGCAGCAGGCCGGAAAGGGCGGTCGTCGGGACTCCCTGCAGATTTATCAGCAGCGGTTCAATGTAGGTGAAGGCGGCAAAGTGAGCGGTAATGATGCATGCCGTGGCGCCATACAGGCCACCGAGCAGCGGATTGCGGAAAATATCACGATAAACGCGCAGCCTGACGGGGGCTAGGGCGGCCAGCGCGGGCAGCGTCGAGCACAGCACCGCAGCGGCGGCCAGTGACAGCAAGGCCATCGCCATAAACGCGTATCGCCAGCCCGCCAGGGTGGCGATAAAGCTCGCCAGCGGCACCCCCACTACGCTTGCCGCCGACACGCCGCCAAAAATGATCGCCGTGGCCAGCCCCAGCCGGTGCGGCGGCACCAGCTGCGCGGCGACGATGCCAATTAAGGCCCAGAAGGCGCCATGCGCCAGGGCGCCAATCATGCGGGCGCTCATCAGGGCGAACATCGAATAAGACCGGGTTGCGGCGAGACAGGAAAGCGCGAGGATCAGCATCAGCCCGACCAGCAGCGCCTTGCGGGAAATACGCGCCGGCATTGCGCCGGAAAGCAGAGCCGCCAGGGCGCCCACCCAGCCATAGGCGGTGACGGCGAGACCCATGCCAGATTCAGTCTGGTGAAAATCCGCCGCCAGGGCGCTGAGCATGCCCACCGGCGCCAGTTCGCTGGTGACGATTGAAAAGGCGCAGATCCCGAGCGCAACGACGGCTATCCAGACGCGCGCCGGCGCCGGGTGGAGGGGTAAAGCAATCTCTTTCATATCAGGCGTATCCTTAGGAAAGGAGCGTTCCGCGCGGTACACGGACGTTCAGGTGAGGAGAGAGCAGGCGACCGGATGGCCTGGTTGTCTCCGCGAGTGGCGTGCAGTATCATCCCTGCGAAACTGATAAAAAATAGCGGAAAACGGAGAGTCGTTTTCCATAAATGGAAAACAGATGACCGCAGAATTTAACTGGGATGATGCGCGCATATTCCTCGCCATCGCCCGGGCGGGAACGCTGAGCGGCGCCGCCGACAAGATGAACATGGGGATAGCCACGGTCTCCCGCCGGCTGGATCGGCTGGAGCAAGCGTTGAACGTTCCGCTCTTCAGCCGCCATCAGAGCGGCTATCGCCTGACCGATGATGGCGAAGCCCTGCTCGCGCGGGCCGAGGCGCTGGAATACGCAGGCCTGGCGTTTGGCGAAGCGGCGCAACTGCAGGGGCATGTCGCCGGGGTTGTCCGCCTGGCCACCTCGGATAACCTGGCCACGCATTTTATTCTGCCCTCCCTGAAAGGGCTCCTGGACCATTATCCCGAGCTGCGGGTGGAGGTGCTGAGCGGCGTGCAGCCGGTGAACCTGCACCGTCGGGATGCCGATCTGGCGATCCGCATGGTCAAGCCTGAGGCCGGGCATTTGACGTTAAAGCGACTGGGGACGGTGGGGTTTGGCGTCTATGGCGCCGCCGGCTATCTGGCCGGTGCGGACGGCCTGTCGCTGAGCGAGGCGGACTTTGTGGGGTGGCCGGAAACTCACCAGCACCTGCCGGCCGCCCAATGGATCGCGCGCACCCTGCGCGGCCGGCCGTGTAAAGTCGAAGCCAATACGCTCGTGGCCCAGGTTTCCGCGGTATCCGCGGGCCTCGGACTGGGCGTTCTGCCGCACTTTATGGCACGGGCCAGCGGCCTGCAGTGCCTGCAGCCGGAGATCGGCGCGGATCAGACTCTCTGGCTGGTGATGCATTCCGACCTGGCCGGGTCCAGACGCGTGCGGGTTATCGCCGACCATCTCATCACCCTCTTTGCGGCCCATCAAGATCGGCTGGCGATGCCCTGAAGGGGCGCGGCTTGGGCGTGTAGCGATACGACTGCCCGAGGCTGACGAGCCACGATTTTTTCCGCACCAGCTAACAGCGATACTCGCCGCGCAATATTCGGCCCAATGCTGCTCCGCAGTCAAAAATAGTGCAGAGTGAGAGGATATCCCCGTCCGGCAAAATAATTTTGTGTTGTGGCCAACGCCGCATTGTTGCGCTCCCCCAGAAATGCCTGTCGATGTTAGGGTGAGATGTTTATCACCACAGGAGAACGCAAATGATTGTCAGGACCTGGCACGGCTGTGTGCCATTGCAGCATGCTGAGGGGGTTGCCCGCCACCTCGAGCGGACCGGCGTGGAACACGCTCAGAGCATCGCCGGCAACAGAGGCGCCCTGGTGCGCCGGGAAAACCAGGGCGAATGGGCGCATTTCTTTCTCGCCACCTACTGGCAGGATCTCGCGGCGGTTAAAGCCTTCGCAGGCGAAGACTATCACGTCGCGGTCACCTATCCGGACGATGAAGTATTCGAACTCCTCTCCGACCCCTACGTGTTTCAGCATGAAGTTGAGGCCGTGTCGCCGCTGTAGACTGATGACCGGGCAGGTGGAAGATCGGCCAGCAACAGACGGTTGCTGGCCGCGTGACATCGACTGACGTCACCGGTTAATTAACCCTGGACCGGTCAACTGCGCCAGCGTTTAACAGGTCGGGCTATGTCGAAACCGCCGATGCTCAGACGGCAAAACGGCGTCAGGCGCATCAGAGGAAATCGTTTATTGTTACGTTAAGAGGTATCCTGCCTGTTCTGCGAAACGGCAAAGAGGATGTCATAAGATGCTGGCTTATATCACGATAGGTACCAATGATTTTCAGCGCTCAGTAGATTTTTATGACGCTATTTTTAATGTTCTTGGCTACTCACGTCTGCCGGCCTGGACAGAAAGCTGGGCAATGTGGGGAGATAAAAATAATCCGGATAAGGCGTTCAGCTTTTGTATTTGCCCTCCTTTTGACGGACATTCCGCAACGGCGGGAAACGGGACAATGTTTGCATTCCAGGCTGATAACGCAGAGATTGTCAGACAGTTCCATGCCGCTGGCCTTCTTGCAGGAGGGCAAAATGAAGGCGCACCGGGCACACGCCCCGCCTATGGCCCCGACTTTTATGTGGCCTACCTGCGCGATCCTGACGGGAATAAGCTGGCATGCGTTTGTCAGCATTATTCTCCCGCAACTGATAAGTTCGTCAACCAGAAACAGGCGCTTCGCATATAGCATCTTACGGTTTTGCGCGTTTACAGCCCCTGACGTGAAATAGGGCGTTCCGGCGACAGCTGGCGCGGTCGGCTACAGGCCAGGAACCAACATCTATCTTGTATGGGCAGCCAGCCACCGTTGGGTGAACGTGAAATGACTGCACACTCAGCGCTTGAGGGCGGCAACAATGGAGGCCTCCATTTTCTCCGGTGTCGTGAACGGCGCAAAACGCGTGAGGGGTGTGCCGTCGCGACCGATGAGGAACTTGGTGAAATTCCACTTGATCCGTCCGCCGAGCACGCCGGGCAACGCTTGTTTCAAATAACGAAACAGCGGGTGTGCAGCGGGGCCGTTGACGTCCACTTTCGCAAACATCGGGAAGCTCACGCCGTAGTTAACGTGACAGGTCTGCTCGATTTCATCCGCACCGCCGGGTTCCTGCTTGCCAAACTGGTTGCACGGAAAACCAAGCACCACCAGCCCCTGAGCCGCGTACTTTTTGTAGAGCGCTTCCAGACCAGCATACTGTGACGTGAAGCCACAATGGCTGGCCGTATTCACCACCAGAACCACCTTGCCAGCATAGTCAGCCATGGAGAGAGGTTGGCCGCGCAGGCGGGTGGCGGTCAATTGATAAAAAGGGGTCATAGCAGGCTCCTGAGAATGGAAACAGTGCAACGCTGACGATCGCGTGAATGTTTGAAGCAGATTAGGCAGTTATAATACACAGGGTTAGGGATTTGTACCTGGAATGTACAACATGGGGGAAAGAAGCATTTTGCGATGAGGCATTTGCATCTGTTCTGCACAAAAAATGAGCGTATTGATTAATAGAGAATTAATAGCATTTAAAAAATAAATCAGCCAGCAGGTGACGCTAACTGGCTGATTTTATTTAACTACGCTTCACTTTTAGAGGACTGCTTGTGAAACAGTTCGCGGAATACCGGGTAGATATCCTCCTGGTCGCGAATATGCTGCATGGCGAAATTATCAAAGGTCGCCTGCAAGTGTTCATACTCGCGCCACAGGGTCTGGTGCGCCCGGCGGGTAATTTCGATATAGCTGTAATAACGCACCACCGGCAGAATTTTCTTCGCCAGCAGTTCGTGGCACAGTGGGGAGTCATCGGCCCAGTTGTCGCCATCCGACGCCTGGGCGGCGTAGATGTTCCACTGCGCCGGGTCATAACGCGCCTGCACCACCTCATCCATCAGCTTGAGGGCGCTGGAAACGATGGTGCCGCCGGTTTCCTGAGAATAGAAGAATTCGTGTTCATCCACCTCTTTCGCCTGGGTATGGTGGCGGATATAGACCACATCGACGTTTTTATAGGTCCGGCTGAGGAACAGATACAGCAGGATATAAAAGCGCTTGGCCATGTCTTTGGTGGCCTGGTCCATCGAGCCTGAGACGTCCATCAGGCAGAACATTACCGCCTGGCTGGAGGGCTCCGGCCGTTTTTCGTAATTTTTGTAGCGTAAGTCAAAGGTGTCGATAAACGGCACCCGTTCAATTTTAGCCCGCAGCTCGGCAATCTCTTTGCGCAGGCGCTCCTCCTCCAGCAGCTGCACCGGCTCGCTGCGGCTGATGGTCTCCAGATCCTCCTCCAGAGCGCGCAGTTCACGGCGCTTGCCGGCGGTCATCGCCGTCCGGCGGGCCAGCGAGTTCTGCAGCGAACGCACCACGCTGATGTTGGCCGGCACCCCGTTAGAGGTAAAACCCGCGCGATGGGTTTTAAACTCGTTTAGCTGCCGGTGCTGATTTTTCTTCAGGTTCGGCAGGGCGAGATCTTCAAACAGCAGATCCAGGTACTCATCTTTTGAAATCTGGAAGACAAACTCATCCTTCCCTTCGCCATCGGCGCTGGCTTGCCCCTGACCGCCGCCACCGCCGCCGCCGCCCCCTTGCGGGCGTTCGATCCGATCGTTTTGCACGAAATGGTCATTGCCCGGGTGGACGCGGTTGCGTAGTCCGCCGCGACCCTGATGAAACATCGGCTCGTTGATATCGTCCGTCGGGATCGAGACGGATTCTCCGCTCTCAATATCGGTCACCGAGCGCTTGTTGATGGCCTCGGAGATTGATTGTTTAATCTGCGCCTTATAACGGCGCAAAAAGCGCTGACGATTGACGGCGCTTTTGTTTTTCCCGTTCAGGCGTCGGTCTATGAACCAGGTCATATGCCCTCCTGTACTGCATTAGCCAACTTTACTTATCATCATTCAGCTGCAGTTGACCCGGCGGCGCACCGCCGGGCTGGACGCATCAGGACGATTTACGAACCCGCAGGTACCACTCGCACAGCAGGCGAACCTGTTTGCGGGTGTAGCCTTTCTCCATCATGCGGTCGACAAAGTCGTCGTGTTTTTTCTGCTCATCGGTTGAGGTTTTGGCGTTAAACGAAATGACCGGCAACAGCTCTTCGGTATTGGAGAACATTTTCTTCTCAATAACCGTGCGCAGTTTCTCATAGCTGGTCCAGTTCGGATTACGTCCGCTGTTGTTGGCTCTGGCGCGCAGCACAAAGTTGACGATTTCATTACGGAAGTCTTTCGGGTTGCTGATCCCGGCCGGCTTCTCAATTTTCTCCAGCTCGGCATTCAACGATTCACGGTCAAACAGCTGGCCGGTGTCCGGATCGCGGTATTCCTGATCCTGGATCCAGAAGTCAGCGTAGGTGACATATCGATCGAAAATGTTCTGCCCATACTCGGAGTAGGATTCCAGATAGGCGGTCTGGATCTCTTTGCCGATAAACTCGGCGTATTTCGGGATCAGATAGCCTTTGAGGAACTCCAGATAGCGCTCGGCCTGCTCCTGCGGGAACTGTTCGCGCTCAATCTGCTGCTCCAGGACATAGAACAGATGCACCGGGTTGGCCGCCACTTCAACATGGTCGAAGTTAAACACCCTTGAGAGGATCTTAAAGGCAAAGCGGGTGGAGAGCCCGTTCATCCCTTCATCCACCCCGGCATAGTCGCGATACTCCTGATAGGATTTCGCTTTCGGGTCGGTATCTTTCAGGCTCTCGCCGTCATAGACCCGCATTTTCGAGTAGATGCTCGAGTTTTCCGGCTCTTTCAGGCGCGACAGAATCGAGAAGCGCGCCAGCGTTTCCAGAGTGCCCGGGGCGCATGGCGCATGAGTCAACTCGCTGCTGTTGAGCAGTTTTTCATAGATACGGATCTCTTCGGAGATCCGCAGGCAATAAGGCACTTTGACGATATAGACGCGGTCGAGGAAGGCCTCATTGTTTTTGTTATTACGGAAGGTCACCCATTCCGATTCGTTAGAGTGGGCAAGGATGATCCCGTTAAACGGCAGGGCGGAGATCCCTTCGGTCCCGTTGTAGTTACCCTCCTGGGTCGCGGTCAGCAGCGGATGCAGCACCTTGATCGGCGCTTTAAACATCTCGACGAACTCCATGATCCCCTGGTTGGCGCGGCACAGAGCACCGGAGTAGCCGTAGGCGTCCGGGTCGTTCTGCGCATAGTGTTCCAGCTTGCGGATATCCACTTTACCCACCAGCGCCGAAATATCCTGGTTGTTTTCATCGCCCGGTTCGGTTTTGGCGATGGCGACCTGTTCGAGAATCGATGGCCAGACTTTGACCACGCGGAATTTCGTGATATCGCCGCCAAACTCATGCAGGCGTTTGGCCGCCCATGGCGACATAATAGTGCCGAGATAGCGGGTAGGGACGCCATACTCTTTCTGAAGGATCTGCGCATCCTCCTGCGGATTGAACAGGCACAGCGGGTGATCGTTAACCGGGCTGCGCTCGCCGTTGGCGCTCAGCACATAGATAGGCACGCGCTGCATCAGGGCTTTCAGCCGTTCAGCCAGCGATGATTTACCCCCGCCCACCGGTCCCAGCAGATAGAGGATCTGTTTCTTCTCTTCCAGCCCCTGGGCGGCATGCTTGAGGTAGGAAACGATCTGCTCAATGGCGTCTTCCATACCGTAAAACTCTTCAAACGCCGGATAGCGTGCGATAACCCGGTTTGAAAAGAGACGGGATAGCCGCGGCTCGAGAGCCGTATCAACCATGACGGGTTCACCAATGGCCATCAACAGACGTTCTGCCGCATTGGCATAGGCACTGCGATCTTGCCGGCAGATGGTAAGAAACTCCTGCAGTGTGAACTCTTCGTCCTTGGCAGCTTCATAGCGCTGGCGATAGTGATCGAATATATTCATGGCATGCCGTCCTTTCGTTTTTTAGCACAGGTTGAGAGCCGTTCATATGAATAGTGGGGGCCCCCGGAAGACATAAGCTGAACATCGCTCTCCTGGTATCCAGCAACCCTTATGCCAGGTTGCGGGTGGGGTAGCGTGAATGTGCCCTGCAATTACACCTTCTAAATTTAAGCGTAGATGCATTTAGAAATCTTGCATGACGCAGAAAATCAATTTCAATGACATATCAATAACTCATCCTGAAAAAGACGCTTTTTGCTTCGCCGGGACGTGAAGCTGTCATCGGGCTGTCACCAGATGGTAAGAGAAGGGTGGGAAAGTGAACGATTTGTGTCATATCGGGTAAAGAATTTGAGGCATGAGACCTACGACGGTAAACTGCACGGGCTGATTATTTGACAACGGGAATATGGATTGTGACTAAAATCAAACTTCTGGCACTCGGCGTGCTGATTGCGACCTCCGCCAGCGCGGCGCATGCCGATGGGAAGTTCACGCTTGGCGCTGGCGTCGGCATCGTTGAGCATCCGTACAAGCAGTATGATGCGGATGTGTATCCGGTGCCGGTCATTAGTTATGAGAGCGATAACTTCTGGTTCCACGGTCTGGGTGGGGGTTACTACCTGTGGAATGACACCAATGATAAGCTGTCGATAACGGCTTACTGGTCGCCGATGTACTTCAAGCCGGGCGACAGCGATAGCGAACAAATGCGTCGCCTGGATAAACGTAAATCGACCGTGATGGCCGGTCTTTCTTATGTCCACAACACGCCCTATGGTTTCCTGCGCACGACGATTGCCGGCGATACGCTGGATAACAGCAACGGCATCAACTGGGATCTCGCCTGGCTGTACCGCTACACCAACGGGAACCTGACGCTGACGCCGGGCATCGGCGTGGAGTGGAACAGCGACAATCAGAACGAATACTATTATGGCGTCTCGCAGCATGAGTCCCGTCGCAGCGGCATGCGCAGCTACGATCCGGACAGCAGCTGGAACCCGTATCTGGAGCTGTCGGCCAACTATCGCTTCCTCGGCGACTGGAGCGTATACGGTATTGCGCGCTACACCCGTCTGTCGGATGAAATTACCGATAGCCCGATGGTGGACAAATCCTGGAGCGGTCTGATCTCAACCGGGATCACTTACACCTTCTGATTGTGCATTATTACAGTGCGCTTTATGCATCAAAACAGGGCTTCGTGCCCTGTTTTGCTTTATGGTGGTGCAGGGCGCTAAGGAGGAGACGATGGTGAAAAAAACAGTATGCTTTGGCGAGCAGGCGGCAGTTCCGGCCATCGGGCTGGGGACCTGGTATATGGGCGAGAACGCGGCGCAGCGTCAGCAGGAGGTGGCTGCACTGCGCGCGGGCATCGACCATGGCCTGACGGTAATCGATACCGCTGAGATGTATGCCGACGGCGGGGCGGAGGAGGTGGTGGGCCAGGCGGTCCGCGGCCTGCGCGACCGGGTGGTGCTGGTCTCCAAAGTCTATCCCTGGCACGCCGGCGGCGCGGCGATGCGCCGCGCCTGTGAAAACAGTCTGCGCCGGCTGCAGACCGACTATCTGGATATGTATCTCCTGCACTGGCGGGGCGATATCCCGCTAGAGGAGACGGTCGAGGCGATGGAAAGGCTGGTGGCCGAGGGTAAAATCCGCCGCTGGGGCGTCTCCAATCTGGACACCGACGATATGCAGGCGCTGTGGCGCACGGCGGGTGGCGAACGCTGCGCCACCAATCAGGTGCTCTATCATCTCGCGTCGCGGGGCATTGAATACGATCTCCTGCCCTGGTGCCAGCAGCACACCCTGCCGGTGATGGCCTATTGTCCGCTGGCGCAGGCGGGGCGCTTACGCGATGGACTTTTTCAGCATACCGATATCATCAAAATGGCTAACGAGCGGGGCGTGACGGTGGCGCAGCTGCTGCTGGCCTGGGTGATTCGTCATCCGGGAATGCTGGCGATCCCGAAAGCGGCCAGTATTGAACATGTGGTGCAGAATGCCGCCGCGCTTGATCTCGTTCTCAGCCCGCAAGAGCTTGCGCAGCTGGACCGCCTCTATCCACCGCCGCCGCGGAAAACCCGGTTGGATATGGTTTAACCCACAGCGCATCCTGGTGGAGAAGAGAAAAAGCCCCGTGATAAACGGGGCTTTTTGCGCTTAGCGTTTTTTCACGCTGATGGTTTGCGCCAGGCGAGACGGGGTCTCTTCACTGGCTTTCTGCGGCTGGGTCACGCAGCAGGTTTCGACGCACACGAAGGTTTTGTAGCCATCGTCCGGCATGTCGCCCATGCTGACGGACAGTGCCGGGCCCGGGTTCCAGGCCACCACGTTGTGCTGATGATGATGCACCACGTCGATAGTGCGACTGAGCGCGTCGTCGTGGATCACGCTGCAGCCTTCGGCGTCGAGATAGACGCGGTCGGTACGATCCGGGAAGGTCTGCACGCCGTTGCTCAGAACACCTTCTTCGGCATTTTTCACTTTATCGATATAGCGCTCGCCAAGACCGCTCACTTTCACCGCCGCGATATCACCGACGTTGAAGTAGCTGTGCAGGGCAGAGGTGGTCTCAAATTCGCCGTGGGCTTCCAGCTCGATTTCGCAGGTCTTGCCCAGCTTGAAGCGGGCATAGAGGGTGAACTCATGCGGCCACAGCTTCATGGTTTCGGCGCTGTTCTGCAGCGCAAAGGTCAACATTACGCCGCCGTCGTCTTCATCATGGCCTTCCAGGGTCCACGGCAGGTTGCGGGCAAAGCCGTGCGACGGCAGGCCCTGCTGCGCCGATGGGCCAAACCAGGGCCAGCAAATCGGCACGCCGCCGCGCAGGGCGACGCCCTGTTTAAACGGGGTGTTGTTGCTCAGCCACAGGACTTCTTCTTCACCGGCGGGTTTCCAGGAGAGCAGATGCGCCCCCTGCAGCGCCACAGAGGCTTTCACCTGCGGATGGTCGATGACAATCAGCTCCAGGTCGTCCAGCTGGCGACGGGAGATAACGGGCGAAATGGTTTCATTCACCGGGAGAGCAAAAATTTTATTTATCATTGTGCAATCCTATCTCTGCAGACAAAAAAAAGAGCGACCGAAGTCGCTCTTACAGATTACTTTTTCATCTCAACTTATTTGGAGATGTGGGCAATCAGGTCCAGAACTTTGTTGGAGTAGCCAGTTTCGTTGTCGTACCAGGAAACCAGTTTAACGAAGTTGTCGTTCAGTGCGATACCCGCTTTAGCATCGAACACGGAAGTGCAAACTTCGCCGTTGAAGTCGGTAGAAACAACGTCGTCTTCGGTGTAACCCAGAACGCCTTTCATTGCGCCTTCAGAAGCGGCTTTGATAGCTTTCTTGATTTCTTCGTAGGACGCTGCTTTTTCCAGACGAACGGTCAGGTCAACAACGGATACGTTCGGAGTCGGAACGCGGAACGCCATACCGGTCAGTTTGCCGTTCAGTTCTGGCAGTACTTTACCTACTGCTTTAGCAGCGCCGGTAGAGGACGGGATGATGTTCTGAGCTGCGCCGCGGCCGCCGCGCCAGTCTTTGTGAGACGGGCCATCAACGGTTTTCTGGGTAGCGGTGGTAGCGTGGACGGTGGTCATCAGGCCTTCAACGATACCGAAGTTGTCGTTGATGACTTTAGCCAGCGGCGCCAGGCAGTTGGTGGTGCAGGATGCGTTGGAAACGATGTCCTGGCCAGCGTAAGTGTCGAAGTTAGCGCCGCGAACGAACATCGGGGTGTTGTCTTTGGACGGGCCAGTCAGAACGACTTTTTTCGCGCCAGCGGTGATGTGTTTACGAGCGGTTTCGTCGGTCAGGAAGATACCGGTTGCTTCAGCAACAACGTCAACACCAACTTCGTCCCACTTCAGGTTAGCCGGGTCACGTTCAGCGGTAACACGGATTTTTTTACCGTTAACGACCAGATGACCGTCTTTCACTTCAACGGTGCCGTCGAAACGACCGTGAGTGGAGTCATACTTCAGCATGTAAGCCATGTACTCTGCGTCTAACAGGTCGTTGATTGCAACGATCTCGATGTCAGAACGTTTCTGAGCAGCACGGAAAACAATGCGACCGATACGGCCAAAACCGTTGATACCTACTTTGATAGTCATATATTCCACCAGCTATTTGTTAGTGAATAAAAGGTTGCCTGTAAAATTACAAAAACCTTACGCAGCGTCAAGCGGAATCGTGTCAATCATTGCGACAAATCAATCCTGAGCAGACCTTTGCGCGATTGATTTGCCTCACTCTCCCTTTGAGCCCAATTCCATATGGGGGCTGCGCGCGGAATTTTAAAGGGCATTTAAGATAAAAACGTGATTTAAGTCACAATTATCTGGCTGCCTGTGGGCACCGGATAAGTTTAGAACAAAAGTGTACGCTTCATTGTTAATGTTTTGTTAGAATTGGGGCGAAAGTTGTCCATTGCAAAGCGAGATGTAAGCCCATGGCAAATAAACCCTCCCCGGAAGAGCTGAAAAACGGCTTGAGCGAAATGCAGTTTTACGTGACCCAACATCATGGCACCGAACCGCCTTTCACCGGACGGCTGCTGCACAACAAGAAAAATGGCGTGTATCACTGCCTGGTGTGCGATGCGCCGCTGTTCAACTCACAGAGCAAGTACGACTCCGGCTGCGGCTGGCCGAGCTTCTACGAGCCGGTAAGCGAAGAGGCCATTCGCTATCTGGACGACAGCTCCCACGGCATGCAGCGCATAGAGATCCGCTGCGGAAATTGTGATGCCCACCTCGGTCACGTGTTTCCGGATGGCCCGCAGCCGACCGGCGAGCGCTATTGTGTGAATTCGGCGTCGCTCAGCTTCACCGATGAGCAGAACGGCGAGCAGATCAAGGGTTGAAGAAACGATTCAGCAAATTATTCCAGGTGGAGGTGAGCGAAAGATGGATATTGAGCAAATTATCGACAGCATGACCCCGGAAGTGTATCAGCGTCTGGCGACGGCGGTGGAGCTGGGAAAATGGCCGGATGGCGTGGCGCTGACGCCGGAGCAGAAGGAAAATAGCCTGCAGCTGGTGATGCTGTGGCAGGCCCGGTATAACACCGACGCCCAGCATATGACCATCGATACTCGCGGGCAGATGGTGATGAAGAGCAAACAGCAGCTGAAGGAAGATTTCGGTATCGTGCCGAAGCCGATCGCCACCGTGAAGCTGCAATAAACCGCCGGCCGGCGGGGAGTCGTTCCGGCGTCAGGTGATCCGGCGCCGGAAGGGTCAGCGTCTACGACCGCGCCCGGCGGTCAGCCGCTTCGCTTACTTTTTGTTCATCATCGCTTTCAGGTCGGCAAACGGATTGTAGGTGGCCTCGCCGACGCTCTTTTGCGCATCTTCGCCGGCCACCACCGTGGAGCCATACTGATCGGCTTCGGTGTACTTGGAGTGTTCGTGATCGTGACAGTAGAGGCACAACATCTCCCAGTTGCTGCCATCTTCCGGGTTATTGGAGTGGTCGTGATCGATATGGTGCACCGTCAGCTCGCGCAGATTGGAGTAGACAAACTCCCGCGAGCAGCGTCCGCATACCCAGGGAAAGAGCTTGAGCGCCTTTTCGCGATAACCCACTTCCAGACGTGCGTAATTTTTGGGGATATAGGCCATGGCCCCCTGCCTCCTGTCAAACGGTTAAGCTGCGCCAGCCCCTGGCGCAGCGGATAACAGGCATCATAACCTATCCCGGGCGGCGCGATATACCTGCATTGCAGGCGATGCTGCCTGCGTCACGCCGCCCGGCGGCGACGATGCGGCGGAGGAACAGCCGCGATTAGTGTTTGATCCCCAGGGATTCCGCCAGCTGGCGGGCCAACTGGTTCTGGTCATCGGCGCCATACTCCCAGAACATCGCCCCGGCGAGGCCCTTCGCCTTGATGTAGTCCGCCTTAATGGCTACCGAGCGCGGGTTCTCATAGGAGAGGGCGAACAGCGGCTTGCCCTCCGCGGACTGCACCGACAGCCACGGGACTTTCGCCTCATCGTCCCAGTGCTCGGTAAAGCGTTTCTGCGGATCGTTGAGCAATTTGCCCACGATATCATTGTATTTCACGTAGGTGTCTTTGCTCAGGTCATAGCCCAGCGAGGCAAACAGCGCGATCTGCTGTGGACCAAAATAGGGCTGGGTGACCGGGTTCTTTTGCGCATCCGCTTTACTCCAGTCAATCCCCGGCTCGACCGCCCGTTTTGGTACCCGGCCATAAAAACCAATCCCGAGGTTCATCTGGCTGGGTTTAAGCCCGGCGGCCAGGTAATTGTTGACCACAAAATCGGCGCTGTATTTATCCGCCGCGGCAACCGTCGGCCAGTGGCTGGAGTCATACAGGTTCGAGTTGAAGTACTGCGTGCCGTAGGCCATGTCGTAGGTCATCAGGTTGATGTAGTTCAGCACCGGGGCCACCGCTTTGACATCCACCCAGCTTTTCGGGCTCTCGGCGTTGGCGCCCACGGCAATAGTAACCAGTTTCTTCGTACCAAACGCTGCGCGCAGCTCTTTTAACAGCGCGGTGAAGTTATCGCGATCGGCCGGTTGACTGGCAACCAGCCCCCACGCGCCGTTGACCGGAAACTCCCAGTCGAGGTCAATCCCATCCAGACCATATTTTTCAACAATTTCCTGCGCAGACTGAATAAACACCTTACGGGTTTCTTTGCTTGCCGCCGCGCCGGAGAAACCGCGCGCCCCCCAGCCGCCGACCGAAAGCAGGACCTTGAGGTCCGGGTTCTGTTTACGCAGGGCAGGGAGCTTTTGCAGATCCGCCTGTACCTTTGGCGACAGCCAGATCTCGTGCAGATGGTCAGGATCCTTCAGGGCCGCATTGGTCTCGTCTTTTTCATCGTTATAGATAAGGCCAAACGAGTAGTTGAGATGGGTGATCTGCCGGACGTCCAGCTTGTCGATATCCCCGCCCGGCCCGGCAGTGACGTCGCCGCCGCCGTTAAAATAGCCGACGGACATCAGCGGTTGGGCAGAGAGCGCGGAAGCGCAAAGCAGGGGCAAGGCTGCCAGCAAGGGCAAACGTTTCATAGTGGTTCCTCTTTGACATAAAAAAATAACCGCGCCACGGAAATGGCGTGGCGAAAAAACAGCCTTGCCAGACTACCAGCAATAACTTGTTGAAACTGCGAGAGAGTTCAATTTATGGACGATAACGAAGCGGCAGAAGAAGACCCGGCGCGGAAGCGCCGGGTGAAGGATCAGGCGTGGGTTTCCCGCCAGTCATCAAGGGTATAGAGCGTGGCGCCCGCGGCGGCCATCTCCATAAACGCCTGGCTGCTGTCCTGCGGCTGAAGGTTCACCCCGCGGCAGCCGTCGGTGATGACGTTGACCGCGTAGCCGAGCGCCAGAGCATCCAGCACGGTGAACTTGACGCAGTAATCGGTGGCGAGGCCGAGAACGGTCAGCTCCACGATCCCCTGACCACGCAGCCAGCCGTCCAGTTCGGTTTTCTGCCGGTGACCGTTGTCAAAAAAAGCGCTGTAGCTGTCGATGACCCGGTTTTGCCCTTTGTGGAACACGGCGGCGATCGCCTGCTGCTTGAGCAGGGGATGCAGCGCCGCGCCTTCGCTGTGCTGAACGCAGTGATCCGGCCAGAAAGTTTGCGCCAGGCCGTCCAGGTCGCCCACGGTGTAGGGCTCCACCTGGTGCTGGCTGGCGAAGCTGCCGTGATCCGCCGGATGCCAGTCCTGACTGGCGACGATGGGCTCGCCGCGCGCCAGGCTCCAGTCGATAAGCGCGTTGGCCACCTCGACGGTGCTGTCGCCTTCGGGAACCGCCAGCGCGCCGCCGGCGCAGAAGTCGTTCTGCAAATCAACCAGTAACAGCGCTCGATGTGCCATACGTCCTCCTTAAGCTTCGTCAGGGGTCAGTTCGCCACGCAGATTCTGCTGCATCGCCGCGCGAATGGCGTCAACGTCCAGCTGCTGGCTCAGCAGATAGTGTAGCTTGGTCAGCGTCGCTTCCACCGTCATATCGAAACCACTGATGACACCCGCCTGGGCGAGGGCATTGCCGGTGGCATAGCCGCCCATGTTCACTTTGCCGGACATACACTGCGTCAGATTGACCACCACAATGCCGCGCTGGCTGGCTTCCGCCAGCACCTGAATAAACTCGCCATTCTGCGGGGCATTGCCGACGCCGTAGGAGCGGAGGATCAGCGCTTTCACCGGCTGGCGCAGGAAATTACGCACCACGTCGGCGGAGATGCCGGGGTAAATCGTCACCACGCCAATCGGCTGCGGGGTGATGGGGTGCACAATCAGCTCCCCACGGCCCTGCGGCGCCGGCGGGGTACCGAGACGGCGAATATGGATCCCGGCCTCCAGCAGCGGCGCGAGGTTGGGCGAGGCGAAGGCGTCAAAGCCGTCGGCATGGGCTTTAGTGGTACGGTTGCCGCGGAACAGTCGATTGTTGAAGAACAGCGCCACTTCGTTAATCGGATAGTTGGCGGCGACGTACAGGGCATTGAGCAGGTTGATCTGGCCGTCGGAACGCAGCTCGGCCAGCGGAATTTGTGACCCTGTCACAATCACCGGTTTGCCGAGATTTTCCAGCATGAACGACAGCGCTGAGGCGGTAAACGCCATGGTGTCGGTACCGTGGAGGATCACAAAGCCATCATACTCCGCGTAATGGCTGCGGATATCGTCGGCGATGTGCTGCCAGTCCTCGGGGGTCATATCGGATGAATCCATCAGCGGATGGTATTCATGGATCGTGAAGTCCGGCATCTCCGGACGATGGAACTCCGGCATCAGCGCCAGCTGACGCTGCAGATGGCCGGAAACGGGTACATAGCCGTGTTCGGAGCGCTGCATACCGATGGTCCCACCGGTGTAGGCAACGTAAATCGATTTTTTTTGCATAGCATCGCTTAGGTTGGTCGTAGACAGGCGCAGTATAAAGAGACGGAGGAAAAAATACAGTGTTGGCCGCTCGCTTTGTGGCGGCGCTGGCAGGTGCGGAAAAAAGGCTGCCCCGCGAGACGGGGCAGCCGCTGCGTATTAACGAATGTTGGCGCAGGTCAGGCAGAAGGCATAGCGGTTCTGTGGGTCGTTGAACGCCGCCAGCTTGTCGCTTTCCGCTTTCACCGTCTCGGCCGCCGCGGCCACCGGCGCAGGCAGCCAGGCCTGAATGGCGGCCGGCAGCGAGGCGCGTACCGAGCCGGTCAGGCTGTCCAGCACCATCGAGAAGAAGGTTGGCTCTTCCTGATAGTAGTTAAGGTGCCAGGTTTTCAGCTTCGCCAGCTCGGCGGCCTTGGCCACCGCGTCGTCGAAATCGCCGAGGCTGTCGACAAGACCGTTGGCTTTGGCATCTTCCCCGGTCCAGACGTGGCCCTGGGCTATCTGGTCGATTTTCTCCGGCGTGCTCTTACGGGCGTTAGCCACCAGGGTGATAAAGCGCTGATAGCCGTTCTCAATGCTCAACTGCATCAGCTGCTGCACTTCCGGCGGCAGCGCTTTGGTGCTGGAGATATCCGCCAGCGGCGACGTGGCGACGCCGTCGGTGTGGACGCCAATCGACCCGAGGGTATTTTCCACGGTGTTGATCACCCCAAAGATGCCAATGGAGCCGGTGAGGGTGCTTGGGTTCGCCACGATGTAATCCGCGGGGGTGGAGATCCAGTAGCCGCCGGACGCCGCCATGCCGCCCATTGAAACGACCACCGGTTTACCCGCGGCTTTGGCTGCCGCCAGCTCTTCACGAATGATTTCCGAGGCGGTCACGCTGCCGCCAGGGCTGTTCACGCGAAGAACGATGGCCTTAATTTTCGGGTCGAGGCGCGCATCGCGAATTTGCGCTGCGGTGGTGTCGCCGCCGACGTTGCCCGGGGTCTCCTCGCCGTCCATGATGGCGCCGTTGGCGAAGATCACCGCGATAGCGGAACCCTGGTCAGACGGCGTCTTCACGTTGTAGTCGTAATAGCTAATCGCCCGATAATTGTTATCCGCTTTGCTCCAGCCAAACTGTTTGGTCAGCGCCTTTTCCACTTCCGTGGAGGTCGCCAGCTCATCCACCAGCTTATTGTCCAGCGCATATTTCGCCGTATCGCCGCCCACTTTACGCAGGCCATCGATAATGCCCTGGGCGCCCGGGAAGAGCTGCTGGGCGGTGATCTGCCGGTTGGCGGCAATGGTGTTGAGGTAGTTCTGCCACAGTTCGCCAATCCAGCGGCTGTCCGCTTCGCGTGCGGCAGGGGACATGTCATCGCGAATGAAAGGCTCGACGGCGGATTTATAGGTGCCGACGCGGAAGACATGGGTGGAGACTTTCAGCTTATCCAGCAGCGACTTGTAATACAGCCCGTTGGTGGCGAAGCCGTGGAGGTCTACCTCGCCCTGCGGCGAGAGCCAGATTTTGTTGGCAAAGCTCGCCAGGTAGTACTGGCCCTGGCTGTAGCTGCTGCCGACGGCATAGACCGGTTTGCCGCTGTCGCGGAATTCGCGCAGCGCTTTACCGATGTACTGCATGGACGGCTGATCGCCGCCGACGAAGTTTTTCAGATCCAGCACAATACCGGTGATATTACGATCATCCTTCGCCTGACGGATGGTCTGCACGATATCGAACAGAGAATTCTCCTGCAAACGGTCCGAGCTGGCGCCAAACAGCTGGCGGCCTATCACGCCGAGTTTGCTGCTGGCGGAAGGTTTATCCACCACCACGCCGGTAATATCCAGGAGCAGCGCGCCGCGGGCGGTATGTTCGCTGGTGGTGCTGCTAAACTGGCTCCAGATGCCGATACACACCAGCACCAGCACCAGGAAGATCGCATTGAGGGCCAGTTTGCGAATAAAGTTGAGTATCCGCCACGTCCATTTAAAAAAGCTGGCAATCAGTCGCCAAAGGGTTCGCATGTCTTCTCCCTAACGTTATCTAAAAATGGGCAGGCCGCAGGGGCCGCCGCGTCTGGCTATCCTAAAGAGTGAGCCGTCGGTTGTCAGCAGGAATCACCGACCGCGCTGTAACAAAATCCTTGTGCATGTTAATTTTATGCAAAATGACATCACAGGAGTTATACAGATGGATGCTCTCGACCTACTGCTTAATCGCCGCAGCGCTTCCCGCCTGGCGGAACCGGCCCCGGCCGGCGAACAGCTGGAAAACATTCTGCGTGCCGGGCTGCGCGCCCCGGATCATGGCACCCTGCAGCCGTGGCGCTTTTTCATTATCGCCGATGACGGCCGCGAACGCTTCAGTCAGCTGCTGGAAAAGGGGGCCAGGGAGGCCGGCCAGGATGAGAAGGGCATAGAGAAAGCCCGCAATGCGCCGTTCCGTGCGCCGCTGATCATTACCGTCGTGGCGCGTTGTGAAGACCACCCGAAGGTGCCGCGCTGGGAGCAGGAGATGTCCGCTGGCTGCGCGGTGATGGCGATGCAAATGGCGGCCCTGGCTCAGGGATTCAACGGCATCTGGCGCAGCGGAGCATTGACCGAGAGCCCGGTGGTGCGCGCCGGTTTCGAGTGCCGCGAGCAGGATAAAATCGTCGGTTTCCTCTATCTGGGCACGCCGCAGCTGAAAGCCTCAACCACCATTGCCCTGCCGGATACCGCGCCGTTTGTGACGCGATTCTGAGTCAGCGGGTGTTATGCCGGGCTGAGGCTTGCGCCTTATCCGGCCTACGTTCGTACGACCTGTCGTTAATTTATTCACTTTTCTTGCTGAAACTGCCGGTGCTGGCGGCCTCAAAATCGCTGAGACGTTCCCGGCAGGCCGGGGCAGCCCGCATGGATGCGGGCTGAGGGCCGTGTTTTGCATGGACGCTGCCTCGGCCCGACCCGAAGCCTGCAGGGATAAGTCGAAGGCACCGCGTAGCGGCGATTTTGCTGGCCGGAGCCCGGGGGTACAGGGGGCGGCGGCGACTGGCCGCCCCCTGTGCGCTCCCGGCGCCATGAGTGACATAACGCAGACGATTAACCGGGAGCGCAAACTACGCTGAAGCCACCGATAACATAAACAACCACACTGCAGTGCTTCCCCTCACCCTGGCCCTCTCCCGGAGGGAGAGGGAACCATCCGGCTGGCCGCGCAAGCGCAGCGCCGCCGGGCGACGGCAGCAAGCTCGGAGCCGCATCTATGCCGGGCGGCGGCTGGCGCCTGACCCGGCCTTCAAACCCTACCATTCGAATCAATCGCGGTTTTTGTCGCCCGGACAAGGCGCGCCAGGCGCCGTATCCGGGAGTTCAACGGCGATGACGTTACTTCTGCGTTTTGGCGAATTCGTCTTTGGCTTTCTGCAACTGCTGCTGGAAGGCCGGGTTGGTGTGCAGCGTGGCGACCACCGCGGAGCCGACGATGCGCGCCGCATCGACATCGCTCTGCCAGTGATAGCCGCAGATCACCCGGCTCTCGCCAAGCTCATAGCCGCGCTTCAAAATTTCGTTCTGCCGCTGCGGGTTGATCTCCGCCAGCACCAGGGCGGTGGCCCAGCCGATGGAGGTATGCCCGGATGGGTAAGAGCCGTTTTTCGCCAGCTTGTCCTGCTCGGTGGTGTTGCAGGTGGAGACGCCGTAGAAGGCAAACGGCCGAATGCGCATATACTTCTCTTTCGCGCCGCGGGTCGCCAGATCGCCGGCGTCTTCAATCATATTGGTCAGCAGCTTATGGAGCTGCGGCGCGTCTTTTTCGGTGATCGGCGAACCAAAGGCGCTGGAGAAGGCGTTAGCCACGCCGCCCGCGCTGAGGTTGGCATCCTCTGCCGCCAGCTTCCCGCGCTCGGTGTTGCGCAGCAGGCGCCCCTGCTCATACATCGCCTGATCGTTTAAGAACGCGATACTGCCCACCGCCGGCGGCGGCGGCAACAGCGCCAGGCTATCGATGGCCTGGGCATTGGTCAGATAGTAGAGATCGGGCTTGGTGGTGACATCGTTACCGGGGGGAACCAGTGCGAAGGCGTTAACGGAGAAAAAACTGGCCAGGCAAAGGGCAAGAACACGCTTTTTCATTAGAATTTCCTTACGTCATAATCATTCCAGAGAAGACAGTCCTGTGTTGTCACATTTCTGTCATCTTTAAGTAAAAGTGAAAATGGTCGGGAAAAAATTGCCGCGTCTCGCAAAAACGGCTTTTTGTCTGCTTAATGAGCAACCATACGCGATTTCAGACTGTCGTACTTACCACCCTGGCGTTTGGGCGCTAACATAGCGGGATTGCAATGACAGGAGATGTCCATGAGCGAGCAAGCCATTCGTTTAACGCAATACAGCCACGGAGCCGGTTGTGGTTGTAAAATTTCCCCGAAAGTGCTGGAAACCATCCTGCATAGCGAGCAGGCGAAGTTCGTCGACCCGAACCTGCTTGTCGGCAACGAAACCAGCGATGATGCCGCCGTTTACGATCTCGGTAATGGCACGTCAATCGTCAGCACCACCGACTTTTTTATGCCGATTGTCGATAATCCGTTCGACTTTGGCCGCATTGCCGCCACCAACGCCATCAGCGATATTTTCGCCATGGGCGGGAAACCGATTATGGCGATTGCCATTCTCGGCTGGCCGATCAACACCCTGGCGCCGGAAATCGCCCGCGAGGTGGTGGAGGGCGGGCGCTTTGCCTGCCAGCAGGCCGGGATCGCGCTGGCGGGCGGCCACTCCATTGACGCCCCGGAACCGATCTTCGGTCTGGCGGTCACCGGCGTGGTGCCCACCGAGCGCATCAAGAAAAACAGCACCGCGCAGGCGGGCTGCAAACTGTATCTCACCAAACCGCTGGGGATCGGCGTGCTGACCACCGCAGAGAAAAAATCGCTGCTCAAGCCGGAGCATCAGGGGCTGGCGACGGAGACCATGTGCCAGATGAACCTCGCTGGCGCCGCGTTTGCCGCTATCGACGGGGTGAAGGCGATGACCGACGTCACCGGCTTTGGCCTGCTCGGCCACCTCAGCGAAGTGTGCCGCGGAGCCGGCGTGCAGGCGCAACTGCGCTATGCCGATATCCCTAAACTGCCGGGGGTGGAGGAGTATATCGCCGCCGGCGCGGTGCCGGGCGGCACCGGGCGCAACTTTGCCAGCTACGGCCATCTGATGGGCGAGATGCCGACGGAGTGGCGCGATCTGCTCTGCGACCCGCAGACCTCCGGCGGTCTGCTGCTGGCGGTGACCCCGGAGGCGGAGGCGGAAGTGCAGGCTGCCGCGGCGGAGTTCGGTATTAAGCTGGCCGCCATCGGCGAGCTGGTGACCGCCCGCGGCGGACGACCCATGATCGAGATCCGTTGATTCGATGCGGTTGTTTATTGCAGAAAAACCGAGTCTCGGTCGGGCTATCGCCGATGTGTTGCCTAAACCGCATCGCAAAGGCGATGGCTTTATTGAGTGCGGCAACGGGCAGGTGGTCACCTGGTGTATCGGTCACCTGCTGGAGCAGGCGCAGCCGGACGTCTATGACAGCCGCTATGCCCGCTGGAATCTCACCGATCTGCCAATTGTGCCGGAGAAATGGCAGCTGCAGCCAAAACCTTCGGTCACCAAACAGCTGAATGTCATCAAGCGCCTGCTCGGCGAGGCCGAGGAGGTTATCCACGCTGGCGACCCCGACCGTGAGGGGCAGCTGCTGGTGGATGAGGTGCTCGACTACCTGCAGCTGGCGCCGGAGAAGCGTCAGCAGGTGCAGCGCTGTCTGATAAACGATCTCAACCCGCAGGCGGTTGAGCGGGCGATCAACCGCCTGCGCGCTAACAGCGAGTTTGTGCCGCTTTGCGTGTCGGCGCTGGCGCGGGCGCGCGCCGACTGGTTGTACGGCATCAATATGACCCGGGCCTATACCCTGCTGGGGCGCAACGCCGGCTATCAGGGGGTGCTCTCCGTGGGGCGGGTGCAGACCCCGGTGCTCGGCCTGGTGGTGCGCCGCGATGAAGAGATTGAAAACTTCGTCGCCAAAGACTTCTTCGATGTCAAAGCGCATATCGTCACGCCGCAGGAGGAGCGCTTTGTCGCGACCTGGGTGCCGAGTGAAGCCTGCGAACCTTACCAGGATGAAGAAGGGCGCCTGCTGCATCGTCCGCTGGCCGAGCACGTGGTTAAGCGTATTGAAGGCCAGCCGGCGCTGGTGACCGGCTATAACGATAAGCGCGATTCCGAACCCGCGCCGCTGCCGTTTTCGCTGTCGGCGCTGCAGATTGAGGCGGCCAAACGTTTCGGCTTCAGCGCGCAAAACGTGCTGGATATCTGCCAGAAGCTGTATGAAACCCACAAGCTCATCACCTATCCGCGTTCGGACAGCCGCTACCTGCCGGAAGAACATTTCGCCGGCCGCCATGCGGTGCTGAATGCGATTGCCGTCCATGCGGCGGATCTGCTGCCGCAGCCGGTGGTGGATCCGGAGATCCGCAACCGCTGCTGGGATGATAAAAAGGTCGACGCGCACCATGCGATTATCCCGACCGCCCGCAGCAGCCAGGTCAAACTCACCGATAACGAAGCGAAGGTCTATACCCTGATCGCCCGCCAGTATCTGATGCAGTTCTGCCCGGACGCGGTGTTCCGTAAATGCCAGATTGACCTCGAGATCGCCAACGGTAAGTTTGTCGCCAAAGCGCGTTTTCTGGCCGAGGCGGGCTGGCGGACGCTGCTTGGCAGCAAAGAGCGCGATGAAGAGAACGACGGCACGCCGCTGCCGGTGGTGGCCAAAGGCGATGAACTGCTGTGCGAGAGGGGCGAAGTGGTGGAGCGCCAGACGCAGCCGCCGCGCCACTTTACCGACGCCACGCTGCTGTCGGCGATGACCGGGATTGCCCGCTTCGTGCAGGATAAAGATCTGAAGAAGATCCTCCGCGCCACCGACGGCCTCGGCACCGAAGCAACCCGCGCCGGGATTATCGAGCTGCTGTTTAAGCGCGGTTTCCTGACTAAAAAGGGGCGCTATATCCACTCCTCGGAGGCCGGAAGGGCGCTGATTCATTCCCTGCCGGAGATGGCCGGTCGACCGGACATGACCGCCCACTGGGAGTCGGTATTGACGCAAATCAGCGAGAAACAGTGCCGCTATCAGGACTTTATGCAGCCGCTGGTGGGCACGCTGTATCAGCTAATCGAGCAGGCGCGCAGCACGCCGGTGCGCCAGTTCCGCGGTCTGGTGGCGCCGGGCGGGGCGAAAAAATCGTTCAGTAAAGGCAAAGGCAAAGCGAAAGGCAAAAAAGCGGCAGAGGATGCCGCGCCGCCGCCGCAATAACCCGCCCGGCGGCCGTGAGGAGGTCATTCCCCACGGCCGCCGTTTCTCCGCCAGACTGGTCAATGGTCTACACTAAACAGCCGGGAAGGGGGGGACGATCGCCCCGCAGAACGGGGGCGCCCATTGCCCTTCCCGATGCCTTGCTTAATTCTCTCACAGGCGATAAGGAGGACCCGTGAAATATATCGCTATCAGCCAACCGGGTGGCCCGGAGGTTTTACAGATCCGCGAAGGTGAGATCCCCACTATCGGGGAGCATGAGGTGCTCATCGAGGTGAAAGCGGCGGGCGTCAACCGGCCGGATATTTTGCAGCGCCAGGGTCTGTATCCCATGCCTGAGGGGGTTACCCCCGTGCCCGGCCTCGAGGTGGCGGGCGTGGTCGTGAAGGTTGGTGCGCAGGTCGCGGCCTTTGCCCCCGGGGATCGCGTCTGCGCGCTGACCAACGGCGGCGGGTATGCCGAATACTGCGCCGTCCCGGCAGGCCAGACGCTGCCGATCCCGGCGGGCCTCAGCTTTAGCGAAGCGGCCGCCATTCCGGAAACCTTCTTCACGGTGTGGGCTAACGTTTTCCAGCTCGGTAAGCTGCAGCCCGGCGAGAGCATTCTGATCCACGGCGGCGCCAGCGGGATTGGCACCACCGCGATCCTGTTGTGTCACGCGCTGGGGATGACCGTCTATGCCACCGTCGGCCAGGACGAAAAAATTGCCGCGCTGCGGCCCTACGCCACGGCGATCAACTACAAAACCGAAGATTTCGCTGAGAAAATTCATCAGCTGACCAACGATGAAGGGGTGGATGTCATTCTGGATATCGTGGGCGGCCCTTACTTTAACCGCAACCTGGGGCTGCTGAAAAAGGACGGGCGGCTGGTCATCATCGGCTTTATGGGCGGGCGAATGGCCCATGAGGTCGACATTCAGACCCTGATGCTCAAGCGGGCCACCGTCACCGGCTCCACCATGCGCGGCCGGACGGCGGCGGAGAAACAGGAGATTGCCGAGGCGCTGCGGCGCCACGTCTGGCCGCTGCTTGAGGCTGGGAAATGCAAGCCGATGATCTACGCCAGCTACCCGATGGCGGAAATTGCCGAGGCGCATGCCTGTCTGGACAGTGGTCAGCATCTGGGGAAAGTGGTGATCACGATGACATCGTGAGAGACATCCCGGCGGGCAGCCGCCGGGATGGTGTAAGGGGAGGTTAAATCACGCCCTGGGCCAGCATGGCGTCCGCCACCTTGACGAAACCAGCGATATTGGCGCCGCGCACGTAGTTGGTCTGCTTCGCTTCACCGCCGTACTGCACGCAGGCATGGTGGATATCCAGCATGATGTGATGCAGACGGGCATCCACTTTTTCCGCTTTCCAGCCCATGCGCGCGGCGTTCTGCGCCATCTCCAGACCGGACGTCGCCACGCCGCCGGCGTTGGCCGCTTTGCCCGGGGCAAACAGCACGCCAGCTTCAAGGAACAGATCGGTCGCGGCGATGGTGGTTGGCATGTTGGCGCCTTCCGCCACGGCCTTCACACCGTTGGCAATCAGCTGGCGAGCGGCGTCGGCATCCAGTTCGTTCTGGGTGGCGCAAGGCAGAGCGATATCCACCGGCACTGACCACGGCTGCTGGCCTTCGAGATAGGTGAGGCCAAATTCGCGGGCGTAGTCGGCCACCCGGCCGTGGGCACGCTCTTTGATGTCGATCAGGCGGGCCAGTTTTTCTTTGGTGAAGCCCGCTTCGTCAACGACGGTGCCGTTGGAGTCGGAGGCGGTGACCACCCGCGCGCCAAGCTCCATCGCTTTCTCAATGGCGTATTGCGCGACGTTGCCGGAGCCGGAAACCGCCACGCGAGCGCCTTCGAAGCCGAGGCCGTGACGTTTGAGCATCGCTTCGGTGAAGTAGATCAGGCCGTAACCGGTGGCTTCCGGACGGATCAAGCTGCCGCCGAATGAGAGGCCTTTACCGGTGAAGACGCAGGCGCTGTTGTTGGAGAGCTTACGCATCATTCCGGCCATAAAGCCGACCTCGCGGCCGCCGACGCCGATATCGCCCGCCGGTACGTCGGTATCCGGGCCCAGATGGCGATAAAGCTCGGTCATCAGCGCCTGGCAGAAGCGCATCACTTCGCCATCGCTCTTGCCTTTAGGATCGAAATCGCTGCCGCCTTTCCCGCCACCCATCGGCAGCGTGGTCAGGGCGTTTTTGAAGGTCTGCTCGAAGCCAAGGAATTTGAGAATCGACAGGTTTACCGACGGGTGGAAGCGCATTCCGCCCTTATACGGGCCGATGGCCGAGTTGAACTGCACGCGCCACGCGCGGTTGACCTGGACCTGATTGCGGTCGTCCACCCACACCACGCGGAACTGGATCACGCGCTCCGGTTCCACCAGACGTTCCAGCAAAGCAAGCTGACGATAGCGCGGATTTTCCTCAAGGAAAGGCCACAGGGTGGTCATGACCTCCCGGACGGCTTGAGCAAATTCGGTTTGATGAGGATCGCGCTGTTGAACGCGGGTGAGAAAGCCTTCCAGAGTGCACGTCTGATCCATAGATATAAGTTCCCCTTATGGTTGTGGTTGCATGTATTTATTATGATTCGGTCCTTGAAAAAACCGATTTTCCGACTATAACACCGCTAATCCTTAGGCAAGCAAGGAAAAATTAAGCCGTCAGCAAAATTTATAATTGCCCGCCCGTCATAACTAAAAACGATGACGAGGCGGCGAGCGGATCAGCGGAGGGAAAGGGACGGGCGCTGAGCGATAAAGGCGTGCAGGAGGGGGATATCGGCCGGGGCGAGATCGAGGGTTAAGGCGTCGGCAGGAAGGCACCAGCGCAGCTGGCTGTGATAGTGGGCCAGCGGCACGCCCTGAAAATCCGGCACCCACCAGGCGTGCAGATGGATCTGACGACCGGAGACTTCCCGCTGATGGCTGGCGATATAGCATGCCGGGTGGGCGATGATGCCCATTTCCTCCTGCAGTTCCCGGGTCAGCGCCTGCGGTTGGCTTTCACCTGGCTCCACTTTGCCGCCGGCGAACTCCCACATTCCCGGCTGGTCGGCGTGGGGCGGGCGCTGCGCCAGCAGAATTTTGCCATCCTGTTCAATAATGGCGGCGACAACTTCAATCATTTTTAGCATAAGCATCAACGTTAATAAGGCCAAACTGGCCTATTATCACCGCCATAGACCTTCACTGACAACCGCCAACTCTGCTGGAGACCCTCGTGCTTGATAGCCACCTGCATCCTCGCCTCAAACCCCTGCTTAACGCTGTCGCCGGCGCGCTTGACCGCCCGGGTATTTCACCAGACAGGCTGACGCTGCTCGGGTTTGCCATCGGCGTGCTGGCTCTGCCATTTCTGGCATTAGGGTGGTATGGCGCGGCGCTGGCGGCCATTCTTCTCAACCGCCTGCTGGACGGCCTGGACGGCGCCCTGGCGCGGCGGCGCGGGCTGAGCGACGCCGGCGGTTTTCTCGATATCTCACTGGATTTTCTCTTCTATGCCCTGGTGCCGTTCGGTTTTATCCTGGCGGATCCGCAGAATAACGCTCTGGCGGGCGGCTGGCTGCTGTTTGCCTTTATCGGCACCGGCAGCAGCTTTCTCGCCTTTGCCGCGCTGGCGGCAAAGCACCAGATCGCCAATCCCGGCTATGCCCATAAATCGCTGCACTACCTCGGGGGGCTGACGGAGGGGACGGAAACCATCCTGCTGTTTGTCCTCAGCTGCCTGTTTCCGGCACATTTTGCCTGGCTGGCGTGGCTGTTTGGCGCGCTATGCTGGCTGACGACGGCGACGCGTATCGCCAGCGGCTACCAGACATTAAAGCGGGTGGCGTGAGCGGGAAAGCGCGCGTCGCCGGCTGGGGACGCGCGCTGGTGGGGTGTGTTACTGACTGCTTTCCGGGCCGCGCTCGCCGCGGGCGACCGGATTGTGCGGGTTGCTGCTCCATTCGTACCAGCCGCCGTCATAGACAGCGACGTGCGGCCAGCCCATGGCCCGGGCATACATGAAGGTTTCCGAGGCCCGCCAGCCGGTCCCGCAATAGAACGCCACCTGCTGGTTCGGCAGGATGTTCCACTGGCGCCACAGGGCAGCGATATCGTCGGCGCTGCGCATGGTGCCGTCCGGGTTATGGAAGTCTTCCATGTGCGTGGAGTCGCTTCCGGCATGGCCCCAGCGGGCGCCGGCGATGTCGCCCTTCGGTTTGATATAGCTGTAGCCGCTGGTTGTGCCGATAAACTCCGGCCACGAGCGGACGCTGACCAGCGAGGCGTCCTGACGGTGGAGCAGGCCGCGGGCCTGCTCGGTATCCAGCATCAGCTGCGGCTGGCCGGGGATCGGCGCGCCAAAATCTGGCGCCGGCTGCGGCGTCGGCGGCATGCCGCGCTCCACCGGCAGACCGGCGTCGGACCAGGTCTGCCAGCCGCCGTCCAGCAGGCGCACGTCTTTGACGCCGGCGTACAGCATGATCTGCGCCACACGCGCCGCGGCGTAAACGTCGCGACCGTAGAGGATCACCGTGGTGTCATGGCGGATGCCGTGCTTCGCCAGCATCGCCTTCAGCTGCGCATCGGACACTTTATTCCACAGCGGTTCGCTCTCCACCTCATTGGTATCGATATAGCCCGCACCCGGGATATGGCTCAGCAGATAGAGCTTCGGCGCCCCCCAGGCGGCCTCAACTACTTTCCAGTCACCGGCCGGGGCGGCGGCCACGCTTTTCCCTTGCTGCAGGTCGTGCAGCCATTGCGGATAAACCAGCTGTTCAAAGTGCGGCAGCTTTTGCAGACGGTCTCCCTGGCTCAGGGCGTCGCTCAGGGTGTTGAGCCGGGTGAAGCCCGCTTGTTTCAGTCGCGCCGCGACGCTGGCGTTATCCTCAGGACTGCCGTACAGCGCGAGGGGGGTATCGGCCTGGAGCTGGTGCTGCTTAGCCCAGCCGCGGAGCTGCTCGTCGCTCATGGCGCCGAGCCAGCGGGCGGAAAGATTCAGCGCCTGCGGCTCATGCCCTTCCGGGCCGTTGGCGCGCTGCGGCCAGCCGTTGTAATAAGCGCTCAGGCGGGTGTCGATGGCCACGCCGTGCTGCTGTTGCAGGTGGGAAAGAGTGAGCGCTGGCATGGTTTCAGCGGCGAAGGTGGTGGAAGCAGCAAGCCCCATGAACAGGGCGAGTGCGGTCAATTGAGAAACACGTTTCATCGAAATGCCCGACGGTAAAAAGTGGAGGGCGTATTCTCCGCTTGCCAGGCGTTGATTTCTTTGCGGTAACGCAGGTTTGCACGCTATTGCTCTTCATTGCCAGCGCTCCATCGTCAGGCAGCGCCCCGTCGGCGGACAGTCCTCGCGATCGTGGGTCACCAGGATCGCCGGAATGGCCTGGCGGGCCAGTTCCTCAAATACCCAGCGGCGGAACGCGGCGCGCAGGGCGGCATCCAGGCGGCTGAAGGGTTCATCCAGCAGCAGCGCCTCGGGGCGCGCCAGCAGGGCGCGCAGCAGACTCACCCGCGCCCGCTGTCCGCCGGAGAGCGTGGCCGGGTCGCGCGCGGCGAAGCCATGCAGCCCGGCGCGACTGAGCGCCTGCTCCACCGCGGCTTTTCGCGCCTCGCCGCGCACGCTTTCCGGTAGCGCCAGCTGTAAATTTTGCCCGACGCTGAAATGGTCGAACAGCAACGGGTCCTGAAACAGGATGCCGATGCGCCGGCGCTCCGTGGGCAGCGTATCGCACCGCCGCCCGTTGAGCCACAGCTCGCCCTCGGCGCGGAAGTCGCCGGCCAGGGCGCCAATCATCCACGCAAACAGCGTCGATTTTCCGCTGCCGGAAGGGCCCATCAGCGTCAGCACTTCACCCGGGGCCACCGAAAAGTCGACCTCCCGCAGCAGCGGCTGACGGTTCACGCTCAGGGTCAGATGGTTTACGGTTAGCACTAGCGAAGTCCTCGTCGATAGCGGCCTGCCAGCCAGGCCAGCAGGGCCGTCAGGATAAAGCATACCGCCGGCAGCAGTAATTGCCACAGCGCCTGGGCGGCAAGCGTCTGCGCCTCGCCGCCGCTGCTGAGCGCCACCGCCTGGCTGGTGAGCGTCGGGATACGGCCTGCCCCCAGCCATAGCGTTGGCAGATACTGCGCGATGCTCACCGAGAAGCCCACCGCCAGGGCGGTCAGCAGCGGGCGGGTCAGCGAGGGCAGAGTCAACAGCCAGAAAATACGCGTGGGTCCCCAGCCGAGCGTGCGGGCGATCACCGTCATCCGCGGATCGCGCTGGCGCCAGGCCGGGCGCAAAATAAATAGCATCCACGGCACCACCCACAGCAGATGGCCCCACAGGACGGTCCACCATTCGCCGTCTAGCCAGGCGTACAGCGCCAGCCGGTACTGGCCATCGGCCAGCGGCAGGGCCGGCAGCACCAGCGGCAGCCAGACCCAGCCATCTCCCCGCTTCGGGCCGCAGGCCAGCCACAGCAGGCAGACGGCCGCGCCGAGGGCGCAAGCCATCAGCGCGAGGCCAAGGCTGTTGCCCAGGGCATCCATCTGCGGCGGCGCCGAGCGCGCCAGCCACGCCAGCAATAGCGCGCACAGCAGGCCGCTCAGCGGCAGGGCACTCGCCAGCAGGCGGCCGGGCAGGGCGTGGGGATGGGGATGCCGAATGCCGCGCAGATCGGGCAGACGCCGACGCTGTAGCCGCCATCCGCCCCAGGCGACCAGCGCCAGCCCGCCGAGGATCGCCAGCAGCAGCAGGTTGGCCAGCGCCCCTTTCGCCTGCTGCATGTCATCGCCCTGGCTTAACCACTGCCACGCCAGCACGGCGAGGGTGGGCGGATTGCCGGGCCCCAGCACCAGGGCGACGTCTACCGTCGACAGGCTCCAGGCCGCGGCGGCCAGCAGCACCATGCCGAGGGCGGGCAGCAGCGCAGGCAGCACCAGCCAGCGCAGGCACTGCCAGCGGCCGTAACCGAGGCTCTTTAGCGCTGTCGCCTGGTCGGCGAGGCGCGCCTCCCCCAGCAGGCCGTAGATCACCCACAGCACAAAGGCGCTCTCTTTGAGGGCCATCGTCAGGCCAAGCCCGATGCCGTACCGGTCGACCGGCGGCGTCAAAAACGGCAGCCGCTGCCAGATCCAGCCGCCTTCGGCGAACAGCAGCAGCGCCGCCGTCGCCAGGGCAAGATGGGGCACCGCCAGCAGCAAAGGCAGGCGGGAAGCCAGCCGCCGCCAGCGGGCCGAAGGCCAGAGAGCGGCGACGATGGTCAGGGCGATCAGTAGCGCACCGCCGACCGACAGCAGCGTGGAAACAAGGGTGGCGGCCAGCGCCTGGCCCAGCTGCGGATCGGCGAACAGCGCCCGCCAGTGGGCCGGGGAGAGCGCCGGCCACACCAGCCCTGCGGCGGCGGGGAATAAGGGCAGATAGATCGCCGCCATCGTCCCCCAGGCCAGCAGGATCAGTGGGTACCGTAGCGGCGCAGCCATTCCTGCTCCAGCGCGTCAACCCACGCCGCATGTGGCTCGGCAAGCACCGGCGGCAGATCCTGCGGCAGGGTGGCCGCCAGCGCCTGACGCTGTTTGTCAGGCAGACGCTGCGGGTCCAGTACGCTTGGATCGCCCCAGACGGCGGCATCCGCCTTGCGCAATTGCGCCTCAGGGGAAAGCAGGAAATTGGCGACCACTTTGGCCGCGGCGACGGCGCGTGCGTTGGCCGGGATGGTAACGAAATGGACGTTGCCGAGGGTCCCTCCGGTAAAGCCGAAGCTGTAGCTGTCCGCCGGTAACTCCCCGCTGACGGCCTTCTGGCGGGCATGGAGCGGGTTAAACGTCAGCGACAGGCGGAGGGTGCCCTGGTTGAACATGGCGTCCATCCGCGCCGGCGACGCCGGGAAATCCTTACCCGCCCGCCACAGCGTCGGGTGCAGCGCATCGAGATAGCGCCACAGCGGGGCGGTGACCGCCGAGAAGGTCGCCGTCTCCGGCGGCTGGCGCAGGGCGGCAGGCTGGTCGGTGAGGGCGATCAGCAGCTGCTCCAGCAGGGCGGTACCCGTAAAGTCCGGCGGCCGCGGGTAGGTCACGCTGCCGGGATGGGCTCTGGCGAAGGCCAGCAGCGCCTGCGGGCTGGTGGGTGGCTGCGGCGTTTGCCCGCGGCGGGCGATAAACGTCAACTGGGCGCTGCCCCACGGCGACTCCGCGCCCTCGGTGGCGACAGAAAAATCTTCCTGAACCGGTTTTTGCAGATCGACATAGCGCCAGTTGGGCAGCGATTCTGCCCAGCCGGTGAGCAGCAGGTTGGCCTGTTTTAGGGTGTGAAAGTTCTCGCCGTTGATCCACAGGAGATCCACCGACCCGCCGCGGCGACGGCCGGCCTGCGCCTCAGTCTGGATGCGTTTCACCGCGTCGGCGGCATCGGCGATAGGGACAATACGCAGGTCGATCGCGTAGTGGCGTTTGACCTCCTCGCTGACCCACGCCAGATAGCGGTTGACGGCCGGGTCTCCACCCCAGGCGTTAAACCAGACGGTCTGGCCGCGGGCTTCCGTCTGGGTCTGCCGCCAGCTGTCGTCGGCTTGAACCACCAGCGGCCAGAGCAGCAGCAGGCACAGACAGAGGCTGAAATCACGCAAACGGCGCATCGTTACTCCTTATGGTGCGGGGAAGAACCAGGTATCTTGCACAGCCCCTGGGCAGGGATCGCCATCGCGGCATTGAACCGCGCCGATAAATTTTGCAGGCCAATCAGGGCGGTCAGCTCGGTGAGCACCCGGGCGTCAAAATGCGCGGCCATCGCGCTACGCAGGGCATCATCCACCGCCGGGGGCGTCTGGGTGGCGGCTTCGGCATAGGCCAGCGCCAGACGCTCTTTTTCGCTGAACAGCTTACTGCTGCGCCAGTCGGCGACCGCCAGCAGATTGTCCTGGCTCCCGCTCCGCGCCGCGAGGGTCATGCTGGTGATATCGATGCAGAATTCGCAGTGGCACAGCTGGGCGATGCGGGCGCTGACCAGCGAGCGCAACACCGGATCCAACGGTGAGCGGCGGCGTTCAATATAGCCCACGAACAGCGAAACCAGGTAAAACAGCCACGGGATCCGTCCCCACCAGCGAATGGGGCTCAGCACCTGGCCGTAATGCCGGCGGTGCAGCCAGGCCTGCGGACGAAGGATCAGGGGGACAGTATCCAGCGGGGGTAAGCTCATGGCGACGATCTCTTATGACGTTCACGGTAAATATTTTTGGCGATGGAGATGGCCACCGCCAGGGCCAAAAGCAGCGAAAGGCCGGTGGCCAGCCAGAAAGCGCCTCCGGTCAGCAGGCTCCCGGCCCAGGAATAGACGATGGTCGCCGGCAGCTGGCCCACGCCGGTGGCCAGCATAAAGGGCCAGAAGCGCAGCGAGGTCAGTCCGGCGGCATAGCTGACCGGATCAAAAGGGACAAACGGCAGCAGGCGGCAGACCAGGATCGTCTGCGCGCCATAGCGGGCGAAATAGCCGTCGACGCTGCGCAGCACCGTGCGGCCGGTGAGCTTCTCCACCATCTCGCGCCCCAGCGCTCTGGCGATGCAAAAGCAGAGCCCGGCCCCGACCATGGCGCTGAACCACGACAGCATGCCTCCCCAGAAGGCGCCGAACAGCGCGGCGTTCGCGAGGGTGATCAGGAAGGCCGGCAGCGGGGCGACGATCGCCTGGAGGATCATTAGCGCAAAAGAGACCAGCGCCGCCTGCGTCCCCCAGGCGGCGATAAAGTCTTTGACATACTGGGGATCCAGCGACGCTAACGCCGTCAGGCTGTGTTGCAGAAAGGCTCGCCCGTCGGGGAACCACAGCCAGGCGGTCAGCCCGGCGACAGCCACCACGGCAAGGGCCAGCCTGGCGCGGCGCAGGTGACGGCGATCAGGTCGGGTCATGGCGCACCTCCTCGCCGGGCGTTGCCACACGGCGGGCGCGGGCAAACCGTTTGCCCATCTGCACCAGGGCAAACAGCAGCCCGCCGGCGAGGCTCAACTTGAGCGCGAAAGCGAGGGTCGCTCCTTCGCGGGCCAGTTCGCTGGCCATCACCGAATAGATGACCAGGCCCGGCAGGGTGGCCACGGCGGAGATCAGAGTAAAAGGCCAGAAGGGGATCGCCGTCAGGCCGTAGGCGTAATTCTGAATGTTGTAGGGAAAGAGTGGCACCAGGCGGGTGAGGATCAGGAAATCGCTGCCGCTGCGGGCGATACCGCGCTCAATGGCCTGGAAGACGGCGGTATGGCCTACATAGCGCTGCAGCAGATCGCGCCCCAGCCAGCGGGCGATCAAAAACGACAACGAAGAGGCGACGGTGGCGGCGGCAAACGAGAGCAGAGAGCCGGTCAGCGGGCCGAAAAGCACCCCGCCGGCGATCACCAGCAGGCTGCCGGGGATCAGGCACAGGGTGGCAGTGATAAATAGCGCAACATAGACCAGATAGCTCCAGGCGCCATGATGGCGGAGGGTCTCCTGCAACAGATGCAGGTGAGTCAGCAGATCGTGGAGACCAGCGCGGTGGCTGATAACGGCCAGCGTGGCCGCCAGCGCGAGAAGTACCAGCCCTTTACCAATGGCCGGATGATGGCTTCTTTTTCATGAAGGGGTCTCCTGTACAGCCTGGACGCGGTGGACGTCAAAAAGTGCGCGCGACAGTATCCTGTTCCGACGACGGTCACAATGGTTTACCGTCGCTTTGTTGATTTTGCTCAGGAAATTCTGCCCCCCGCGCGGCGGGAGGCGAGAGAAGGACGTGACTTACGGCCGGAAGGTGGCCCACACCGGCGCGTGGTCTGATGGTTTTTCCATCCCGCGGATCTCATAATCGATCCCGGTCTCCACGCAGCGCTGGGCCAGAGGCTGACTGGCCAGCAGCAGGTCGATGCGCAGCCCACGGTTATCGTCAAAGCCTTTGGAGCGGTAATCAAACCACGAGAAGTGCTCATGATTGTCAGGGTTAGCCTGACGCCAGGTATCTACCAGGCCCCAGCCCAGCAGGCGATCCATCCATTCCCGTTCTTCCGGCAGGAAGGAACATTTGCCGGTGCGCAGCCAGCGTTTGCGGTTCTCTTCACCGATACCGATGTCGAGATCGGTAGGGCTGATGTTCATATCGCCCATGATCAGTACCGGATTCTCTTTGTTGAGCTCGCTCTCCAGGTAGTTCTGCAGATTCTGATAGAACGCCGCTTTGGCCGGGAATTTGGTCTCATGATCGCGGCTTTCACCCTGCGGGAAATAACCGTTAATCACCGTGACGTTACCGAAGGGCGACGGGATCTCCGCCATGATGATGCGGCGCTGAGCCTCTTCGCCATCGTTAGGGAAACCGCGGCGGACGGCAATCGGCGTCTCTTTGGTCAGCAGCGCGACGCCATAATGGCCTTTCTGGCCGTGATAAAAGACGTTATAGCCGAGTCTGGCGACCTCTTCGAGAGGGAACATGTCGTCGTGAACTTTGGTTTCCTGCAGGCCAATCACGTCCGGCTGGTGTTTTTCGACGATGGCGGCCAGTTGGTGTGGGCGGGCGCGCAGGCCGTTGATATTAAAAGAGACGAATTTCATAGTCGCTGCCACTGTGCAAGGTGAATAGTGCAGGGATGGTAGCAGAAATTCGCCAGGCTGGCTGCCATCCGATGCGTCATTCTGCCAATCGCTGCGCATGATCGTGCCGTGGGTGCCCCTTTTGCGGGCACGCCGCGCCAAAAAAGGGCAAATATCTACGATAAATTTCGCAGAAGATCACAATTACAGAATTATATCTTACCGTTGCATAATTTATCTTCTTTAATCACTGTTCATCCTCCTTTATCGGATAGTTATTCACTAAATATGCATTTTATATGAATAGCGTTAGGTTGTAACTCGTTGATATTGCGTTATCTCATCCGGTTTATGCATTTTTATCGCTGGCTGGCACGAACCGTGCAATCTACATTTACAGCGTAATAACTCATATTTATTAACATTATTGCTACTTTTAATTTACCGGAAGAGGTCGATATGTCTCAGTCAATTACGCGTAACCACTTTGATGAATGGATGATGCCGGTCTACGCGCCAGCGGCGTTTATTCCGGTGCGGGGCGCCGGGTCGCGGCTGTGGGATCAGCAGGGCAAAGAGTATATCGATTTTGCCGGCGGCATCGCCGTGAACGCGCTGGGGCATGCGCATCCGCGTCTGGTGCAGGCCCTCACCGAGCAGGCGGGCAAGTTCTGGCATACCGGCAACGGCTATACGAATGAGCCGATCCTGCGGCTGGCCAAAATGCTTATTGATGCCACTTTCGCCGACCGGGTCTTCTTCTGTAACTCCGGGGCCGAGGCCAATGAGGCGGCGCTCAAGCTGGCGCGTAAATATGCCCACGATCGCTTTGGCAGCGAGAAAAGCGGCATCGTCGCCTTCCAGAACGCTTTCCACGGGCGGACGCTGTTCACCGTTTCGGCGGGCGGTCAGCCAGCCTACTCCCGGGATTTTGCCCCGCTGCCGCCGCAGATCCAGCATGCGGTGTTTAACGATCTCGAGTCAGCAAAGGCCTTGATCAATGACCAAACCTGCGCGGTGATCGTCGAGCCGGTGCAGGGTGAAGGGGGCGTGGTGCCGGCCAGCGTCGAGTTTTTACGCGGCCTGCGTCAGCTTTGCGACCAGCACAACGCCCTGCTGATTTTCGATGAAGTGCAGACTGGGGTCGGGCGCACCGGCGAGCTGTACGCCTATATGCACTACGGCGTGACGCCCGATGTGCTGACTACCGCCAAAGCGCTGGGCGGCGGCTTCCCCATCGGCGCGCTGCTGGCCACAGAGGCCTGCGCCAGCGTGATGACCGTCGGCACCCACGGCACCACCTACGGCGGCAACCCGCTGGCGGGGGCGGTGGCCGGCGAGCTGCTGTCGATCGTCAACACTCCGGAAGTGCTCTCCGGCGTCAGACAGCGCCATCAGTGGTTTTGCGAACGTCTGCAGGCGATCAACGCCCGCTATGGCCTGTTCAAGGAGATCCGCGGCCTGGGGCTGTTGCTCGGCTGCGTGCTGAACGACGCCTGGGCCGGGAAGGCGAAAGCCCTCAGCAACCTGGCGGCGGAAGAGGGGGTGATGATCTTGATCGCCGGCGCCAACGTGGTGCGTTTCGCTCCGGCGCTGAACGTCAGTGAAGAAGAGGTGAACAGCGGTCTGGATCGCGTCGAGCGGGCCTGCGCACGTTTCCTGGCGGGAGTCTCATCATGATGGTTATTCGACCGGTGGAGCCGGGCGATCTGCCCGGGCTGCTGAAGCTGGCAGCGGAGACCGGCGGCGGGCTGACCTCGCTGCCGGTGGATGAAGCGACCCTCGCGGCGCGGATCGCCCGCTCGCAGCAAACCTGGCGCGGCGAGCTGCCGAAAAGCGAGCAGGGCTATGTCTTTGTGCTGGAGGAGAGCGAGAGCGGCACGGTGGTGGGCATCTGCGCGATAGAGGTGGCGGTGGGCCTCAACGATCCCTGGTACAACTACCGGGTCGGCACTCAGGTCCATGCCTCGAAGGAGCTTAACGTCTACCAGGCGCTGCCGACGCTGTTTCTCAGCAACGACCACACCGGCAGCAGTGAGCTGTGCACCCTGTTCCTCGACCCGCAGTGGCGCAAAGAGGGCAATGGCTATCTGCTGTCGAAATCGCGCTTCTTATTTATGGCCGCTTTTCGCGAGCGCTTCAATGAGAAGGTGGTCGCCGAGATGCGCGGGGTGATTGACGAACACGGCTATTCCCCGTTCTGGGAGAGCCTGGGCAAACGCTTTTTCGCCATGGAGTTTTCCCGCGCCGACTACCTGTGCGGCACCGGACAAAAGGCTTTCATTGCCGCCCTGATGCCCAAGCATCCGCTGTATATCGATTTCCTCACCCCCGAGGCGCAGGCGGTGATCGGCAAGGTCCATCCGCAGACCGCCCCGGCCCGGACGGTGCTGGAGAAAGAGGGATTCCGCTACCTGAACTACATCGATATTTTCGACGGAGGCCCGACCCTGGAGTGCGATATCGACCGGGTGCGGGCGATCCGCAAAAGCCGTCTGGTGACCACCGAGGCCGGCGAAACGCCACCCGGCGACTGGCCGTTGTGCCTCGTGGCGAACGAACAGTATCACCAGTTCCGCGCCCTGCTGGTGCATGCCGACCCGGATGGCGACACCCTGACCCTCAGCGCCCGCGAGCTGGATATGCTGAAGTGTCATGCTGGCGACCAGGTGCGCATGGTGCGCTTGATCCCTGAGGAGAAAACCGCATGAGTCTGTGGATTAACGGCGAATGGCGGCCCGGCGATGGGCCGCGCTTCAGCAAACAGGATCCGGTCAACCTGAAGATTGTCTGGCAGGGCGAGGCGGCGGATGCCGGGCAGGTTGCCGAGGCGGTCGCGGCTGCCCGCCAGGCGTTCCCGGCCTGGGCGCGGCTGCCGTTTGCCGACCGCCAGGCCATCGTCGAAAAGTTTGCCAGCCTGCTGGAGGCCAGCAAGGCGGAGCTGACGGCGATTATCGGCGCCGAGACCGGAAAGCCGCGTTGGGAGGCGGCCGGGGAAGTGACGGCGATGATCAACAAGGTGGCGATCTCGGTGAAGGCGTATCACACCCGCACTGGTGAACAGCACAGCGATCTGCCCGATGGCGCCGCGACGTTGCGTCACCGGCCGCATGGCGTGCTGTCGGTCTTTGGTCCCTATAACTTTCCCGGCCATCTGCCGAACGGGCATATCGTGCCGGCGTTGCTGGCGGGCAATACCGTGGTATTTAAACCCAGCGAATTAACCCCGCACAGCGGCGAAGCGGTGGTGAAGCTGTGGGAGCAAGCTGGCCTGCCCGCCGGCGTGCTCAACCTGCTGCAGGGCGGTCGGGAAACCGGCGAGGCGCTCAGCGGCCAGGCGGACATCGATGGGCTGCTGTTTACCGGCAGCTCGACCACCGGTTTTCATCTGCATCGCCAGCTGGCCGGGCAGCCGCAAAAGATCCTCGCGCTGGAGATGGGCGGCAATAATCCGCTGATCGTTGACGACCCACGGGACGTCGATGCCGCGGTGCATCTGACCATCCAGTCCGCCTTTATTACCGCCGGCCAGCGCTGCACCTGCGCCCGACGTCTGCTGGTCCGGCGCGGAGAGGCGGGGGATGCCTTCCTCTCCAGGCTGGTAACGGTCAGCCAACGGCTGATCCCCGCGGCGTGGGACGCTGAGCCGCAGCCGTTTCTCGGCGGGCTTATCTCTGAACAGGCCGCGCAGAAAGTGCATCAGGCCTGGCTGCAGCGGGTCGCTACTGGCGCGGTCACCCTGCTGGAGCCGCGGTTATTGCAGGCCGGGACGTCGCTGCTGACGCCGGGGATTGTCAACATGAGCGACATGGCCCAGGTCGAGGATGAAGAGGTGTTCGGCCCGCTGCTTGGGGTCTGGCGCTACGATACTTTCGAAGAGGCGATTGCCTTGGCCAACGCCACCCGCTTCGGCCTCTCCTGCGGGTTAATCTCCCCGGAACGAGAGAAGTTCGATCGGCTGCTGCTTGAGGCACGGGCCGGGATAGTCAACTGGAACAAACCCCTGACCGGGGCGGCGAGTACCGCGCCGTTCGGCGGCACCGGAGCCTCAGGCAATCATCGCCCCGGGGCCTGGTATGCCGCAGATTATTGCGCCTGGCCGATGGCCAGTCTCGAATCGCCGACCCTGACGCTGCCCGCCAGTCTCAATCCGGGGCTCGACTTCCGGGCCGGGGAGGCGTTATGACCGCCCGCGAAGTCAACTTTGACGGTCTGCCCGGACTGACCCATCACTACGCAGGGCTCTCCTTTGGCAATGAGGCCTCCACCCGGCACCGCTATCAGGTGTCGAATCCGCAGCTGGCGGCGAAGCAGGGGCTGAAAAAAATGAAAGCCCTTGCCGACGCCGGCTATCCGCAGGCGGTGATCCCCCCTCAGGAACGACCCAACGTGCCGCTCCTGCGTCAGCTGGGCTTTAGCGGCAGCGATGAGCAGGTGGTGGCCCGTGCGGCCCAGCAGGATCCGGATCTGTTGTCGGCGGTGAGTTCGGCCTCGGCGATGTGGGTGGCGAACGCCGCGACCGTCTGTCCCTCCGCCGATTCGCTGGATGGCCTGGTGCACCTGACGGTGGCGAATCTGCAGGATAAATTCCACCGCGCCAGTGAAGCCCCCACCACCGGGGCGCTGCTGCAGGCGATATTCCCGGACCGCACGCGATTTGCCATCCACCCGGCGCTGCCTGCCTCTGCCTGGTTTGGCGACGAAGGGGCGGCGAACCATAACCGTCTCGGCGGCGAATATGGCGCCCCCGGCGTCCAGCTATTTGTCTATGGCCGCCGTCGGGGAAGCGAGGAGGCGCCACGTCGCTATCCGGCGCGGCAAACCCTTGAGGCAAGCCAGGCGGTGGCGCGCCTCAATCAGGTCAATCCCCGCCAGCTGATCTTCGCCCGCCAGCATCCGGCGGCGATCGACAAGGGGGTTTTTCATAACGACGTCATCGCGGTGAGCAACCGTCAGGTCCTGTTCTGCCATGAGCAGGCCTTTGCCGACCAGGACGCGGTTTTGCAGCAGCTTGCGCAGCAGGTGCCGGGCTTTACCCCGTTGGTGGTTCCCGCCAGCCGGGTCACGGTGGAAGAGGCGGTTGCTACATATCTGTTCAACAGTCAGCTGTTGAGCCGGGCGGACGGCAGCATGGCGCTGATCCTGCCCCAGGAAGCCCAGGCGCATCCGGGCGTGTGGAACTATCTTAATGAGCTGCTGGCCGCAGATAACCCCATCGCCGCGCTGCAGGTGTTTGATCTGCGCGAGAGTATGGCCAACGGCGGCGGTCCGGCGTGCCTGCGCCTGCGGGTGGTGTTGACGGCCGAGGAGTATCAGGCGGTCAATCCGCACGTCCTGATGAACGATACGCTGTTTGCCGCCCTCAATGACTGGGTGGATCGCTACTATCGCGACCGCCTCACCCAGGCCGACCTCGCCGACCCACAGCTGCTGCGGGAAGGGCGCGATGCGCTGGATCGGTTGACCCAGATCCTGCAGCTCGGTTCGGTTTATCCATTTCAGCAATAAGGGGGCGCGGTGGAACACTTTCTGGCATTAACCCTGGCGGGGCGATTGCCCCATCACTTTCACGGCGAGACGGCCCATTTCCGCTGGCACTGGCTCGGCGAGGGGATCCTCGAGCTGACGCCGCATGCGCGCTGCGAGCGCGGGCTGGTGCTTTCCTGCGCCATCCATGGCAACGAAACGGCGCCGGTGGAGATTGTCGACCGGCTGGTGCAGCGGCTGGTCCGGGAGGCACTCCCCCTGCGCTGGCGGCTGCTGGTGATCGTCGGTAACCCGCCGGCGCTGCGGGCGAATAAACGCTATCTGCACAGCGATATGAACCGGATGTTTGGCGAGCGCTGGCGGCAGTTCCCGGCCAGCGAGGAGACGCAGCGGGCGCAGCGGCTGGAGCAGGCGGTGGCCCGCTTCTATCGCGACCATGATGGTCCGCGCTGGCACCTCGATCTGCATACCGCGATCCGCGGGTCGCTGCATCCGCGCTTCGGCGTGCTCCCGGCCCGCGATACGCCCTGGGAGGAGGATTTTCTTCACTGGTTGGGCGGCGCCGGGCTGGAGGCGCTGGTGTTTCATCGCCAGCCGGGCGGGACCTTCACCCATTTCAGCTGCGAACGGTTCGCGGCGCTGGCCTGCACTCTTGAACTGGGCAAAGCGCTGCCGTTGGGGGAAAACGATCTAACGCAGTTTGCCGCCGCCGAGGGGGCTATCTCCCGGTTGCTGGTGGGGGATCTGGCCATTGCCGACGCCCCGGCGCCGCTGCGCTACCGGGTGGTGCAGCAGATCACCCGCCATAGCGATGATTTCCGCTTGCATATGGCGGAACAGACGCTGAACTTCACCCCCTTCGCCCCAGGCACGCTGCTGGCGGAGGAGGGGGAGACGCGGTATGTGGTGGGGGCAGAGCCGGAGTATGTTCTGTTTCCCAATCCGGCGGTGGCCAGGGGGCTGCGCGCTGGCCTGATGCTGGAAAAATTATCCTGAGGGCAAGCCGTCCGCCGGGCGGCCTGCTTTATTTCGCGCGTCGTTATTCATCTTCTTATTTTTTCGTGCGCCAGTGTAAATTTGCAGATTATTCCTGGTAAAATGCTTTGTTTTTAATCTCCTCTTCTTTATACTCTCCGTAATTACTCTTCAAAACAGTAAGTTATTTATTTTTTATTGCAATTCTTCCGTCAAATTCCTTATTTTCTCCATAATTGGTGAGAAACCGTTTTTTACACTTTCATTGTTTTACTCTTGCTCTGACTAATTGACGATTAACGTCGTAAAGTTAATCTCGTCAACACGGCAACGCGCCGTAAGAATAACGTAAAGTAAGGATTGAATGATGAAGAAACTCACTGCACTGTTTGTTGCCTCTACTCTGGCTCTGGGCGCGGCTAACCTGGCACACGCCGCCGATACCACCACCGCGCCGAGCGACAGCAAGCCGATGATGATGCATCATAAAGGCGGCCCGGGTCAGCATGACATGATGTTTAAAGGGCTGAACCTGACCGATGCGCAGAAGCAGCAGATCCGCGACATCATGAAGAGCCAGCGCGAAAACATGAAGCGTCCGTCCCTTGACGAACGTCGCGCGATGCACGAGCTGATCGCCAGCGATACCTTCGACAAGGCGAAAGCGGAAGCGCAGATCGATAAGATGGAAGCGCAGCACAAAGCGATGGCGCTGTCCCGCCTGGAAACGCAGAACAAGATCTACAACATTCTGACCCCAGAGCAGAAAAAACAGTTCAATGCCAATTTTGAGAAGCATCTGACAGAACGCAACGCGCCGGCAGGTAAAATGCCTGCACCCGCTGAATAATGTAGCGCACTGAATCAAGACCGCCGGTCTTGCCCAATAATGCCATCAGGCGTTGGGCAGGGCCGGCGGTTTTTTCTTTCTGGTCTTTCAGCCAAGCGGATGCAACGGGTAGTTGCCGCTGAGCAGAGGCTTACAGAGGATTTTGTAACCATCCTGGTCGAATCCGGCGGGCAGGCGGGTCAGCGCAGCGGCCTCTTTGAGCGAGTCGACGGCTCCCAGCCACAGCCAGTTATGAATGACATGATACTGCGTCATATCCGGGCCGCGCTCCTCCAGCGCCACCGGTCCTGCCCACGGCCAGCACACCAGCTGCAGCTTGCTCATCTGCGCCAGCAGACGCTGACGGTGCGCCTCCACGCTCTCCTTTCCACAGCAGGCGCCGGCGCAGCGGCCGAGCGCGGATCGAAAGCAGGCGCGGCCGCGTCTGAGCGGCTCCAGACCGAGCAGGCCGTAACAGAGGCGCTGTTCGTCAGCAAGGCTCTGCAGCATCTGCAGCGCCGCCCGCCGGTTGGCGAACAGACCATAGAGATGCTGCTGGTGCGAGAAATCAACCTCGCGGGCATAGACAATCTGCGGCCGGTCGTCCGCAAGCAGCCAGGCGCAGAGTTGCTTGTTACGCCGTAGCCGCTTGTTAAACAGCGGCTGCTGCTCTTTAATCAACCGCGCCTCCAGCAGCAGCGCTCCCAGCTCGCCAGCGGTGCGCTGCCAGGTGATACGCCGGGACTGACGCAGCATCGCCGCCTCTTCAGGGGTGCGCAGGTGGGAGAGCACCCGGCTGCGGAGGTTGACGCTCTTGCCGATATAGAGCGGCATCGTGTCGCTATCGCCGTGAAACTGATAGACGCCCGGCAGCTTCGGCAGCGCCTCCAGCCACGGGCGAAGGTGTTCGGGATATTCATAGATCGCCGCCGCCTCAAACTCCAGACGCGGGGCAGATTGCTTTCTGGCCACAATAACTCCTGATACTGTCTATCTATCCAGTATAGCAGGCGGTTTTTGCGGCGAAAAGCGCAAAAAATAACCCCGGCGCGGGCCGGGGCGGGGGAGGGACTATTTTTTCCAGAAATCGTCAAAGACAGTGATCGGTGGCCGACGCTTGTGTTCGGTTTTCAGATACCAGCCTTCGATCGTTTTGGCGATGCTGGGGTCCAGCGTTTTGCCTTCCAGATAGTCGTCGATATTCTCATAGGTCACCCCCAGCGCCACTTCATCCGGCAGGGAGGGGCGATCGTCTTCCAGATCGGCGGTCGGTAACTTCTTATACAGATGTTCCGGGCAGCCGAGATGGGCCAGCAGCTGTTTGCCCTGACGTTTGTTCAGCCGGAAGATCGGGTTGATGTCGGTGCCGCCGTCGCCATATTTGGTGAAGAAGCCGGTAATCGCCTCCGCTGCATGGTCGGTGCCGACTACCACCCCTTGGGTCATCCCGGCGATGCTGTACTGGGCTTTCATGCGCTCACGGGCTTTTTCGTTGCCGCGAACGAAGTCGCTCAGTTCGATCCCCGCTTCACGCAGCGCCTGTTCGCTTGCCAGTACCGAGGCTTTGATATTCACCGTCAACACCCGGTCAGGCTGAATAAAGGCGATGGCATCCTGGCAGTCCTGCTCATCCGCCTGCACGCCGTAGGGTAAACGGACGGCGATAAACTGCAGGCTGCTGTCGCCTGTTTCGGCGCGCAGTTCATTGATCGCCATCTGGCACAGTTTCCCCGTTAGGGTCGAGTCCTGGCCGCCGCTGATACCCAGCACCAGCGATTTAATAAAAGGGTAAGTCTGCAGATAGGATTTCAGGAAATCGACGCTGCGACGGATCTCGTCTGCGGCATCAATCTGCGGCTTCGCGCCCAGCGCCTGAATAATCTCTTGTTGTAGCGTCATCGCGCCCTCCGAAAGTGAATCTGTTTGGCAACCTGTTGGCTTAAAGCTACCTCTTTGCCGCTGAAACGACAAGGACCGGGGTTTTGACTGCCGGAAAAGAAGGCAATCAATGACATAGGATTTCATTATAGATGCCACCGCGCAGGAGAAAGCGCCGGTCGGCAGCGGAGAGTCAATCCTGTTTACGTAATAACACACTCAGACATGATTTCGCTGTTCGGCTTGAAAAATAACACTATTCATTCCAGGCTTATCGTTACACAGTGGAAGAGAGGAACCAAAATGAACAAAAGCTTAGCAGGAATACTGGGCGTCACCGTCGCGTTAACCTTACTCGCGGGCTGTACCGCTTACGATCGTACCAAAGACCAGTTTACCCAGCCGGTGGTGAAAGATGTGAAGAAAGGGATGTCGCGTCAGCAGGTGATGCAGATCGCAGGCAAACCTTCAACGGAAGTGACGATGGTCCATGCCCGCGGCACCTGCCAGACCTATATCCTCGGTCAACGAGATGGTAAAGTGGAGACCTACTTTGTGGCCCTCGACGAAACGGGGCACGTGATGAACTCCGGCTACCAGACCTGCGCCGAGTATGATACGGATCCGCGCAACGCTAAGTAAGCGCCCTACTGTTGACTGAGTTGTACGTAAGCCCGACCACTGGTCGGGCTTTTTTGTGAGTCCTGATGCTTATTTAATTGCGCGAATTATTTGGGTGAAAATGTGAGGGTAGTCAAAACCGGAGGTCAATGAGAGACAATTCTGTTCAACAGGGAATTATCACGACGGCTCAGCTTGCCGTATACTCAACCCATAAACAGAATTAACCGGATGTTACCAGTCTTACCGGCTCTCAGCGGTTACTGAAGGCCCTGGTCTCACACATTGAGGAAGCGTTCATGGAAAAGAAACACATTTATCTGTTCTGCTCGGCAGGCATGTCCACGTCACTGCTGGTCTCCAAAATGCGGGCGCAGGCGGAAAAATACGAAGTCCCGGTCATTATTGAAGCCTATCCTGAAACTCTCGCGGGTGAAAAGGGACCGGAAGCCGACGTTGTATTATTAGGGCCACAAATTGCGTATATGTTACCGGAAATTCAGCGCCTGCTGCCAAATAAACCGGTAGAAGTCATCGATTCTCTTCTGTATGGCAAGGTGGATGGTTTAGGGGTATTGAAAGCCGCCGTCGCGGCCATTAAGAAAGCTGCAGCACAATAATTTTAAATTTTAAAACTCGATGTATTTTGACGCCTGGCGGCATTCTGTTGCCGGACGTCAAAAAATAAAGAGTTTATTTTCCCGTCAAAGAGTAATTTCATACATCATCGCCGTAATAGTTTATTGCGGCTTTTAAGGGTATTGACTATGAGTAAAGTGATCGACTCGCTTGAAAAGGTACTCCTTCCTTTTGCAGTGAAAATAGGAAAGCAGCCGCATATTAATGCGATTAAAAATGGATTTATTAAACTCATGCCGTTGACCCTCGCCGGGGCCATGTTTGTATTAATTAACAACGTTTTTCTGAGCTTCGGCGAAGGCTCTTTCTTTTACTCCATGGGCATTCGCCTGGATGCCTCTACCATTGAAACCTTAAACGGTTTTAAGGCTATCGGCGGCAACGTCTATAACGGCACCCTCGGCATTATGTCGCTGATGGCGCCATTCTTTATCGGCTCCGCGCTGGCGGAAGAGCGCAAAGTCGACCCGATGGCCGCTGGCCTGCTGGCGGTAGCGGCCTTCATGACCGTGACCCCGTACAGCGTAGGCGAAGCCTATGCCGTCGGCGCCAACTGGCTGGGCGGGCAGAACATCATCTCCGGTATGATTATCGGTCTGGTCGTCGCGGAACTGTTCACCTTCGTGATCCGTCGCAACTGGGTGATCAGACTGCCGGACAGCGTGCCGGGATCGGTATCGCGCTCTTTCTCTGCGCTGATCCCGGGCTTCTTGATCCTCTCCATCTTCGGCATTATCTCGTGGGCCCTGTCGAGCTACGGCAGCAACTTCCACCAGATCATCATGGACTCCATCTCTACGCCGCTGGCGGCGATGGGCAGCGTGGTCGGCTGGGCATACGTCATCTTTAACTCCCTGCTGTGGTTCTTCGGGGTGCACGGTTCGCTGGCGCTGACCGCGCTGGATAACGGCATCATGACGCCGTGGGCGCTGGAAAACATCGCCCTGTACAACCAGTACGGATCGGTTGATGCGGCGATCGAAGCGGGTAAACAGTTCCACTTCTGGGCCAAGCCGATGCTCGACTCCTACATCCTGCTGGGTGGCTCCGGGGCGACGCTGGGTCTGATTATCGCCATCTTTATCGCTTCCCGCCGCGCTGACCATCGTCAGGTCGCGAAGCTGGCGCTGCCGTCAGGCATCTTCCAGATTAACGAACCGATTCTGTTTGGCCTGCCGATCATCATGAACCCGGTGATGTTCATCCCGTTCGTGCTGGTCCAGCCGATTCTGGCGGCCATTACTCTCGCCGCCTACAGCCTGGGGATTATCCCACCGGTGACCAACCTGGCGCCGTGGACCATGCCAACTGGCCTGGGGGCGTTCTTTAACAGTAACGGCAGTGTCGCCGCTCTGCTGGTCGCCCTGTTCAACCTTGGCGTCTCCACCCTGGTCTACCTGCCGTTTGTGGTGCTGTCGAATAAAGCGCAGACCGTTATCGAGCAGGAAGAGAGCGAAGAAGACATCGCCAACGCACTAAAATTCTGATACCGCGCGGTACGGGCAACGTCCCGTACCGCCTGAGAAATGAGGGAAATATTATGTTTGATCTGGACAACATCGACGCGGTAGAGACCCCGGAAAACGACCTCGAAGAGGTGGTGATGGGGCTGATTATCAACTCCGGCCAAGCGCGTAGTCTGGCCTATGCCGCGCTGAAGCAGGCCAAGCAGGGGGATTTTGCCGCGGCGAAAACGATGATGGAGCAGTCGCGTCAGGCGCTGAGCGAGGCGCATCGGGTGCAGACCCAGCTTATCGAAAGCGACGAGGGCGAGGGGAAAATGAAGGTCAGCCTGGTGCTGGTGCATGCTCAGGATCACCTGATGACCTCCATGCTGGCCCGCGAGCTGGTAGCGGAATTGATTGAGCTGCACGAGAAGGTACAATAGGCCATCGCGACGATGAGGCAGCCCAGGATGATGACCACCGAGATCAGTACCGCCAGAGAACAGCAGTTGTTCAACGGGAAGAACTTCCATGTGGTCATCTATAACAAAACGGAAAGCGTGAGCGGGCTCCACCAGCATGATTACTACGAATTTACCGTCGTATTAACCGGGCGCTATTACCAGGAGATCAATGGTAAACGGGTGCTGCTGGAGCGCGGGGATTTTGTCTTTATCCCGATGGGTTCGCACCACCAGAGCTTCTATGAATTTGGTGCGACGCGCATCCTTAACGTCGGCATCAGCAGGCGCTTCTTTGAGAAACATTATCTGCCGCTGCTGCCGTTTGGCCTGGTGGCGTCGCAGGTCTACGCCGTGCAGAGCGCTTTTCTCGGCTACATTGAGTCGGTCATCGCCTCACTCAATTTTCGCGAAACGGAATTTGACGAATTTATCGAGCTGGTCTCCTTTTATGTCATTAACCGTTTACGTCACTATCGCGAAGAGCCGGTTGCAGACGTCGTCCCGCAATGGTTAAAAAATACCGTTGAGGCTATGCACGATAAACTGGAGTTTGGTGAGAGCGCCCTCGAGAATATGGTTCGGTTATCGGGAAAAACTCAGGAATATTTAACCCGGGCGACCCAGCGCTATTATGGTAAAACGCCGATGCAGATAATTAACGATATCCGTATCAATTTTGCCAAAAAGCAGCTGGAAATTACCAACTATTCGGTGACGGATATTGCCTATGAATCAGGGTACAGCAGCCCGAGCCTGTTTATTAAAACCTTTAAAAAGCTGACCTCGTTTACACCGAGTAGTTATCGAAAACATTTGACCAGTATTAATTAAGCCCAGGCGGTATTAGCCGCCAGGCTTACACCATAACTAATTTAAGTTAACTGTCCGCATTTATGCGGAGAGCGGCCTGCGTCTACACGCAGCGTCTAAGGGAGAAAAAGATGAGCCAGAAATTAAAAGTCGTCACCATTGGCGGCGGTAGCAGCTATACCCCGGAATTACTGGAAGGTTTCCTGAAACGTTATCATGAACTGCCGGTGACAGAGCTGTGGCTGGTGGATGTGGAAGAGGGCCAGGAGAAGCTCGATATTATCCATGCGCTGTGCGAGCGGATGGTGGAAAAAGCCGGCGTGCCGATGAAGGTTTATAAAACGCTGGACCGCCGCGAGGCGCTGCAGGGCGCGGATTTCGTCACTACCCAGCTGCGCGTGGGCCAGCTGAAGGCGCGGGAAAAAGATGAGCGCATCCCGCTGAGCCACGGTTATCTTGGCCAGGAGACCAACGGGGCGGGCGGGCTGTTTAAGGGGCTGCGCACCATCCCGGTGATTTTCGACATCGTGAAAGATGTGCAGGAGATCTGCCCGGACGCGTGGATCATCAACTTCACCAACCCGGCGGGCATGGTCACCGAGGCGGTTTATCGTCACACCAGTTTCAAACGCTTTATCGGGGTGTGCAACATTCCCATCGGCATGAAGATGTTCATCACCGACGTGCTGCAGCTCAGCCCGAGCGATGAGCTGCACATCGACCTGTTCGGTCTGAACCACCTGGTGTTCGTCCGCGACGTGCTGGTTAACGGCGTCTCGCGCTTCGATGAACTGCTGGACGGCGTCGCCTCCGGCCGCCTGACCGCGAACTCGGTAAAAAATATCTTCGACCTGCCGTTCAGCGAAGGGCTGATCCGCTCCCTGCGCCTGATCCCATGCTCCTATCTGCTCTATTACTTTAAGCCAAAAGAGATGCTGGCGATTGAGATGGGCGAGTACTATAAGGGCGGCGCGCGCGCCCAGGTGGTGCAGAAAGTAGAGAAGCAGCTGTTTGAGCTGTATAAAAACCCGGATCTCAAGGTCAAGCCGAAGGAGCTGGAGCAGCGCGGGGGCGCCTATTACTCCGATGCCGCATGCGAAGTGATCAATGCTATCTATAACGATAAGCAGACTGAGCACTATGTGAATATCCCGCATCATGGCCATATCGATAATATCCCGGCGGACTGGGCGGTCGAGATGAGCTGCACCTTAGGTCGCGATGGCGCGAAGCCGACGCCGCGCATCACCCATTTCGACGAGAAGGTGCTGGGGCTTATCTATACCATCAAAGGGTTTGAAGTGGCGGCCAGCCACGCGGCGATCAGCGGCGAGCTGAACGACGTGCTGCTGGCGCTGAACTTAAGCCCGCTGATCCATTCCGATCGTGACGCCGAGCAGCTGGCGAGGGAGATGATTTTGGCCCATGAAAAATGGCTGCCGAACTTTGCGGCGACGATCGAAAAACTGAAAGCGTAACGGGAGCGGCTAATGGAACGCGTATTGATCGTCAATGCCGACGACTTCGGCCTCAGTAAAGGGCAGAACTACGGCATTATCGAGGCCTGCCGCAACGGCGTGGTGACATCGACTACGGCGCTGGTCAACGGCGCGGCTATTGACCACGCCGCCCAGTTGAGCCGCAGTACGCCGGAGCTGGCGGTCGGGATGCACTTTGTGCTGACGCTGGGCGAACCGCTGTCGGCCATGCCGGGGTTAACCCGCGACGGCCGGCTGGGCAAATGGATCTGGCAGCAGGCGGAAGAAGGTAACCTGCCGCTGGAGGAGATTGCCCACGAGCTGGCGTGTCAGTACCGTCGTTTTATCGATCTCTTCGGTCACGAGCCGACGCATCTCGACAGCCATCACCATGTACATATGATCGCCCCGATCTATCCCATCGTCGCGGCTTTTGCCCGCGACAAGGGCATCGCGTTGCGTATCGATCGCCAGGTAGCGGCGCAGAGCGGTCTCGATCAGCAGGCGGCGCGCAGCAGCGCCGGCTTCAGCAGCGAGTTTTACGGGGAAGCCGTCTCTGAGGCGCTGTTCCTGCAGACGCTGGACGCCTCAATCGCCCGCGAGGAGCGCTCTCTGGAGGTGATGTGTCATCCGGCCTTTGTCGACCAGACCATCATGGGCAGCGCCTACTGCTACCCGCGGCTGGGCGAGCTTGATGTGCTGACGTCCGCCTCGCTGAAAGCGGCGGTGGCCGACCGGGGTTATCGCCTGGGAACCTACCGCGACGTGTAAACCCGACGGGGAAAGGAAAGTGAGTCAAGCCCGGCACGGTGTGCCGGGCTTTTTGCTACGCCGGAATAGCGGCGATTTTCGGGCTTCTCGACCACACCCGGTGGGCCGTCATCAGGGCGAGCAGTTTATCTGCCGCCGGGGTGTCGAGAGCATCGGTGACGATGACGCCCTCTTCGCCCTGGGCCGGGACCTGCAGAACCGACGTTAACTGCCGCGCATCGCCTGCCAGCAGGATCGGCTTCAGATGCTTATAGGCCTCCAGCAGGTAGTAGCGCGCGTCGCCGCTCTGGCTCAGGGCGCTGAGATCGCCGCCGGGCACCACCACGGCATCCACCGTCAGCGACGGGGAGCCGGCGAAGGTGCCAGCGATCGGCAGGGGAGAGCCATCGTCGGCGACGACTTCCCCCATCCGCGAATAGAGCAGTTTACTGTGCACGCCCCGGGCCTGTAGCGCCTGCAGGAGATGGACCAGATCCTGCGCCGAGGTACGCTCATTGAGCAGCACCGCCACCACACGACCTTTCACATCCCCTTCGGCATCCGCGTAGAGGCTGAGGGTGGGATCTTTCTCCACGCCGTTGACCGGGGAGGGCAGAGTGAGGCTGCGCTGCTCATCGCTCAGTTCGATACCTAAATTCGCCCCGACCGCTTCCGCCAGCCGGGTATCAATATGGGCCAGGTGATCGACCACCCGCTCGCGGATCCAGGTGCGGACCACTTTGCTAAGCTCGAAGCTGAAGCCATCGATAATATGCTGTTGCTCAATCGGCGTCTGGCTCAGCCAGAACAGACGCGGCTGGGCGTAATATTCGCCGAATGACGGGCTGCGCTGACGGATCTTCTCGCCGTCGACGCGCTCGGCGAGGGACTCAAAACCGCCGCGTTTGGCGGCTGGCGGCGTCTCGCGCGGCCAGTTGTCGTTGATCGAGTTGGGTTCGTAGTTGGCCGGGTTGGTGTCAATCTCCATCCGGTGCATACCGTCGCGCTGGAAGTTGTGATACGGGCAGGTCGGCCGGTTGATCGGGATTTCATGGAAATTCGGTCCGCCGAGGCGGCTTATCTGGGTATCGGTGTAGGAGAAGAGGCGCCCCTGCAGCAGCGGATCGTTGCTGAAATCGATGCCCGGGACGATATGCCCGGGATGGAAGGCCGCCTGTTCGTTTTCGGCAAAGAAGTTGTCCGGGTTGCGGTTGAGGACCATTTTGCCGACCCGTTGCACCGGCACCAGCGCCTCGGGGATCAGCTTGGTGGGATCGAGCAGGTCGAAGTCAAAATCAAATTCATTCTCTTCGGGGATCAGCTGCAGGCCGAGCTCAAATTCCGGGTAGTCCCCGGCTTCAATGGCCTCCCACAGGTCGCGGCGATGAAAATCGGGGTCACGGCCGGTCAGCTTCTGCGCTTCATCCCATACCAGCGACGCCTTGCCGGCGACCGGTTTCCAGTGGAAGCGAACAAAGGTGGCTTTGCCTTCGGCATTGATCAGGCGGAAGGTGTGGATGCCAAAGCCTTCCATGGTGCGATAGCTGCGCGGGATGCCGCGATCGGACATCGCCCACATCACGTTGTGCAGCGTTTCCGGCTGCAGGGAAACATAGTCCCAGAACGTATCGTGAGCGCTTTGTCCCTGGGGAATGGCCCAGTGGGGCTCAGGCTTCACGGCGTGGACAAAGTCGGGAAACTTCAGCGCGTCCTGGATAAAGAAGACCGGGGTATTGTTGCCAACGAGGTCAAAAATCCCCTCATCGGTGTAAAACTTGGTGGCGAAGCCGCGAATATCGCGAACGGTGTCCGCCGACCCCGCGCCGCCCTGCACGGTGGAGAAGCGCACAAAGACCGGGGTGATTTTATCGGCTGCCGAGAGAAAATCGGCTTTGGTCAAGGCTGTCAGGCTTTTGTAGGGCTGGAAGTAGCCGTGGGCCGCTGAGCCGCGGGCATGAACGATACGCTCCGGAATTCGCTCGTGGTCGAAGTGGGTGATCTTCTCCCGCAGAATGAAATCTTCCAGCAGCGTTGGGCCGCGGGTACCGGCGCGCAGCGAGTTCTGATCGTCGGCAATGCGCACGCCCTGGTTAGTGGTCAGCGGATAGTCTTCTCCGCCTTTGCGCTGTGGCTCCAGGGCATCGAGTTTTTTGCTGTGGGTATCAGGCGCTTTCAGGCTGCCAGGGGCGGTTGGTTCAGCGCCAGGGGCGGTGGGTTTCGGCGTGGGGCGCCACTCCCGGTCATCCGGTGCCAGCGAGTCGAGACCCGGCTGCGCTTCCTCGCTGCCGTGGACCGGTGCCTGCTGGTGGTGAGGGTTTGGGTGCTTATCAGACATTGCTCGTCTCCTGCTTTCATTGCTAAAAGTGGTCGTTGATAAACCAAAACCCTTCTAACTATAGAACATTACGCTGCCTACGCCCGGCGAGGGGGCAGGGAGTTATCCTAAAATGCGCATCGGCGGCAGGGGGGCGACGAACGGGGCCACGATCGGCTATGATAGAGGTTTCTGTTTCCCGCTTTGCTTAGTGAATCCATTTGTTATGAAACCATTGCGCCAACAAAATCGCCCTGTCATTAGCTACGTGCCGCGCGTGGAGCCTGCGCCCCCGGAACATGCCGTGAAAATGGACCATTTTCGCGATGTCTGGATTTTGCGCGGGAAGTATGTCGCCTTTCTGCTGATGGGAGAGCATTTTCGCCGTTCACCGGCGTTCAGCGTGCCGGAGTCGGCGCAGCGCTGGGCTAACCAGGTGCGTCAGGAAGGAGAGATTGAAGCCTGAGTCTGCTGCAGAAATAAAAAAACCGCTGATTATCAGCGGTTTTTTTGTGCTTACCGTTTAGCGATGCGCCAGTTCGGCTTCTTCTTCGCTATCGAAAATCGACTTGTCGGTCTGGCGCAGCCACTGGCTGGTCAGCGTCCCGGCGGTCATGGAGCCGTTAACGTTCAGCGCGGTACGTCCCATATCGATCAGCGGCTCGACGGAGATCAGCAGCGCCACGAGGGTTACCGGCAGGCCCATCGCCGGCAGGACGATCAGCGCGGCGAAGGTGGCCCCGCCGCCCACTCCGGCGACGCCCGCCGAGCTGACGGTGACGATGCCCACGAGGGTGGCAATCCACATCGGATCCAGCGGGTTGATGCCTACGGTTGGTGCGACCATCACCGCCAGCATGGCCGGGTAGATACCGGCGCAGCCGTTCTGACCAATGGTGGCGCCAAAGGAGGCGGAGAAGCTGGCAATCGACTCCGGTACGCCGAGACGACGGGTCTGCGCTTCCACGTTCAGCGGAATGGAGGCGGCGCTGGAGCGGCTGGTGAAGGCGAAGGTGATCACCGGCCAGACTTTACGGAAATACTTCAGCGGGCTGACGCCGTTAATCGCCAGCAGCAGGCCGTGGACGATAAACATGATGCCCAGCGCGATGTACGAGGCCACCACGAAGCCGCCAAGCTTGATGATATCCTGCAGATTCGACCCGGCAACCACTTTGGTCATCAGCGCCAGAACGCCGTAAGGGGTCAGCTGCATCACCAGACGAACCAGCTTCATCACCCAGCCCTGCAGGGTATCAATGGCGGTCAGGACGCGCTGGCCTTTTTCCACATCCTCTTTCAGCAGCTTCAGGGCTGCGACGCCGAGGAACGCCGAGAAAATGACGATGCTGATGATCGAGGTCGGGTTAGCCCCGGTCAGGTCAGCAAACGGGTTCTTCGGCACAAAGGAGAGGATCAGCTGCGGGACGCTGAGATCGGCCACTTTACCCACGTAGTTGCTCTGAATGGCGTTCAGACGGGCGGTCTCAGCGCTGCCCTGGACCAGTCCCTCGGCGGTGAGGCCGAACATGTTAGTCACCAGCACGCCAACCAGAGCGGCGATCAGGGTGGTGAACAACAGAGTACCGATGCTCAGGAAGCTGATTTTCCCCAGCTGCGAGGCATTGTGCAGGCGGGCCACCGCGCTAAGGATTGACGCGAAGACCAGCGGCATAACGATCATTTGCAGCAGCTGGACATAACCGTTGCCGACGATATTAAACCACTGGATGGAATCCTTCAGCACCTGGCTGTCAGATCCGTAGATCAGCTGTAGCGCCAGACCAAAGATCACGCCAATCGCCAGGCCGACCAGGACCTTCCTGGCCAGGCTCCACTGTTTATGGCGCGTTTGCCCCAGCGCAAACAACAATACGGCGAACACGACTACGTTCGCTATTAATGGAAAGTTCATCCCCGTTCTCCTGATATTTTTATAACCTGGGCTGGTGGATAACCAGCTCTTATGACCGCAAGGTTAGCAGAAGGCGTTATCAAGGACTTATATTCAAATGGAATGGGTTATAACCAAAAAGGTGTTTTCTGCCGGTTTATCGCCCACTCTGGTGACTTATGAAGCGATTGAAGGTGATCTGCAGGGAATTAATCACCCCGGAAGACCAGCGTATCGCGGTGTTGTCCGCCAGCGTCTGCGGCATCCAGACGGCATAGATGAACAGCGCCATGCATAAGGCGCGCTCCAGCTGGTTGCCTTTGCGCGGCGCAAGGATCGGTAGCCGAAAGCGCCAGCGGCAGGGCCACAGCAGCGGCACCCCGGCTGGGGTGAGCATATCGGCAAGGATGTGGCTGAGATAGCCCAGCACCAGGCCCTGGAGGGCGTCCGCCGGGACAATCCAGCTGTCAGGCACCTTGAGGTAGAATAGCGTCAGCGCACCAAACACCGCCAGCAGGCTGTGGGTGAAGCCGCGGTGGCCAAAGGCCCGCGCCACGGGCTTTGAGATCCAGCTCAGCCGCTGGCCAAGAAACGACTTTGGGTGATCGATGTCCGGCAGCAGGCAGGTCAAGACCGCGGAGGGCACAATATGCCACCAGTCGCCCTGCGCCAGCACCGGCGTTAACTCTGCGTTTTTGGCAAATACTGCGCAGGCGATTGAAAAGAAGAGATGGCCTTCCGCCGTCATGATAACACACCCTAAACTGTCGATTCATACAGTATAGGGTTTTTATACAGTGCACGGAAGAGGTGACGGTGTAACTCTTTGTCACAAATTCTCAGCGCGCCAGCCATCCGCCGTCGACGGCCAGGGTATAGCCGTGAATATAGTCGGCGGCGGACGAGGCGAGAAACACCACCGGCCCCTGCAGGTCATCCGGCACACCCCAGCGACCGGCGGGGATACGCTCAAGGATTGCCTGGTTGCGCTCCTCATCTTCGCGCAGCGCCTGGGTGTTATTGGTGGCCATATACCCGGGCGCAATCGCGTTGACGTTGATACCCTGACCAGCCCATTCGTTAGCCAGCAGGCGGGTCAGCCCCAGCACGCCGCTTTTCGAGGCGGTATAGGAGGGGACGCGGATCCCGCCCTGAAACGAGAGCATCGAGGCGATGTTAACGATTTTCCCGCCTTCACCCTGGCGAATGAACTGCCTGGCGACCGCCTGGCAGAGGAAAAAAACTGCTTTCAGATTCAGATCGATCACCGCATCCCAGTCGCTTTCCGTGAAGGTCAGGGCATCATGGCGGCGGATAATCCCGGCGTTGTTGACCAGAATATCGACCCGGCCCATCGCCGCCACCGCCTGGTCGACCAAAACGGTCATATCATCCTGTTGGCTGAGATCCGCCTGAATGGCATGAAAGCGGCGGCCCAGCGCCTGAACCTGCGCGGCCGTGTCGTGGGGAATTTTGCGGTTGATGCCGACGATATCGCATCCGGCCTGCGCCAGGCCCAGCGTCATTCCCTGTCCCAGGCCGGTATCGCAACCGGTCACGATGGCGACCTTACCCGTCAGGTCGAAGGCGTTCAGTACCATATTCACCTCTGTGTGCTGATCTTCAGGCGTACGATAACGCCACCTGTACCCAGCATAGAGGTAGGAAAACAAAATTACAATTAAAATGAAACGATGTTTTGATTTTCTTTGCTGGCGGGTGGCGGCGATCGCGTCACCCGCCAGCGGTCTTACCCGAGCAGCGCCTCGACGGTCAGGGCCTGCAGTGACGGCAGCTTGACGTCCGCCAGCACGAAGCGCGGGTCGCGGCTGTTCTCTGCTTCCGGCACGACGATAGCGCGCATGCGCGCAGCTTTGCTGGCGATCATGCCGTTGACCGAGTCCTCCAGCGCGACACAGCGCTGTGGGTCGACCCCGAGGGCGGCGGCGCAGTTGAGATACACCTGCGGGTGCGGTTTGCTCCAGGGCAGATGCTCCGCCGAGGCGAGGGCATCAAACTGGTCGCGCAGCTCGAACATATTGAGCACTTTCTCCAGCATCACCAGCGGCGAGGCTGAGGCCAGCCCTACCTTCAACCCCTGGGCTTTGCACAGGGCCACCGCCTCGCGCACCCCCGGCAGCAGCGGACGTGAGGCTTCCACCAGTTCGATGGCGCGACGGATAATGCGCGCGGTGGCTTCTGGGCGGTCTACGCCGCGCCACGGCTGCTGCGCGTACCACAGATCCACCACCAGGTCGATTCGCAGACCCAGCTGGTCGGGCAGTTCATCGCGGCGGCGGGTATCCACCCCCAGGCTCTCCATGACCTCGACCTCCGCCTGATCCCAAAGCGGCTCAGAGTCAATCAGCAACCCGTCCATATCAAAAATCGCAGCCTCAATGCGGCGCTTCGCTGACATATGTCCTTCTCCTGTTGCGTAATCAGATAAACGAATCGGCATTCATGGTATATCATACCGCGCGTTATTGGGCGAAATTCGCCGTGGAAGATAGACTTATACCCGACACATTCGGGTAAGCGAGGGGCGCCTGCGCCACGCAACGGGCGGCAGGCGAACCACTAACGCGTCTTTAACAAGGGGAACTCATGACGTACCAACAAGCTGGACGCATTGCGGTCATCAAACGTATTTTGGGATGGGTCATCTTTATTCCCGCCGTGCTGTCGACGCTGATTTCTGTCCTCAAATTTATGTATGAGCACAGTGAAAAGAAACCCGGCATTGACGCGGTAATGATGGATTTTGCGCACGTCATGATTGAGATGATGCGCTTTAACACGCCGTTCCTGAACTTTTTCTGGTACAACTCACCGCTGCCGGATTTTCACCATAGCCTGAACATCGGCTTCTGGATTATCTTCATTATGGTGTTCGTCGGCATGGCGCTGCAGGCCTCCGGCGCGCGGATGGCGCGGCAGGCGAAATTTCTCCGCGAGGGGATTGAGGATCAGCTGATCCTCGAGCAGGCGAAAGGCGCGGAAGGGTTAACTCGCGAGCAGCTCGCCGAACGCATTGTGGTGCCGCGACATACGATCCTGGTGCAGTATTTCCCGCTGTACGTGCTGCCGGTGATGGTGATTGTTATCGGCTACTTCTTCTTCTCGCTGCTGGGCTTTCTCTAAGCCAGGTGCCCGGTTAGCCGGGCGCCATCTTATTCGGCCGGCAGAGGGCGGGGTTTACCCTGATTATCGACGGCAACGTAGATAAACAGCGCTTCCGTCGCCTTGTAGCGCTGGCCAATCGGTTCTGAAGAGACTTTTTTCACCCACACTTCGATGTTAATGGTCACTGAGGTATTGCCGCGCTTCACGCAGCGGGCATAGCAGCACACCACGTCGCCTACGGCCACCGGGCGTAAAAAGGTCATCCCATCCACGCGCACGGTCACCACGCGACCCTGGGCGATCTCTTTGGCCATAATGGCGCCGCCGATATCCATCTGCGACATCAGCCAGCCGCCAAAAATGTCCCCGTTGGCATTGGTATCTGCCGGCATTGCCAGGGTGCGTAAAACCATTTCGCCCTTCGGGGCGAGATCTGTTGTTGTCATGCTCTACTCTGTTGTGGTCAAAGACGATCAGCGGGATGCTACTATGAAAACGGCGTAGAGAGAATAGGGCTGGCGCCCGCGGAGGCGGGCGCAGTGGTTCAGAAAGAGAGGGTCACTCCGGCGTAATACGCGCGTCCAGGCTCATTGTAGGTCGAGGCGCCGGCATTTTCGCGATACAGTTGCTTATCAAAGAGGTTACTTATGCCGGCATTCAGGCGAATATCCCGGTTGAGCTGATACTGGGTGCCGATCCCCACGATGGAATAGGCGCCAACCTCGGTGGTGGCAAGGGTTCCGGTTTCGTTGCGGATCTCTGCATACTGACGCGGCTTCTGACGGCCATAAAGCGTCCAGTTGACATTCGCCGACAGGGCGTCGTTTATCTGCCAGTCGAGCATCGTGTTAACGGTATATTTCGGGATAACCGACAGCGGGTTGCCTGTCTCTTTACTTTCAGATTTGAACATCCACGTGGCATTGGTCCGCCAGCTTAGGATATCAGCCAGCACCGGGATCAGCAGATTGCCTTCCAGCCCCTCGACCACGGCTTTGCCGCCGTTCTGCCATTGCAGAATATTATTGCCGCTGGAGGTATAGCCCAGCACCTCGGTTCCGGAGACGATTTTGTTTTTGTAATCGTTGCGGAACCAGGTGACCCCGGCAGCGTAGCCATTAAGGTTAAATTCGATACCGATCTCTTTGTTAATACTGATTTCCGGATCGAGGTCAGGGTTGCCCAGCAGATAGCAGCTGCCTTCGGCGATAGTGTTTGGACAACCGTTGCCGCGGGTGGAGAGCAGATAGCCTTCACTGGATTGATAGAGGTTAGGCGCTTTAAACACCCGCGCGATACCGGCCTTCAGCGTGAACATATCGCCCAGCGCCTGAGACAAATTGAGGCTTGGGCTCCAGTTGCTGCCAAACTGATTATGATAATCGAAACGAATGCCGGGGATCAGGTTGGTGCCGGGCACGGCTTCGATATTATCTTCCAGATAGATACCGGTGAGGGTGGCGCTGTTTTTGGTGCGACGTTGTGCAGGGTCGCCGGAGGTCCCAGGGATAGTCTCCCCATTGCTGTTAGTGGCCTGCATCGATGCCGGGTCGTCGAGCTGATCATGGTTCCATTCCATGCCCAGCGTCAGCGTCTGATCCGCCAGCCAGAAGAAAGGCACATTGAATTCGGAGGTAGTACGCCAGGATTCCAGTCGGCTGGTGGCATAATCCTCACTGTTGATCATGCCTTCGACGCGGCCGGTGGAGCCTTCCTGCAGGCGGGTATTGTTGGTTTTCTCGTAGTAAACCCCCGCTTTGGACTGGCCCCAATCCCAAAGACCGTTGTAGGTCAATCCCCAGGACTGGCGATAGAGGCGATTCGTTTCGTGGCCGTACAGGGAATCGACCAGCCCGTTCGGGCTAAGATTGCCGTTGCTGTACTGGGTATCACCTGCATAGATATTCCCCTGACGGCTATAGGCGTAGCTGAAATCGAGAATTTGTTGCGGGGTCATTTTCCATGACAGCAGGGCGTTAATATCTTTATTGCGTACCCCTTCGCGTCCCGCAGCGTAGGAGCCGTTTTGCGCATGGTTAATATCCCAGGCGTCGGGTTCCGTTTTATTGATATTGCCATACAGGCGCATTGTCAGCGCTTCGCCGGCCAGTGGGCCGCTGAGATTGAAGTTAGCGCGATTAGTCGTGCCTTCCTTGTTGTTTTCCGGCTGATTGGTAAAAAAAGACAGGGAACCGTGCCAGTTGTTGGTCGGGCGTTTGGTAATAATGTTGACCACTCCGCCGGCCGCACCGGAACCATAACGCGCGGCTGCCGGGCCGCGGAGGACTTCAATTCGCTCGACCATCTCGGCAGGGACCCAGTTGCTGTCGCCCCGGGTATCGCGTTCGCCGCGCCAGCTATAGCGAACCGAGTTACGTGACGTGGCCGGTACCCCATCTATCAGGATCAGGGTGTTCTCCGGCCCCATGCCGCGGATATCAATCTGGCGGTTGTTGCCCCGACTGCCGCTGGCGCTGTTGCCGGTCAAATTCACCCCGGGCATTTTACGGATGATGTCTGAGAGATCGTTGACCGGTGGCTGTTTTGCAATATCATCTGCCGTGATAATCGACACCCCGGGCTGTTGCTTGAGCGCCTCTTCCGCCGTACTGCGCACAATCATTGTTTCGGTATCTTGTTCTGACTCTTCTGCAAAGGCGTTAGGGGCAAGGAGACTGGATATGACCAGCGCCAGGGTCGTGGGGACATAATATTGCGGCGATCTCATGTAAATATCCTTTTCAAAACAATTCAAAATGAGATCGAGAATATTAATGATAACAATTATCATTACAATGTAACGAAATGAATCTCCATAAAATCCTCACAATTAGCGCAATTTTTTACGCTGCCGAGTGAAATCGTGAAGGGAGCCTGCGCTGTGGGGCCGGGAAGCTGTCAGGTTACGCGCGGAGGTGGTGGTGGCAGGGACGGTTGGCCAGCGCAGCAAGGGTACCCGGGGCGAGCGCGGCGCGCGGGTGGCGCGCCGGTGGAGGCGTTAGTGGTGGTCGTCCTGCGGCATATGACGGTAGATGTAGATCCCGCTCAGCAAGGTAAAGACCAGCGTGAGGGCAGTTAAACCGAAGACCTTAAAGTTAACCCAGATATTCTGCGGCAACCAGAAGGCGATATAGATATTAGCCAGCCCGCAGAGGATAAAAAACGCCGCCCAGGCCAGGTTAAGGCGCGACCAGACCTGCTGCGGCAGGGTCAGCTCTTTACCCAGCATGCGCTGGATAAGCGGCTTTTTCATCACCCACTGGCTGAAGAGCAGCGCGCCGGCGAACAGCGCATAGATCACCGTCACCTTCCATTTAATAAACTCATCATTGTGGAAGAAGAGGGTTAATCCACCGAAGACGGCCACCAGCACGAAGGTGATCAGCGCCATTTTTTCGATTTTACGGTAGCGCACCCAGCTGTAGATCAGCACGATGGCGGTCGCCACAATCAGCGCAGTGGTGGCGGCGTAGATATCGTAAAGCTTGTAGAAGGCGAAGAAGACCACCAGCGGTAAAAAATCCAGAAACTGCTTCATACATCGATCCCGTCTGTCAGGACGGACCGGGAAATTCCCCGGTCCAGGTTAAAATTAGCTACGGATAAGCATATACACGCGGAATAAATAGATCAGCAACAGGGCGGAAATCAGGTTGCTGAGGGTGTTAATCACCACCGCGCCGACGTTTGGCGTCAGGGCGGCAAAGCTGGAAGCAAACAGTAACAGCAGAGTTTTCGCCACCAGCCAACCGATAATGGCCGGCGCCACTAGCCGCAGATTGGCCCAGGCCAGGCGCATGCTGCTGCGCATGGCGCCGAGGATGCCCATTTTGTCTTGCACCAGCATGATTGGCGCAAAGGCCAGCACAATGGCCAACAGGACGCCGGGCACCAGCACTAACATCATCCCCATCTGCACCAGGAAAGTGGTGAAGAGGATCAGCAGCAGCAGCTTTGGCAGCACCGGCGCCGAGGCGCCGATGGCGCGCAGGGCGCTGACGCGATGACCGGCAGAGACCAGCTGGATAAGCAGCAGGACGCCGCCGGCGAGGATCGCATTGCCCACCAGACCCGAGAAGGTTGATGCCGCCGAGGCGCGCAGCAGAACCTGCTGCTGCTCCGGCGTCATATTCTGCACCAGCTCGAACAGGCCTGCGCTACCGGCGAGGTTGTCGCCTTCGCTGAGTATCGACAGCTGCTCGTCGCTGGGTGAAAAGGCATGGCCAAGTACTACCGTAATGAACGCGCACAACAGCGCAATCAGCAAAATGGTAATGAACTGATTACGAAAAAAATTCCCGGTGTCACGGTAGACGGACTTCGCCGTGATAGACATGCATTCTCCTTGAGTGTCGCAGGTGTTAACTAGCCGGCGATTGTACCGCAAATCCTTCCGTCGTAGCACTCTCTGCGCCGGTCAGGGCAGGTATATCTTTGTAAAGAGGCCGCAATGGCGGCAGGCCATAGCGCGCTCGCGCCCGGTTGCAGGCGTCGTTTTCCTCGCCGTTTTCCCCGGACATGGCGAATTCGCGACATGGCGAAGGACGATTTTCATAGATAGTGCAGTGGACGGCGTCGCCGATCTCGCCCGATAGCGCCGCGCAGCGGCTCTGGCGTTGATTAGTACCGCTCATACAGCGCAGGAAGGGGGTCAGGGGCTCGGTCAGCGCGGCGGGCACCAGGCCGCCCGCGTCGTCGGCTTCCGCCCAGTAGAAAGAGACTCGAAAATACGCACAACAGGCACCGCACGTCATGCACGGGTTGATTTCACTCATAATTACACCTGAAAAAAACGCATCAACACAGATTGTCGGCAGTTAACTTATCCAGCCGCCTCAGCGGCGGCAAGAGGGGCAGAAATAATTTTTTTCGCGAAAAGTGAAAATTGATGTGCGAAGGATTTAGCGTATTGCGATCGGTATCAAAAATTAATCTGGATCAATAAATGTTAAATCTAAGGTTTTAGTGTGATCTAAAACAGATCAAACGTAACTCGTTATAGGTATATTTGGCCGCGCTGAAAAACCATAATGAGGAAGTGGATATGAAGAAGTTAGCAGCGGCGGCATTGATTCTAAGCACTCTTACTACCGGCAGCGTCTGGGCGCATGAGGCGGGTGAATTTTTCATTCGTGCCGGGACCGCTACCGTCCGACCGACGGAAGGCTCTGACAATGTGCTGGGCAGCCTGGGCAGTTTCAACGTCAGTAACAATACTCAGCTGGGTTTAACCTTTACCTATATGGCGACCGATAACATCGGGGTGGAACTGCTGGCGGCTACGCCGTTCCGCCATAAGGTTGGTACCGGGCCAACTGGCACCATCGCTACCGTCCATCAATTGCCACCCACCCTGATGGCGCAGTGGTACTTTGGCGATGCGCAAAGCAAGGTGCGTCCGTACGTGGGGGCGGGGATTAACTACACCACCTTCTTTAATGAAGACTTTAACGATACCGGCAAGGCGGCCGGGCTTTCCGATCTGAGCCTGAAGGACTCCTGGGGCGCGGCAGGGCAGGTCGGCCTCGATTACCTGATTAACCGTGACTGGCTGCTGAATATGTCGGTGTGGTACATGGATATCGACACCGATGTGAAATTCAAAGCCGGCGGTGTGGACCAGAAAGTCAGCACCCGCCTGGATCCGTGGGTGTTTATGTTCTCCGCAGGCTATCGGTTCTAACGCCTGCTGCAAACTGGCCAGCGGACGGCCAGTCTGTTGCCTCCTCACCCCTCCCTGCGATAAACCTTCGCCTGCGGATCACACTTCAGTCCACTGGCGCAGCAGGTTGTGATACATATTGAGCAGGGAGAGGACCTCTTCCCCGTCGCCAAAGCGGGTTTTGAGAGACTGGATCGTGCGGTCCAGGTCGTAGAGCATCGCGCGCTGCTTATCGTCGCGGACCATCGACTGGATCCACAGGAAAGAGGCCTGGCGAACCCCGCCGGTGACCGGGGTGACGCAGTGCAGGCTACTGGCGGGATAGAGCACCAGATGTCCGGCCGGGAGCTTCACCCGGTGCTGGCCATAGGTATCTTCAATCACCAGTTCGCCCCCTTCATAGCTTTCCGGCTCGCAGAGGAACAGCGTCGCCGAGAGGTCGGTCCGCATCCAGCCCGCATCCCCGTTCTGGCGCACCGCGCCATCGACATGAAAACCGTAGGTCTCCCCCGGCCCGTAGCGATTAAACAACGGCGCGGAAATCGTCCGCGGCAGCGCGGCGGAAAAAAACTGCGGATGGCCGCGCAGCGCGTCGAGTACGGCGGCCTGCAGACGGGCATACAGCGGCGTGCGGGTATCGATCTGCTGGTTTTGTTTGACGGTCGCCCCCTGGCTGCCGACGGTAACCCGCCCGTCAACCCATTCGGCCTGCGCCAGCAGGCGGCCATATTCAGCCACCTGGTCCGCCGTCAGCACGTCAGGAATGTGATACATCATTGCGGTGTTCTCTCAAAAAGGTGGGGCGCGATGGCCCCACGTACAGACTCAGAAATGGACGTTCGCCGTCAACATAAAGGTACGGGGTTCGCCCGGATGATAGCGATAGCCGCTCTTGTTGATGGAAGCCACGTAATCGGTATCAAACAGGTTGTACATATTGAGCTGCAGATCGAGATTGCTGTTGACCCGATAGCCCAGTTTGGCGTCGGCGACCCAATAGCCCTCGGTGTGATCCGGGGTACCCACCGCGCCATCGCTGCCCCGGCGCAGGCTTCCGACATAGCGCACGCCGCCACCGACGGACAGATCGCTGGTGGCCTGATACTGCGTCCACAGCGTAAAGGCATGTTTCGGGGTGTAGGCCAGCGCGGAAGAGCCATCCTGCGCCACATTCTGACCCTCTGTCACCGTGGCATGCTGCTGGGTGTAGCCGGCGATGATTGTCCAGTCCGGGGTCAGGTTCCCGGTTGCGGAGAGCTCATAGCCTTCCACGCGCTTTTTGCCGTACTGCGACCAGGTTCCGTCATCGTTGGCGGCCACTTCGTTTTCAATATCGGTGCGGAATAACGCCGCACTGAGCAGCAGGCGCTTGTCGAGGATTTGCCACTTGGTGCCCAGTTCGCTGGATTTCGCCTTCTGCGGTTTAAAGTCGGTCCGGTTGGCGCTGTTGCCGCTACCGCTGGCTGCCAGCGCGAAGCTGCTGCCTCCCGGCGGTTGCTGCGAGATGGCATAGTTGACGTAGATATTGCCCTGCTCGGTTAAGCGATACAGCGCCCCGGCCTTCCAGTTAACCAGGTTACCGGATTTAGCGGTATCGACAGTGGTGACCGGGCTGCCGGTCGACTGTCCTGGCGGGCAGGCGACAGCCCCGCGTCCGCTGCCGCCGCAGGCGGTGGCGCTGTCATATTTGGTATGGTAACTGTCGAGACGCAGCCCACCGTTGACCTCAACCCGATCGGTCAGCGCCAGCGTATCAAAGGCATAGATACCGAAGGTATCGGTCTGGCCGTTGGCGTTCGCCCCGTTTCTGTCCAGCCCGCCAATCGACAGGCTGCTCACCGGATGATAGAGATTCACCGCCGGAGCGGTCAGGGCGTTGACGCCATAGTTAGTCTGGTTTTCCCGGGTAAACTCCACGCCGGCGCTGACGTCATGGCCTATCGAACCGGTATTGAAGGTCGAGGTGATATTGGTCTGGTTGGTCAGAATGCGGTTGCTGACATCTTTGGTATTAACCAGACGTGACCAGCTCCAGGTATTGACGTCATTGATGTCGGGGGCGGTGATATTGCTCGCGCCGCCCATCACCGCGGTCAGGAGATACTCCTGCTTCACACGCGACCAGCGGGTGGTATTGCGCACGGTGGTATTGTCCGTCAGATCGTGTTCAAAGCGCAGGGTGCCGCTGTCGGTGGTGGATTTATCGTAATCGGAGTCGGTGCCATAGAAATTGCTGGTATCGACCTTACCGGCGGAATTGAGGGCGGCATACTTCGGCGAAGGCGCCGAATAGCCCGGCAGGCCGACGGTGGGGATCCCGCCATCCGGGGTGTTATTCTGTCGGACGTGGAGATAGTTCAGATACAGACGGGTGGGCGTATCGAGGCCGAAGGCCAGGGACGGGGCAATGCCGTAGCGCTCGTTCTCAATCTTATCCCGGCCGGCGTCGTGGGTTTTTTCGCCCATCAGGTTGAGGCGAAACGCGGCGTTGTCGCCGAAGGCCTGGTTAAGGTCAAGGGTACCCCGACGCGACCAGGCGCTGCCGATGCTGACGGATCCGTCGATCCCGGAGTCAAGGCGCGGCTGCTTGCTGATCATATTGATCGAGCCGGAAGGGGCGCTGCGGCCATAGTCCGTGCCGGCGGGCCCTTTGATGACTTCCACCTGCTGGGTATTGAAGGTATCCCGCGTCACGCTGCCGATATCGCGAATGCCGTCGACATAAATACTGTTGGAGGTGTCCACGCCGCGCATAAAGATGGCGTCCCCGGTGGTTGAGCTGCCATTCTCCCCGGCGTAAAACGCCCCGACGCCGGGGACGTTTTTGAGGGCGTCAGTCAGGTTGGTGACGCCCTGATCTTTAATGACCTGTTCGGGGATCACGGTGATGGTGCGAGTGGTATCCACCAGTGGTTTATTGAACTTGGGATCGGCGGAGGCTCCGGGAGAATAAAGCGAAGGCGGGGCGGCTTCCACCACCAGCGTCTCTTCATTATTTTTGACTGATTTTTCGGCTGCCATGCCGGTTGCCGGCGCGGCTCCCAGACACAGACCTGTAAACAATGCCAATGAGTTGAAACTGCCAAACGGCAGAGAAGTGTTTTTTTCCATGATAAATGCAGGCTTATTTTTTGTTATTAGCACATATCACGCCGCGCAAAAGCGACGTTATTCGTCGTCTGGCTTGCGCTGACCCGGCGTGATTCTATAAATGATAAAAAGAATAGTTATCATTCGCCTTAATATTTACACAGAAAAGTTGACGTTTAAACTGATTTCTTCACCACCGTTTACAAATTTCATAAATTTTGAACAAAAAAGGCGGGTGACCTCGGTAAAGGCGGCAGGGCAACGCGGAATATAGCGCGGTGACCTTGGATAACAGACGCCGGGCGGGCGCCGAAGGGCGCCCTGAGGCTGGCGTCCCGGCGGGCTTACCAGGGCACCGTGCGGCCGTGGCCATCCAGATACTCCAGTCCCGGGCGCCGCCCGCCGTTTCGGCCTTAGCACTTCGGCGATGAGCGGAACGTTAACTCGCTTGCGGCACGTGACCGGCGATCCCCTGCTGGTGCGGGCCGGACGCAAAATGGTGTTCACCCCGCATGCGCAGCGGATCCGCAGCAAAACGCACAGTGTGCTGAGCGATATGCGCGCGGTGCTCAATCCAGTTTACCGCCGCGGCGGCGATAGATGCAGAGCGCTATGTCGCCTGGGGACATGTTATCGTTTCCCGGCATGGGATCGTATATGGGCTGGTGGATGACCAGCTGGCAGAGCGGGGCGGGGGCTGTACCGGCGCATCGCCGCCGTCGTGCCGGGCTTCAGCGCCGCGCTGGGGCTGATGCCGGCCTCCTGCGTGCGTCATCCTTCGCCGCAGGGGATAGTAAGTTTTCCGCTGCCGGTCAGCACCGGGGTGATTACGGTGTGGCAGGCGTGGCGTCCGCGCCTGGAGCAGGCCCCGGCCACCGCTGGCTGCGGCAGCGGGTGCGAGAGGTGTGTCGCGAGTAAAAAAAAGCCCGCACAAGTGCGGGCAAAAATACTGGAAGCAATGTGAGCAATGTCGTACTGAATACCTGAGTTATTTACTCAACTATTCAGTGATGAGAAAGATAATATTTCTCATTTAAGATATCAACCCCATCTTTTGTGCGGAAGCGATTTTTTATCCGAGGGTGAAAACCGTACGCTTCTGGCTGTCGTCCTGCGGCCAGGCCGTAGCGATCTCCTGCAGCGGCCGCGGGGTGGTGGCGATGGTCAATTTCCCCGGCACCGCCGCCTGCAGCATTTCGCCGGTCGCCGCCAGCAGCTGCGGCATCGTCAGGCTACCGATCCCGCTGCCCATCAGCAGGAGCGGGGCGGAACGCAGAACCGCGCCATTTAACGCGATATCGGCGCCAGCCAGGGACCCCACTTGCACATAGCGCACCGGTCTGCCGGCCGGGGTATATTTGGCCAGGGCCGGCAATAATAATTCCGCGCTGTGTCCCCACAGATAATCGATGACCACATCGATCTGCGCGGCGCTGACCGCTGAAAACTGTGCAGTTAACGTCTTATCATCCGCCGTTAACTGAATACATTCATCGGCGCCGATCGCCGCCAGCGACTGCGCATTGCGTCCGGTCGCAATGATTTTTTTTGCGCCCAGGTAGCGGGCAATCTGCACCGCCAGCTGACCGGCGCTGCCGGTGGCGCCGTTAATCAGCACCGTTTCGCCGGCCTGAAGCTGGGCGCGAGTCACCAGAGACGCCCACGCGGACATGCCGGGGTTGGCCATCGCCGCCGCCGGGATATCATCGAGCTCATCCGGCAGCGGCAGGCAATTCTGCAGGGCGACCGGCGCCCGCTGCGCCATACTGCCGAAGGGGGCAGTGGGGAAGGCGAAGTAGACGCGCTGGCCCTGGGATGTAGTGCCGACACCATCGATACCGGGTACAAAAGGCAGATTGCCGTCGAAGCTGTAATGGCGTCCTGATGCCCGGGCCTTGACCACATGGCTCATCGCGGCGGCGCGGACGTCAATAAGCGTCTGGCCGGGCGCGGGCTGCGGCTCGATGAAATCGGCCCAAACCGGGCCTTCTGCGAGATCAAAAACCACGCCTGCTTTCATAAATTATCTCCTGTCGGGAATTATGTGTAAAATACACATATTGTTTTGCAGCACTATACGCGGAAAATTAATACATGCAAGATGCACATAATAGCTACGACATTACCGACTTTCACGGCGCGCTGCTGGATATCATCAGCGTGATGAACCAGCCGGTGCGCGACGAGCAGATCCTCCAGGCAGCTGGCGTCAAGCTGGAACAGATGCTGTTTCCGCTGCTGGTGGCGGTAGGGCGCTATGGCCCGGTGGGGGTGGTTGAGCTGGCGGATCATTTAGGGCGCGATTACACCACCGTCAGTCGTCAGGTGAAGAAACTGGAAGCCCAGGGGCTTGCCGGTAAGCAACCGAACCGTCATGACCGACGGATCAGCGAAGTGACGCTTAGCGCCAGGGGACAACAGATGATCGACAGGATCGCCGTCGCGCGGCGGCGGTTAATTAATCAGGTGCTGGCGCAGTGGCCGGAAGATGAAGTGCAGGCGCTGTTTCGCTTAACGCGCAAATACGCCGACAGTTTGCAGAAATCATCGCCGCCTGGCGTGATGCCAGGCGGCTGACGGTCAGGCGGTTTTGGTCGCCGCCTTCAGGCTCTGGACGAAGGCTTTCAGCTCGTCGAGCATGGTTTGTGGCTCATCAAGATGACGTTCGATGATTTTGACGATGGCGGAACCGGAGATCGCCCCGGCGGCCCCGGCGTCAATGGCGGCGCTCACCTGCTCCGGCGCGGAGATGCCAAAGCCCTGCAGCGGCGGCGCAGCGTGATATTCCGCCAGCTTCTCCACCAGATGGTGCAGCGGCAGCGCAGCGCGATTTTCCGCACCCGTCACCCCGGCGCGCGACAGCAGATAGGTGTAGCCGCGGCCATAAGAGGCGATCTGGCGCAGTAAATCGTCATCCGCGTTGGGCGGGCAAATGAAAATTGGCGCGATGTTATGGCGCATCGCCGCCTGGCGGAACGGGGCGGACTCTTCCACCGGCACGTCGGCTACCAGCACCGAGTCGACGCCGACGCGGGCGCACTGGGCATAGAACTCATCGATACCCGGGCTGAAGACGAGGTTCGCGTACATCAGCAGGCCGATTGGGATCGTTGGATGCTTCTGGCGGATCGCCGCCAGCATCTCAAAGCACTGCGCCGGGGTTACCCCCGCGGCGAAGGCGCGCAGGGCCGCGCCCTGGATGGTCGGGCCGTCCGCCAGCGGGTCGGAGAAGGGGATCCCCAGCTCAAGGGCATCGGCGCCGCCTTCGATCAGCGCATCGATAATTTTCAGCGACTGCTCCGGTCCCGGATCGCCAAGGGTGACAAAGGGGACGAAAGCGCCTTCCTGGCGGTTTTTCAGTTGGGCAAACAGCGTCTCATAGCGTTCCATCAGATTTCCCCTCGCGCTTTCAGGATGTCGTGTACGGTGAAAATGTCTTTATCGCCGCGGCCGGAGAGGTTAACCACCAGCAGTTGCTCTTTTTCCGGGTTCTCGCGCATCATTTTCAGCGCATGGGCCAGAGCGTGAGAGGACTCCAGCGCCGGGATGATCCCTTCGTGGCGGGAGAGCGCTTTAAACGCCTCCAGCGCTTCGTCATCGGTGATCGACACATAGTCGGCGCGCCCGGTGCTGTTCAGAAACGCGTGCTGCGGCCCAACGGACGGGAAGTCCAGCCCGGCGGAAATGGAGTAAGATTCCTCGATCTGGCCGTCGGCGGTTTGCATCATCGGCGACTTCATCCCGAAGTAGATCCCCACACGACCATGCTTCAGCGGCGCGCCGTGCTCCCCGCTTTCGATACCGTGCCCGGCAGGCTCCACGCCGATCAGGCCGACGCGGGTTTCCTCGATAAAATCAGCGAACATGCCGATGGCGTTTGACCCGCCGCCGACGCAGGCGATCACCGCGTCCGGCAGACGGCCCTCTTTTTCGAGGATCTGCGCTTTGGTCTCTTCGCCGATCATGCGCTGGAATTCACGTACGATGGTCGGGAACGGGTGCGGACCGGCGGCGGTGCCCAGCATATAGTGCGCCTTCTCATAGCTGCCGGACCAGTCGCGTAGCGCCTCGTTACAGGCATCTTTCAGCGTGGCGGAGCCGCTATGCACCGGGATCACCTCGGCGCCCATCAGGCGCATACGGAAGACGTTCGGCGACTGGCGCTCGACGTCCTTGGCGCCCATGTAGATACGGCATTTCAGACCGAGCAGGGCGCTGGCCAGCGCTGAGGCGACGCCGTGCTGACCGGCGCCGGTCTCGGCGATAATTTCGGTTTTGCCCATCCGTTTGGCCAGCAGAGCCTGGCCCAGCACCTGGTTGGTTTTGTGCGCGCCGCCGTGCAGCAGATCTTCGCGTTTCAGGTACAGGGTAGTGCGGGTCCCTTCGGTCAGGTTCCGGCATTTGGTCAGGGCCGTCGGACGACCGGCGTAGTTTTTCAGCAGGTCGGTGAATTCCGCCTGAAAGGCCGGGTCCTTCTGCGCGCTGACAAAGGCCTCTTCCAGCTGGCGCAGGGCGGGCATCAGGATCTGCGGCACATACATGCCGCCGAATTCGCCGAAGTAGGGGTTCAGTAAAGTGCTCATTATTGCTCCTTAATATGCGCGCAGCGTCTGGAATACGGAGGCCAGCTTGCTGGCGTCTTTAATCCCGGGTTGCGACTCTACGCCTGAATTGAAATCGAGTCCGGCACAGCCGCTTTTGGCCGCTTCCACACAGTTATCGGCGCCGAGGCCGCCAGCCAGCATGACGTTGCGCAGGTCCTGGCCCTGCAGCAGGCTCCAGTCAAAACGTTGGCCGCTGCCGCCCTGGCCGTTGTCGAGCAGATACTTATCGACATGGCGGAGTGTACGGGACGGCAAGGTTTCGCCAACGGTCAGCGCTTTCCAGATGCGGACGCTATCCGCGAGGGCGTCGCGCAGCGCGTCGATATAGGCCTGGTCTTCATCACCGTGCAGCTGTACTGCGGCCAGCTCCAGGGCCTGGGCGCGGGCGACCACCTCATCCAGCGGCGCATTGCGGAAGACGCCGACGTACTGCAGCGGCGCGGAGGCGATCACCGCTTTAGCCTGGGCGTCATTTACCGCCCGCGGTGAGGTCGGGACGAAGATCAGCCCACCGTAGATGGCGCCAGACTCCCAGGCCACCTGCGCATCCTGCGGGCGCGTCAGGCCGCACACTTTGTTCTCGCCGAGCAGCACGCGCTTGACCGCCGCTTCCAGATCCGCCTGCTCCATCAGGGCGGAGCCGATCAGGAAGCCATTGGCGAAGTGGCTCAGCTCACGCACTTCGGCATAGGTATGGATGCCGGATTCGCTGATCACCGTGACATCCGGGCCGAGACGCGCCGCCAGCTGACGGGTGCGGTTGAGGTCAATCGACATATCGCGCAGGTCGCGGTTGTTGATGCCCACCACCTTCGCCTTCAGGGCGATGGCGCGCTCCAGCTCCTCATCATTGCTGACTTCGGTGAGCACGCCCATATTCAGGCTGTGAGCCACCGCCGAGAGCTGACGATACTGTTCATCGTCGAGCACCGACAGCATCAGCAGGCAGGCGTCGGCCTGATAGTAGCGCGCCAGGTAGATCTGGTAAGGGTCGATGGTGAAGTCCTTACACAGGATCGGCTGCGGCGCGACCTTGCTGACAATCGGCAGAAAATCGAAGCTGCCCTGGAAATATTTCTCATCACACAGCACCGAGATCGCCGAGGCGTAGTGTTTGTAGATGCTGGCGATCGCCGCCGGATCGAAATCTTCGCGAATCAACCCCTTCGACGGCGAAGCCTTTTTGCACTCGAGAATAAACGCGGTGCGGGTGCCGGCCAGCGCGTCATAGAAATTGCGCTGCGTCGGGACGACCTCATTCTGAAAACTGGCTAACGGTTGTTGTTGTTTGCGGGCTTCCACCCAAATCGCTTTGTCGGCAACGATTTTTGCTAAAACGGTCTGCATTCTTTACCCTCTTGCCGCTAAGGCGGTCACTCTGTCATAGGCCGCGCCGCTGTGCAGCACATCCAGTACCTGCTGAGCGTTAGCTTTCAGATCTTCATGCCCGTGTAAACGCATCAACATGGCGACGTTGGCGGCGACGGCGGCTTCGTGAGCGGCTTCACCTTTACCTTGTAGCAAGCGCGTCAGAATGTCACGGTTTTCTTCCGGCGTGCCGCCCGCCAGCTGCGCCTGATGGTAAGGCGTCAGGCCGAAATCGTCGGCGGTCAGCTGATAGCTTTTAATTTCCCCGTTATGCAGCTCGGCGACCACCGTGGGCGCATGCAGCGAGACTTCATCCATCCCGCCGCTGTGCACCACGGCAGCGCGCTGATAACCGAGTACGCGCAAGGTTTCCGCAATCGGCAACACCAGTTCCGGGCTGTAGACGCCAATCAGCGCCAGCGGCGGATGCGCCGGGTTGATCAGCGGGCCCAGCACGTTAAACAGGGTACGGGTCTTCAGCTGCTGACGGACCGGCATCGCGTGGCGGAAACCGGTGTGGTACTTCGGCGCGAACAGGAAGCAGACGCCCAGCTCATCGAGCGCCGCGCGGGATTTATCGGCGTTCATATCGAGATTAATGCCGAAGGCCGCCAGCAGGTCAGAAGAGCCTGATTTACTGGAAACGCTGCGGTTGCCGTGCTTCGCCACTTTCAATCCACAGGCGGCGGCGACAAACGCGCTGGCGGTGGAGATATTAATGCTGTTGCTGCCGTCGCCACCGGTGCCGACGATGTCGGCAAACAGGTAGTCCGGGCGCGGGAACGGCGCGGCGTTTTCCAGCAGCGCGGTGGCGGCGCCGGCAATTTCCTGCGGCTGCTCGCCGCGCACTTTCATACTGACCAGCGCGGCGGCCAGCTGTTCAGGCTTCACTTCGCCGCGCACGACGGCGGAGAACAGCTGGTGGCTCTCCTGCTGGCTCAGGGTTTCCGCCTGGTACAGCTTCTCAAGGATCGGCTGGAGGGTGTTGGTATGCTCCAGCTTCTGCAGCGCCCAGGCCAGGGTCTGCTCCAGCAGTCGCGCGCCCTGGGTGGTGAGGATCGATTCCGGGTGGAACTGGAAGCCGCACACCCGATCCGCATCGTGACGCACCGCCATCACCATGCCGTTGAAATTGGCGTTAATCGTCAGCCCGGCAGGAATATTGCTGCCGACCAGCGAGTGGTAGCGCGCCACCGGCAGCGGGTTAGCCAGACCGGCAAACATCGCCTGGCCGTCGTGCTCAATGCTGGAGGCTTTGCCGTGAAGGATCTCGCCCGCCTGGCCGACATAGCCGCCGTAGGCTTCGACAATGGCCTGGTGGCCGAGGCAGATGCCGATGATCGGCAGCTTGCCCCGCATGCGGGTCAGCAATTCCGGCATGCAGCCGGCTTCGCTTGGCGTACCCGGGCCAGGGGAGAGCATCAGCACCGGATTGTCCATGGTGCCCAGACGCTCAATCAGCGCCTGCGCCGGAACGGAGTTACGGTAAATCACCACGTTATGGCCGTTGGCGCGCAGCTGGTCTGCCAGGTTATAGGTGAAAGAATCGATATTATCGAGCAGCAGAATGTCAGCCATCAGAAAATCTCCTTCGCGTGATGGGCCTGGGCAATGGCGCGCAGCACCGCGCGGGCTTTATTTCGGGTCTCATCCGCTTCCGACTGGGGAACCGAGTCGAGCACAATGCCGGCTCCGGCCTGGACGGTAGCGATACCCTCCTGCACGTAGGCGGAACGGATGACGATGCAGGTGTCGAGGTCGCCGTGGGCGGTGAAATAGCCCACCGCGCCGCCGTAGCTGCCGCGTCGTTTACCTTCGGCGGCGGCAATCAGCTGCATGGCGCGAACCTTCGGCGCGCCGCTGAGAGTGCCCATGTTCATGCAGGCGCGGTAGGCGTGCAGCACATCGAGATCCTGACGCAGTTCACCCACCACCCGGGAGACCAGATGCATAACGAAGGAGTAACGGTCAACCTTGGTTAAATCGGCGACATAGCGGCTGCCCGGGGTACAGATGCGGGCCAGATCGTTGCGCGCCAGGTCCACCAGCATCAGGTGCTCGGAAAGCTCTTTGTGATCGGTACGCATTTCCAGTTCGATACGGCTGTCGAGATCGCGATCCAGCGAGCCGTCGGCGCGGCGACCGCGCGGCCGGGTGCCGGCGATGGGGTAGATCTCAATCTGACGGCTGACGGCATCATACTTCAGCGAGCTTTCCGGCGAGGCGCCGAACAGGGTGAAATCATTGTCCTGCATAAAGAACATGTACGGGCTGGGGTTGCTCTTCTTCAGCACATCATAGGCGGCCAGCGGCGACGGGCAGGACAGCGAGAAGCGGCGGGAAGGGACCACCTGGAAGATTTCCCCGGCGCGGATCGCGCGCTGCATTTTGCGCACCACCGCGCCGTACTCTTCATCGCTCTGGTCAACGTCGCAGCGCATTTCGGCCACGGTGGTAACCGGCAGCGGCAGCGGTGGCTCGTTCAGCTGCTGGCGCAGCTGGCTCAGGCGCTGCTCCAGGCGCTGTTTTTCACTCTCCAGCGGGGTGAACAGGCTCGCCTGGATGCGGGTATGCTTGGTCTGATGGTCGATGACCAGCAGGGTCTCCGCCAGATAGAAGCAGTAGTCCGGGCAGGCGGTGTCGCTCTGCAGGGGCGGCAGATCTTCAAAGCCGGCCACCAGGTCATAGGCGAACAGGCCGCCGAAGAACATCGCTTCACGCTCGTTGGCAGGGACGGTCACCAGCTCCTGCAGGAGACGGAAGGCGTCAAACACTGACAGCGAGCAGAGGCGGGCGTCTTCATCGAGCAGGGAACTGACCGCCGGGAAGGTCAGGATCCGGCCGTTGGGCTGGCGCTGATTGGCGATCCCGGAGGGCAGCGCGCCGTCCAGCAGCTCCAGCAGCGCGGCGCCGTTGGCGGAGAGGGCCTGAATGGTGACAGTGTCACCGAGAGCGGTGATGCGCAGCGCGCTGTCCACCAGCAGCAGGCTTTTTAAGTCATCTTTGCTGTCGATGTCAGCCGATTCCAGCAGCAGCGTGGCCGGACGGGCGCCGCACAGTTGGTGGAATAACGCCGTCGGGTTCTCCCGGTAGATGGCGTCGCTGGTGAGAAGCTCGAGTGCCGGTTTGGATGTTTGCATTATTGTTCTCGCCTGTTCGTATTATTTTTGTCCAATAAAAAGCCCGCTCATTGGCGGGCCGGGTATCTGTATGCTGAATGCAAAACGCGATCACGCCGCCCGTTATCAGGAGGTGCGCCACCAGCTGTGCAGAGTGATAAAGTGCATTTTCATCGTGATACCCCTTCATGTGAACTTGCGTACTAGTTAACTAGTTCAATGGAATAAAGTCAACCCTTGTTTGCAGATTTTCTCTGCCTGTCGGTATGATAATGCGCTTATTTACGTTGATGTCCAGCAGGAGTCCTTTTGAGCGACAGCCAATACGCAGTGATTTACGATCTGCACAGCCATACCACCGCCTCTGACGGGCGGCTGACTCCGCAGGAACTGGTCCATCGCGCCCATGAAATGCGCGTAGGCACGCTGGCGATCACCGACCATGACAGCGTGGCGGCGATCCCCGCGGCCCGGGAGGAGATCGCCCGCGCCGGATTACCCTTGACCCTGGTGAACGGCGTCGAGATTTCCACCCTCTGGGAGAATCACGAGATTCATATTGTGGGTCTCAATATTGATATTGCGCACCCTGCGATGACCGCCCTGCTGGAGGAGCAGAAAGCGCGGCGCCAGCAGCGCGGCCAGATGATTGCCGAGCGTCTGGAGAAGGCGCGCATCCCCGGCGCCTGGGAAGGGGCGCTGCGGCTGGCGGACGGTGGCGCCGTCACCCGCGGCCATTTTGCCCGTTTTCTGGTGGAGGCCGGCCACGCGAAGAACATGGCGGAGGTCTTCAAAAAATACCTTGCCCGCGGGAAAACCGGTTACGTGCCGCCGCAGTGGTGTACAATAAAACAAGCAATTGATGTCATTCATCATTCTGGCGGTAAGGCGGTGATAGCCCATCCCGGGCGTTACGATCTTTCCGCCAAGTGGCTTAAGCGGCTGTTGGCCCACTTCAGCGAGCAGGGCGGTGATGCCATGGAAGTGGCCCAGTGTCAGCAGGCGCCGCATGAACGCGCCCAGCTGGCCGCCCTGGCCGTGCAGTTTGGTCTTCTGGCGTCGCAGGGTTCCGATTTCCATCAGCCCTGCGCGTGGATCGAACTTGGCCGTAAGCTCTGGCTCCCTGCCGGCGTGGAAGGCGTCTGGCACAGCTGGGAAGCGGCCACCGAATAAAAATTGAGAGGGAAGTATGAGCCAGTTTTTTTATATCCATCCGGATAACCCGCAGGCGCGGTTGATTAACCAGGCGGTGGAGATTGTGCGTAAGGGCGGGGTGATCGTATATCCTACCGACTCCGGCTACGCGCTGGGCTGCAAAATTGAAGACAAGGGCGCGATGGAGCGGATCTGCCGCATCCGTCAGCTGCCGGACGGCCACAACTTCACCCTGATGTGCCGCGACCTGTCCGAACTGTCAACCTACGCCTTTGTGGACAACGTGGCGTTTCGCCTGATGAAAAACAATACGCCGGGCAACTACACCTTTATCCTCAAAGGAACGAAAGAGGTGCCGCGCCGGCTGCTGCAGGAGAAGCGTAAAACTATTGGTATGCGCGTCCCGTCCAACCCCATCGCTCAGGCGTTGCTTGAGACCTTAGGCGAACCGATGCTCTCTACCTCGCTGATGCTGCCCGGCAGCGACTTTACCGAATCCGACCCGGAAGAGATCAAAGATCGTCTGGAGAAAGTCGTGGACCTCATTATCCACGGTGGTTTCCTGGGGCAGCAGCCGACCACGGTTATCGACCTGACGGAAGATACCCCGGTGGTGCTGCGCGAAGGCGTGGGCGACGTGAGGCCGTTTCTCTGACACTACCTGCCGGGCGGTGCCTCATGCGCCGCCTGGTACCCTCTCTTTTCTCCCCGACGGCACGACCATCATCCACAGCGCCACGCAGACCAGCAGCGCGCCGAGAATTAACCCACTCTCCACAATCTCTCCAAGAAAAAGATAGCCCCACAGCACCGCAAAAGGCGGGATCAAAAAGGTCACGGACAGTGAACGCAGCGGTCCAATATCAGCGATCAGGCGGAAATAGAGGATATACCCTGCCGCCGTGCAGACGACACCCAGCATAAGCATTGCCATCCACGGCAGGCCCTGACCCCAGTCCACAGCCAGCCCATGCCCGCAGGACCAGAGAAAGAAGGGGCATAAAAACAGCGTGGCGCCGATTTGGCTGCCCAACGCGACGCGCTCCGCTTCGAGGCCGCCGCGCTGTTGGATCCAGCGGCGGGTCAGAAAGCCGGCCAGGCCATAGCAGGCGGTGGCGGTCAGACAGGCGCCGACGCCCGGCAGCAGCTGGGCGGCGCCGAGGCCGGTAGTCGGGCGCGCGATCACCGCCACGCCAATAGCGCCCAGCGCCGCGCCAGCGCCTTTGCGCAGGGTCAGCGGTTCCGCAAAGCAGAGTGCGCCAATCAGCACCCCCATCATCGGTGCCGTGGCGTTGAGCGTGGCGGAGTACCCTGCCGGTAGCCATTGCGCGGCAAGGCAGTACATCAGAAAAGGGAGGCCGGAATTGATGACCCCCAGCTTCAGAGTGGCGATGAATTTACCCTCATACCCGCCCCATTTTCCGCGCGCGCCGGCCAGCAACCCTAAAGCGACGGCGGCGAACAGCACGCGCAGAAAGGCGCTGTTTACCGCGCCGAAAGCCGGGGTGGTGATGCGCATAAACAGAAAGCTGGCACCCCAGAGGGCGGCAAGCAGCAGCAGGCGACCACAGTCGATAACACGCATGATTGACTCCTTGTGAACGGTAAGGAAGCTAACTGTAGAGCTCTCGTGCAATGGCCGACAAACGCGTTATGCTTACATGATTAAGTTTTTCTTAACTGAGGTTCCATAGCCATGAAACTCCCGCCGCTGAATGCGTTGCGCTGTTTTGAGGCGGCGGCGCGGCTGCTCAGCCTGAAGCTGGCCGCCAGTGAACTTTGCGTCACACCCAGCGCTGTCAGCCAGCAGATTGCCCGCCTGGAGGAGGCGCTGAATGTCCCGCTATTTATCCGTACCCCCCGACGGTTACAGTTAACGGAGGTGGGGGAGATCTACCTCCGGGCCGTGCAGCCCGCGTTTCATCAGATAGCTGCCGCCACCCGGCGTCTGCAGGTGCCCCCGGGGCCGGAAAAAGTGACTGTCAGTTGTACCAGCGGCTTTGCTATTCAATGGCTGCTGCCGCGGCTGGCTGATTTTGAACGGCGCTATCCACAGATAGAGATCCTGATCGGCACCACCAACCGGCGAGTGGATTTGCTGAGCGAAGAGATCGATTTTGCCGTGCGGCATGGCGTCGGGAGCTGGCCGGAACTGCAGGCTTATCGTCTGCTGGATGACGATCTGATGCCGGTCTGTAGTCCGCAGCTGATTGCTCCGCACCGGACCCTCGCCGATACCAGCGATCTGCTAGAGTATCCGCTGCTGCACGATGAACATCGTGAGGACTGGGCGCTGTGGTGCGAGGCCGTGGGGCTGGAAGCGCACCGCGCGCGCCGTGGCCCGGTGTTCACTGATTGCAACGGCGTAACGGAGGCGGCATTAGCCGGTATGGGGATGGCCTTACTGCGACGCTCATTCGTGGCGTCCGCGCTGGCGCAGGGACGGCTGGTGAATCCGTTGGTACAGCCCATCACCTGCCCGCTGGCCTACTATCTGGTTTACCACGAGACCGCTTTACTGGCGCCCGCCAACCGCTGTTTTCGTGACTGGCTGCTCGCCCAGCGCTCTGCCGTCGCGCAAGAGCAGGCGTAGCGCAGGGAGGCGCTCTCTGTCCGACTAAGACCAACACAGGTGAGGGTAGACAGGAGAATGAGGAAAATCTGTTCCATACTAAAGGCGCGGTGTGGCGAACAGAAGCTTTCCCGGCGAAGTTAGTGTAGTATGTTCGGCCACGAATACGGGCTCGCGGCGAATGTTTTGCGTATGTCGGCGAGACTTTACGTAAAAAGTATATACGTAACAATGAGTTGCTGATACAGGCCTCATTGTTTCATAAAGCATACCAGACGCCTGGGAAGGCGACACCTTAAGGAAGCTCAATGAGCGAGAAACTGCAAAAAGTGCTGGCCCGCGCCGGCCACGGCTCCCGCCGTGAAATTGAAGCGAAAATCGAAGCTGGCCGCGTCAGCGTCGACGGCAAAATCGCCACCCTCGGCGATCGTGTGGAAATTGTCCCCGGTTTAAAAATTCGTATCGATGGCCATCTGATCTCGGTGAAAGAGTCCGCCGAGCAGATCTGCCGCGTGCTGGCGTACTACAAGCCGGAAGGCGAACTGTGCACCCGTAACGATCCGGAAGGACGCCCGACGGTGTTCGATCGTCTGCCTAAACTGCGCGGCGCGCGCTGGATTGCCGTTGGTCGTCTGGACGTCAACACCTGTGGCCTGTTGCTGTTCACCACCGACGGCGAACTGGCAAACCGCCTGATGCACCCGAGCCGTGAAGTCGAGCGTGAGTACGCCGTTCGCGTTTTCGGCCAGGTAGATGAAGATAAGCTGCGCCAGCTGTCGCGCGGCGTACAGTTAGAAGATGGCCCGGCGGCGTTTAAAACCATCAAATTCACCGGCGGCGAAGGGATTAACCAGTGGTACAACGTCACCCTGACCGAAGGGCGTAACCGCGAAGTGCGTCGTCTGTGGGAAGCGGTCGGCGTGCAGGTCAGCCGCCTGATCCGCGTACGCTATGGCGATATTCTGCTGCCGAAAGGCCTGCCGCGCGGCGGCTATACCGAGCTGGACCTGGCGCAGACCAACTATCTGCGCGAACTGGTGGAACTTACTCCGGAAACCAGCTCCAAGGTCGCCGTTGAAAAAGATCGTCGCCGGTTGAAAGCCAATCAGATCCGCCGGGCGGTGAAGCGTCACAGCCAGACCAGCGCTAACCCGCGCCAGGGTAATAACAGCAACCGCCGTTCCAGTACCCGCAATAAGACCAACGGTTAATGTTGCGCGTTCCGGTGGTTTTGCGCCGGAACGCGGACTTCCTTTCGCCGTATCCGGTCCTCAGTAGTCAATCCCCATCTGCGCTTTAATGCCGGCATCAAAGGCATGTTTCACCGGGCGCAGCTCGCTGACGGTATCCGCCATTTCAATAATATCGCGATGACAGCCGCGGCCGGTGATGATCACCGACTGGTGGGCAGGACGCTCACGCAGAGCGCTCAGCACCGCCTCCAGCGGCAGGTAATCGTAGGCCACCATATAGGTCAGCTCGTCCAGCAGCACCAGATCGAGCTGGTCGTCGGCAAGCATACGGCGGGCATGTTCCCAAACCGCCAGACAGGCGGCGGTGTCGCTGTCGCGGTCCTGAGTGTTCCAGGTAAAGCCTGTCGCCATCACCTGAAATTCGACGCCGTGGGGCTCCAGCAGATTACGCTCGCCGTTAGGCCAGGTCCCCTTGATAAACTGGATCACGCCGACTTTTTTGCCGTGGCCGACGGCGCGGGTCGCGGTGCCAAAGGCGGCGGTAGTTTTTCCTTTGCCGTTGCCGGTAAAGACCATCACAATGCCGCGCTCGTCCTGGGCCGCCGCCACCCGGGCATCCACTTTATCTTTCAGCCGCTGCTGGCGTTCGCGGTAGCGTTCATCACTCATTGGGCAATTCCTGGTTTACGCCCCGGTTGGGCGTCGAAGGTCATTCCCGTCTTGCGACGACTGTCGTCGCCCATCAGCCACAGATAGACGGGCATAATGTCAGCGGGTGTTTTCAGTTTCAGCGGATCTTCCGTCGGGAACGCGCTGGCGCGCATGCCGGTGCGGGTGCCGCCGGGGTTGATACAGTTCACCCGCAGGTGGCGGCTTTGGTACTCGTCGGCCAGCACCTGCATCATCCCTTCGGTGGCGAATTTGGAGACGGCATAGGCGCCCCAGTTGGCGCGACCCTGACGACCGACGCTGGATGAGGTAAAGACCAGCGAACCGGATTCGGAACGGAGTAATAAAGGAAGAAGCGCCTGGGTCAGCATAAAGGTGCCATTGACGTTCACCTGCATCACCTGCTGCCAGACCTCCGGTTTCTGTTCATCCATTGGGCAGATGTCGCCGAGCAAGCCAGCATTGTGCAGCACGCCGTCAAGGCGGGGATAGTGGATGCTGATCTGCTGCGCCAGCTGCTGGCACGCCTGCGGCGTGCAGGTGAGCAGGTCGAGAGTAAACCAGCGGGGAGGAATACCGCCCTCACGCTCAATCTCCTCGGCGACGGCGCGCAGTTTGTCGTCGTTGCGACCCAGCAGGATAATGCTGGCGCTGTAGCGGGCGTAGGTCAGGGCCGCTTCACGACCAATTCCATCGCTGGCCCCGGTGACCAGAATGATGCGATCTTTCAGCAAGTGGCGTTGCGGTTGATAATGCACGGCGACTCCTTTGGCGATCGGCTCTCGATCGCGCTTCATCTTTGGTATCTCACTTTTGCGCTGTTATGCCTGAAAGCGCCCGCCATTGCAATCGGCGAAGCGGAAAGTATTCACAAAATTAATATCTTGCAACGATTTCAGCCTCGCCTAAAAAAACGGAATCCGCTGCGCAGAGGACACAAAGCACAAAGACTTCTCGCCAGGGGCTGATGTACACTGTGAAGCAACGTCAGTGCTTTACACAAGGTGAAAACGTGGAATTACTTGCTCAATATGGCTTATTTTTAGCCAAGATCGCGACCGTTGTCGTCGCTATCGCGGTGATTGCCGCTATTATCGTCAACCTGGCCCAGCGCAAGAAACAGCGCGGCGAGCTGCGGGTAACGAATCTTAGCGAGCATTATAAAGAGATGAAGGAATCGCTGGCGGTGGCCCTGCTGGATGGCCCGCAGCAGAAGCAGTGGCATAAGTCGCAGAAGAAAAAGCAAAAACAAGAGGCGAAGGCGGCGAAAGCGCGGGCGAAGCTGGGTAATACCGAGCCGGAAGGCAAGCCGCGCGCCTGGGTGCTGGATTTCAAAGGCAGTATGGATGCTCATGAAGTCACCAGCCTGCGGGAAGAGATCACCGCGGTGCTGGCGGCGGCGAAAGCGCGCGATCAGGTGGTGATTCGACTGGAAAGCCCCGGCGGGGTGGTGCACGGCTACGGGCTTGCAGCATCGCAGCTACAGCGCTTGCGCGACAAACAGATCCCGCTGACGGTGGCGGTCGACAAAGTGGCGGCCAGCGGCGGCTATATGATGGCCTGCGTGGCGAACAAAATTGTCTCGGCGCCGTTTGCGATCCTCGGCTCTATTGGCGTGGTGGCGCAGATCCCAAACCTGCACCGTTTCCTGAAGAACAAAGATATTGATATCGAACTGCACACCGCCGGACAGTACAAACGAACGCTCACGATGCTGGGTGAAAACACTGAAGAAGGACGGCGCAAGTTTCGCGAAGACCTTAATGAGACGCACCATTTGTTCAAGGATTTCGTCCAGCGGATGCGCCCGGGCCTTGATATTGAGCAGGTGGCCACTGGCGAGCACTGGTACGGGGTACAGGCGCTGGAAAAAGGGCTGGTGGATGCGGTTGAAACCAGTGATGAGCTGCTGCTGGGACTCATGGAGAGCCACGAGGTGATCGGAGTGCGTTATCAACAGCGTAAGAAAATGCTCGACCGCTTCACCGGTAGCGCGGCGGAGAGCGCCGATCGACTGCTGCTGCGCTGGTGGCAGCGCGGACAGAAGCCGCTGATATAGATGATAAAACGCGAGGCTCTGCCTCGCATTCTCATTTAGGGCGGTCTTAATCTCCGCCGGTCTTAATCGACCAGGTGATATTTGTCCGACAGCTCATGGGCGAGGTACTTAAACATATTAAATACCGCTGTACTCTTCGGTGTCGGCAGACCCTGCTCATCAAGATAAAACTCACCGCTAAACACCAGGACATTGTTGCGCTGAACGACGTCGGTAGCTTCGATACCGGCTAACGTATCCTCATGTTCGCGAATAAGTTTGTTGGCTTTTTCGAGCAGCGTCTGGCGATCGATTGGTTGGGTTGTACCTTGCATAACGGACTCCTCTTTTTCTCCACGCGTAGTTTACGCCGCGCGGCGGCGCGGGGCAAATTTTCCATGGACAAAACAGGGGTAATCGTAACCAGTGGAGAAACAGCCGTTTACTGGCGTGATTCGCTTTTGCATGCTAATAAAGTTGCGTAACGAATTTTATCAGGTACAGTGTGACGCTTTCGGCGATCTGGCAACAGATTTGCTTGACATTCGGCCAAAAATTCTTCGTGCTATGTCACCTGACGAAAAAAGGTCAGTAAACTCAAGCGCCTGGTTTTACGGAGATGAAACAGGTGTTCTGGGTTGATATTCACCGACGGTGCCGCAACATATGAGGCAGTCGCCAGTGGAGGGTGTATGAATGTGCGATGTATTCCTGGATGAATCAAATTAGGTAAAGGTGAATATGGGTAAAGCTCTCGTTATCGTTGAGTCCCCGGCAAAAGCCAAAACGATCAATAAGTATCTGGGTAATGACTACGTGGTGAAATCCAGCGTCGGTCATATCCGCGATTTGCCGACCAGTGGATCAGCTTCCAAAAAGAGCACCGACTCTACCGCCACCAAAGGGGCTAAAAAGCCTAAAAAGGACGAACGTGGTGCTCTGGTTAACCGCATGGGCGTGGACCCATGGCATGACTGGAATGCGCACTATGAAGTACTTCCGGGTAAAGAAAAGGTAGTTTCAGAACTCAAACAGTTGGCGGAAAAAGCTGACCACATCTATCTCGCAACCGACCTTGACCGCGAAGGGGAAGCCATTGCCTGGCACCTGCGGGAAGTTATCGGCGGCGATGACCAGCGTTACAGCCGCGTGGTGTTCAATGAGATCACCAAAAACGCCATTCGTCAGGCTTTCGAAAAGCCGGGCGAACTGAATATCGATCGGGTTAACGCCCAGCAGGCGCGTCGCTTTATGGACCGCGTGGTGGGTTATATGGTTTCGCCGCTGCTGTGGAAAAAAATCGCCCGTGGTCTTTCTGCCGGGCGCGTACAGTCCGTCGCGGTCCGCCTGGTGGTGGAGCGTGAGCGTGAAATCAAAGCATTCGTCCCGGAAGAGTACTGGGAAGTTGATGCCAGCACCACCACGCCGGGCGGCGACGCGCTGCCGCTGCAGGTGACCCATAAGGACGATAAGCCGTTCCGTCCGGTCAGCCGCGATGAGACCATGGCGGCGGTATCGCTACTGGAAAAAGCCAGCTACAGCGTACTGGAGCGGGAAGACAAGCCGACCAGCAGCAAGCCGGGCGCGCCGTTCATCACCTCCACCCTGCAGCAGGCTGCCAGCACCCGTCTCGGCTTCGGCGTGAAAAAGACCATGATGATGGCTCAGCGCCTCTATGAGGCGGGGCACATCACCTATATGCGTACCGACTCCACCAACCTGAGTCAGGATGCGCTGAACATGGTTCGCGGCTACATCAGCGACAAGTTTGGTAAAAAATATCTGCCGGAAAGCGCGAATCAGTACGCCAGCAAAGAAAACTCACAAGAAGCGCACGAAGCGATTCGTCCGTCTGATGTGAACGTGCTGGCGGAAACGCTGAAAGATATGGAAGCGGATGCGCAGAAGCTGTATCAGCTGATCTGGCGCCAGTTTGTCGCCTGTCAGATGACGCCGGCGCAGTACGACTCCACGACGCTGACCGTGGCGGCGGGCGATTTCAAACTGAAAGCGCGCGGTCGTACCTTACGCTTTGACGGCTGGACCAAAGTGATGCCGGCCCTGCGCAAGGGCGATGAGGACCGGACTCTGCCGCTGGTCAAACAGGGCGACCAGCTGAGCCTGGTAGAGCTGACGCCTGCCCAGCACTTTACCAAACCGCCGGCTCGCTTCAGCGAAGCCTCGCTGGTTAAAGAGCTGGAAAAACGCGGTATCGGTCGTCCGTCCACCTATGCCTCGATTATCTCCACCATTCAGGATCGTGGTTACGTGCGAGTGGAAAACCGTCGTTTCTACGCGGAGAAAATGGGCGAGATCGTCACCGACCGACTGGAAGAGAACTTCCGCGATTTAATGAACTACGACTTCACCGCGCAGATGGAAGATCGTCTCGATCAGGTGGCTAAGCACCAGGCCGAGTGGAAAGAAGTGCTGAACCACTTCTTTGGCGATTTTACCGCCCAGCTGGAGACGGCGGAGAAAGATCCGGAAGAGGGCGGCATGCAGCCGAACCCGATGGTGCTCACCAGTATCGACTGTCCGACCTGCGGCCGTAAAATGGGCATCCGTACCGCCAGCACCGGCGTTTTCCTCGGCTGTTCGGGCTATGCCCTGTCGCCGAAAGAGCGCTGCAAAACCACCATTAACCTGGTGCCGGAAAACGAAGTCCTCAACGTGCTGGAAGGCGATGACGCCGAAACTAACGCGCTGCGCGCCAAACGCCGCTGCCAGAAGTGCGGTACGGCGATGGACAGCTACCTTATCGATCCCAAGCGTAAACTGCACGTCTGTGGTAACAACCCGACCTGCGATGGCTATGAGATTGAAGAGGGCGAGTTCCGCATCAAGGGCTATGACGGTCCGGTAGTGGAGTGCGAGAAGTGTGGCTCCGAGATGCACCTGAAGATGGGGCGTTTTGGGAAGTACATGGCTTGTACCAACGACGAGTGTAAGAATACGCGTAAGATCCTGCGCAATGGCGAAGTGGCGCCGCCGAAGGAAGATCCGGTGCCGCTCCCGGAGCTGCCGTGCGAGAAGTCTGACGCCTATTTCGTGCTGCGTGACGGGGCCGCGGGCGTCTTCCTGGCGGCAAACACCTTCCCGAAATCACGGGAAACGCGTGCGCCGCTGGTGGAAGAGCTGTACCGCTTCCGCGATCGTCTGCCGGAAAAACTGCGTTATCTCGCCGATGCGCCGCAGCAGGATCCGGAAGGCAATAAAACGCTGGTGCGCTTTAGCCGTAAAACGAAGCAGCAGTATGTGGCGTCCGAAAAAGAGGGCAAAGCGACCGGCTGGTCAGCCTTCTTTATCGACGGCAAATGGACGGAAGCTAAAAAGTAACTGACCATTATCAGGCAGGAAAAGGGCGCTTTTCCTGCTCTGGCGGCCGGCAGGGGCCATGGATGCCTCTGCCGTGTCGTTTTCCTTTCTCTCCGCGCTTTCCGCCCCCTTATAACCACCTATATTATTTTTCGTTACCGGCTATACACTGTTGGTATAAATGATATAGTGGTTATAGTTAATACCTTTTTTATTATTAAAACGTCTTATACATCATCGCTTTCAGGATGCGTTGCGGCGCCACTATGGCCAACTGCCGGGAGGCCTGGCCTTCACAGGCGACAAGTTGCCTGAACGTAAAGTGTATTAAGCGGCTTCATTTTACGCGCAAACGGATATCAGCATGAAACTACAACAGCTTCGCTACATCGTTGAGGTGGTTAACCATAACCTGAATGTTTCATCCACCGCCGAAGGGCTTTATACCTCCCAGCCAGGCATCAGTAAGCAGGTGCGTATGCTGGAAGATGAGCTGGGCATCCAGATCTTTGCCCGCAGCGGCAAGCATTTGACTCAGGTGACCCCTGCCGGGCAGGAGATCATCCGTATTGCCCGCGAGGTGTTGTCGAAAGTCGATGCCATCAAATCTGTCGCCGGGGAGCATACCTGGCCGGACAAGGGGTCGCTGTATGTGGCGACCACCCATACCCAGGCGCGCTATGCCTTGCCGGGGGTGATCAAGGGCTTTATTGAACGCTATCCGCGGGTGTCGCTGCATATGCATCAGGGTTCGCCAACCCAGATCGCTGAAGCCGTGTCGAAAGGCAACGCCGACTTCGCTATTGCTACTGAAGCGCTGCATCTGTATGACGATTTGGTGATGCTGCCATGCTATCACTGGAACCGGTCGATCGTGGTGACGCCGGAGCATCCTCTGGCCTCCAGGGGCTCGGTGTCAATTGAAGAGCTGGCGCAGTATCCGCTGGTAACCTATACCTTTGGCTTCACCGGCCGTTCGGAACTGGATACCGCGTTTAACCGTGCGGGCCTGACGCCGCGCATTGTCTTTACCGCCACCGATGCCGATGTCATCAAAACCTATGTTCGCCTGGGACTCGGGGTAGGGGTGATTGCCAGTATGGCGGTGGATCCGGTCTCCGATCCGGACCTGGTGAAGCTGGATGCGAACGGTATCTTCAGCCACAGCACCACTAAAATAGGCTTCCGTCGTAGCACTTTCTTACGAAGCTACATGTATGATTTTATTCAACGTTTTGCACCCCATTTGACCCGGGATGTGGTGGATACCGCGGTGGCCTTGCGGTCGAATGAAGATATTGAAGCGATGTTCAAAGATATAAAACTACCGGAAAAATAACCCTGAAAATAATAATGGCATTCCCTGTGGGGAGTGCCATTAACTATGATGGACTGTATTTAACAACTTAAACCTCGAACCAATCACAAAATTAATAATTTCTGGCAACACCTTTTTCATTATGCCCGCCGCGATCAAATAACCGGTTAAATATATTCCATCAGGACTAAATTTACTGGATTAATCTTTTATCCATAATTAAGATTTATCTGTACCTGATGATTTGAGCAATTGGTGGTGACAATATGATAAGTAATATCGATTACATGAAACTGGCGATGTCATACGAGAATGACAAAACCGAAATCGATCCCGTTCTGCGTAGTCGCGTATGGGGCGTAGTGTTGGTAGGGCTGGCGATGTTCTGGAGTATCATCGCGCTCACCATCTGCAACATCTGGATTGTCAGCTAAAGCTGTAGGTCATCGTTGTAGATACATGTCATTTTTATGACAGTGAAAGGAAACTGTAATATAAAATCAGTGACCGGCAATACAGGGAGAATATATTTTGCCGTGGGATTCATCCAACCTGAAATCAATCACAAGAGCTAATCGGCCAACAGACAATGATTAGCTCTTTTTTTGTCCTCGTGTACTAATACAATATCGCTTAAACGACTCCTCTGCACTATTTTGGTGCTATTTCCTCTGCGCTCTGATAATTGCCTTTTTATCCCTCTCCGTCCTATCGCATTTAGCAATTTGGGTTGTTATCAAAGTGTTATGCCCAGCATGTGTTATCTTTAATGTAGACCCTGAGGAGAATCGGGGTATGCCATCCCTGAGATAAAGGAGGAGCTATGTCGTCAACCCTACGAGAAGCCAGTAAGGACACGCTGCAGGTCAATGAGAAAACCTGGCATTACTACAGTCTGCCGTTGGCGCAGAAGCAGCTGGGCGATATCAGTCGACTGCCCAAGTCGCTGAAGGTGCTGATGGAGAACCTGCTGCGCTGGCAGGACGGTGACTCGGTAACTGAAGAAGATATTCGTGCCCTTGCCGGTTGGCTGCAGCAGGCCCATGCCGACCGGGAGATTGCTTATCGTCCGGCCCGCGTGCTGATGCAGGACTTTACCGGCGTGCCGGCGGTAGTGGATCTGGCCGCCATGCGCGAGGCGGTGAAACGCCTGGGCGGGGATACCGCGAAGGTGAACCCGCTTTCGCCGGTCGACCTGGTGATCGACCACTCGGTGACCGTCGACCGCTTCGGCGACGACGAGGCCTTCGAAGACAACGTCCGCCTGGAAATGGAGCGGAACCACGAACGCTATGCATTTTTGCGTTGGGGGCAGCAGGCCTTCAGCCGCTTCAGCGTGGTGCCGCCGGGCACAGGGATTTGCCACCAGGTCAACCTGGAATATCTCGGACGGGCGGTGTGGAGCGAAGAGGTGAACGGGAAGTGGATGGCGTGGCCGGATACCCTGGTGGGCACCGACTCCCATACCACCATGATTAACGGGCTCGGCGTGCTGGGCTGGGGCGTGGGCGGGATTGAAGCGGAAGCCGCCATGCTCGGCCAGCCGGTGTCGATGCTGATCCCGGATGTGGTCGGCTTTAAGCTCAGCGGCAAATTGCGCGAAGGCATTACCGCTACTGACCTGGTGCTGACGGTCACCCAGATGCTGCGCCAGCACGGCGTTGTCGGAAAATTTGTCGAGTTCTACGGTGACGGTCTGGATACCTTGCCCTTGGCCGATCGCGCTACCATCGCCAACATGGCGCCAGAGTATGGCGCCACCTGCGGTTTCTTCCCGATCGATGACGTGACGCTCAGCTATATGCGTCTCAGCGGACGTAGCGAAGAACAGGTAGCGCTGGTGGAAGCTTATGCCAAAGCGCAGGGCATGTGGCGCTACCCGGGCGATGAGCCGGTCTTTACCAGTACCCTGGCGCTGGATATGGGCAGCGTTGAAGCGAGCCTCGCCGGGCCGAAGCGGCCGCAGGATCGTGTGGCGCTCGGCGATGTGCCGAAAGCCTTTGCCGCCAGCGGTGAGCTGGAGGTTAACCACCTTCAGCGTCAGCGCCAGCCGGTGGCGTATACGCTGAACGGGCATCACTATTCGCTGCCGGATGGCGCTGTGGCCATTGCGGCGATCACCTCCTGTACCAACACCTCCAACCCCAGCGTGCTGATGGCCGCTGGCCTGCTGGCGAAAAAAGCCGTCGAACGCGGCCTGCAGCCGCAGCCGTGGGTGAAAGCTTCCCTGGCCCCTGGCTCGAAAGTGGTGTCGGATTATCTGGCCCATGCCGGCCTGACGCCTTACCTCGACCAGCTCGGCTTCAATCTGGTGGGGTATGGCTGTACCACCTGTATCGGTAACTCCGGTCCGCTGCCGGAACCGATTGAAGAAGCAATCAAAAAAGGCGACCTCACCGTCGGGGCGGTGCTCTCCGGTAACCGTAACTTCGAAGGGCGTATCCACCCGCTGGTGAAAACCAACTGGCTGGCCTCGCCGCCGCTGGTGGTCGCTTACGCGCTGGCGGGAAACATGAACATCGATCTCACCCGTGAGCCGCTGGGGCAGGGCAGCGACGGCGAGCCGGTCTATCTGAAAGATATCTGGCCGAGTGGGGAGGAGATTGCCCGCGCGGTGGAACAGGTCTCCACGGAGATGTTCCGCAAAGAGTACGCGGAAGTATTTTCCGGCACTGAGGAGTGGAAGGCGATCAAGGTGGAGGCGTCAGATACCTACGACTGGCAGGAAGATTCGACCTATATTCGCCTGTCGCCGTTCTTTGACGAGATGGGCGTCGAGCCGCTGCCGGTGGAGGATATTCACGGCGCGCGGATCCTCGCCATGCTGGGCGATTCAGTGACCACTGACCACATTTCGCCGGCAGGAAGCATCAAAGCCGATAGTCCGGCAGGCCGCTATCTGCAGGAGCATGGGGTTGCCCGGCGCGACTTTAACTCCTACGGCTCCCGTCGCGGTAACCATGAGGTGATGATGCGCGGCACCTTCGCCAATATCCGCATCCGCAACGAAATGGTGCCGGGGGTGGAAGGGGGGATGACCCGCCATCTGCCGGACCGCGAACCGGTGGCGATATACGATGCGGCGATGCTGTATAAAGCCGAGGGGATACCGCTGGCGGTGATTGCCGGTAAGGAGTATGGCTCGGGTTCCAGCCGCGACTGGGCGGCGAAGGGGCCGCGCCTGCTGGGGATCCGGGTGGTGATCGCCGAGTCCTTCGAACGTATTCACCGCTCCAACCTGATCGGGATGGGTATTCTGCCGCTGGAGTTCCCGCAGGGCGTCACCCGTAAAACGCTACAGTTGACCGGTGAAGAGCGGATTGATGTCAGTAATCTGCAGTCGCTACAGCCTGGCGCCACGGTGCCGGTGACCCTCACCCGCGCTGACGGCTCGCAGGAGGTGATCGCCTGCCGGTGCCGTATCGACACGGCGACCGAGCTCACCTACTACCGCAACGACGGCATCTTGCACTACGTCATCCGCAATATGCTGTAAAACGAAGGGCCAGCATCGCTGGCCCTCTCTTTACTCTGTCGCCGGTATTATTCCGCCGGCTTGCTGTTGAGCAGGTGGCCCATCTTGGCGGCTTTGGTGTCGAGATAGTGGGCGTTTTTCGGGTTGCGTCCGACGATCAGCGGCACGCGCTCCACAATGTTAATCCCGGCTTCGCTGAGGATTTCCACTTTTTTCGGGTTATTGGTTAACAGTCGCACCTGCTCTACGTTGAGCAGTTTGAACATATCGGCGCACAGGGTGAAGTCGCGTTCATCGGCGGCGAAGCCAAGCTGATGGTTCGCTTCGACAGTGTCATACCCCTGATCCTGCAGCGCGTAGGCGCGGATCTTATTCAATAAACCAATGTTGCGACCTTCCTGACGATGATAGAGCAGGATCCCCCGGCCTTCTTCGGCGATATGCGACAGGGCCGCCTCCAGCTGAAAGCCGCAATCACAGCGCAGGCTAAACAGGGCATCGCCCGTCAGACACTCTGAATGAACGCGGGCGAGCACCGGCGCCTGCCCTGAGATATCGCCGTACACCAGCGCGACATGATCCTGTCCGGTTGCCAGTTCTTCAAAACCCACCATCAGGAAATCGCCCCAGGGGGTTGGCAGTTTGGCTTCTGCCACACGTTTAAGCTGCATGTGATTCTCCAGATTCTGTCAGCACCTGAATGTGCTTTCTGTTTACCGCTATTTTGCCACAACGCCGGGACGTTCTCCTAATCGCGAACGGTTAGCCGCGCGGAAAGCGCACAAACGATCTACTTTCCGCTATGATGTTCATCTACAAGGAGAAGGAGAGAAAATGCTGTTGATTGCCCGACGAACCGCTCTTGCGGCGGCGCTGCTGCTGGTCATGCCCCTCACGGTCTGGCTGTCTGGTTGGCTGTGGCAGCCAGGACTACCGGTGGCATGGCTGAAAAGCCTCTGGTGGGTGACGGAAACGGTGACCCAGCCGTGGGGAATCATCACCCATGTTGTGCTGTGCGCCTGGTTTCTCTGGTGCCTGCGCTTTCGCCTGCGCGCGGCGCTGATCCTGTTCCTCATTCTTGCCGCCGCCATCCTGGTGGGACAGGGGGCCAAATCCTGGGTCAAGGCGCGGGTTCAGGAGCCGAGACCGTTTGTCATCTGGCTGGAAAACACAAGGCAGGTGCCGGTGACGCAATTCTACGCGTTAAAGCGCAAAGAACGCGCTAAACTGGTGCATGAGCAGCTGGCGCAGGCGCAGGACATCCCGCCGTTTTTACGCAAACACTGGCAGAAAGAGACCGGGTTTGCATTCCCGTCAGGCCATACGATGTTCGCCGCCAGCTGGGCGCTGCTCGCTGCCGGGCTGTTGTGGCCGCGTCGGCGCTGGGGCACGATCGCGGTGCTGCTGGCGTGGGCGACGGCAGTGATGGGCAGTCGCCTGGCGCTCGGCATGCACTGGCCACTGGATCTTATTGTCGCCACGCTGATTTCCTGGGTGCTGGTCACGGTGGCCTGCTGGCTGACGCAGCGTCTTTGCGGGCCGCTCTCGCCGCCGGGGGAAGAGGCGCAGGATATTAAAAAACGGATGCCTGAAGCGGAATAATGTTGATTTTAGCGGCATCCGACCGCATATCCTGTAGAGTTGCCGTGCTTTTTCGTTCCACCGCTGCGGCGAAAATGATACTTTATAGGGCTGAAAGCGGGCTTTTTTCGCGCAACCCACAGAACGGGAAGTCATGTGAAATATTTACTCATTTTCTTACTGGTGTTAGCAATCTTCGTCATTTCAGTGACGCTGGGGGCGCAGAATGACCAACAGGTCACTTTCAACTATTTGCTCGCTCAGGGTGAATTCCGCATTTCGACGCTGCTGGCGGTGCTGTTTGCCGCAGGCTTTGCCATCGGCTGGCTGATCTGCGGCCTGTTCTGGCTGCGGGTGCGCGTCTCGCTGGCGCGCGCGGAGCGGAAAATTAAGCGCCTTGAGCACCAGATTGCCCCTGTCAGCCCGGCGGCTGTCGACGCAGGCGTGCCTGCGGTGAAGGAATAACCTCTTATGTTGGAGTTGTTGTTTCTGCTTTTACCCGTTGCCGCCGCCTACGGCTGGTACATGGGGCGCAGAAGTGCACAACAGTCCAAACAGGACGACGCGAGCCGCCTGTCACGGGATTACGTGGCGGGGGTGAACTTCCTGCTTAGCAACCAGCAGGATAAAGCCGTCGATCTGTTCCTTGATATGCTGAAAGAGGATACCGGCACCGTTGAGGCCCACCTGACGCTCGGCAACCTGTTCCGCTCGCGCGGTGAGGTAGACCGCGCGATCCGTATCCACCAGAGTCTGATGGAAAGCGCATCGTTAACCTACGACCAGCGCCTGTTGGCCGTCCAGCAGCTGGGGCGCGACTATATGGCCGCCGGGCTGTATGACCGTGCGGAAGACATGTTCAAACAGCTGGTGGATGAGACTGATTTTCGCCTCGGCGCGCTGCAGCAACTGCTGCAGATCTACCAGGCGACCAGCGACTGGCAGTCGGCTATCGAGGTGGCTGAGCGGCTGGTGAAGCTGGGCAAAGAGAAGCATCGTGGCGAAATCGCCAACTTCTGGTGCGAACTGGCCCTGCAGCAGATGGCGGCCAACGATCTGGATAAGGCGATGGCGCTGTTGAAGAAAGGCGCCGCCGCGGACCGCAACAGCGCCCGGGTGTCGATCATGATGGGTCGGGTGTGGATGGAGAAGGGCGACTACGCCAAAGCGGTGGAAAGCCTCGAGCGGGTTATCGATCAGGATAAAGAGCTGGTGGGTGAGACGCTGGAGATGCTGCAGACCTGCTATCAGCAGCTCGGCAAAGCCGATGAATGGGAAGTTTTCCTGCGCAGCTGCGTGGAGGAGAACGCCGGAGCGACCGCCGAACTGATGCTGGCACAGATCCTTGAGCAGCGGGAAGGCGTCGAAGCGGCGCAAAACTACGTCACCCGGCAGCTGGAACGCCACCCGACCATGCGCGTCTTCCATAAGCTGATGGACTACCATCTCAACGAAGCGGAAGAAGGGCGGGCGAAAGAAAGCCTTGGGGTGCTGCGAAACATGGTTGGTGAGCAGGTGCGCAGCAAACCGCGCTACCGTTGCCAGAAATGCGGCTTTACCGCTCATACTCTCTACTGGCATTGTCCGTCCTGCCGCTCCTGGGCGACCATCAAACCTATTCGCGGCCTCGACGGCCAGTAAGGTCAAAAAAAACCGACACTTTAGTTACAACATACTTATCATTTCTTTCCAGTCGCCGTCTGCAGCCCCGGCATCACCGTCGTCCGCGCAGGGCAAAACAGCAGCCTGTTATTTTGTTAGCTTCACAGGTAGAATGCTGCCCGTTTACCTTTTTTGCGCCCTCTGGCGCCCATCAACACTAAGGTCTGGTCATGACGTCAACAGCTATCCCATCTTCCCGCGCTGTCACTTCCTCTCCCGTTGTGGTTGCACTTGACTATGATAATCGCGATAAAGCGCTGGCATTTGTCGACCGCATCGACCCGCGCGACTGCCGCCTGAAGGTGGGCAAAGAGATGTTCACTCTGCTGGGACCGCAGTTTGTCCGCGATCTGCATCAGCGTGGGTTTGAGGTGTTCCTGGACCTTAAGTTTCACGATATTCCCAACACCACCGCCCGCGCGGTGGCGGCGGCGGCCGAGCTTGGCGTATGGATGGTGAATGTCCATGCCTCCGGCGGCGCGCGGATGATGACCGCGGCACGCGAAGCGCTGCTGCCTTTTGGTCAAGACGCGCCGCTGCTCATCGCCGTCACCGTCCTTACCAGCATGGAGTCCAGCGATCTGCAGGATCTGGGCATTACCTTATCTCCGGCTGATTACGCGGCGAAGCTGGCGGCGCTGACCCAACGCTGCGGCCTCGACGGGGTGGTGTGTTCAGCTCAGGAGGCGGTACGCTTTAAGCATGAGCTGGGACAGGCGTTTAAGCTGGTCACCCCGGGTATCCGTCCGCAGGGCAGCGACGCTGGCGATCAGCGGCGGATTATGACGCCTGAGCAGGCTCAGGCGGCAGGGGTGGACTATATGGTCATTGGCCGCCCGGTTACCCAGTCGACCGATCCTGCCGCGACGCTGCGGGCGATCAACGATTCTCTGCGCAAGGGGGCATAATGAGCGATTCCAACAGCCGCCTGGTCTACTCCACCGAAACCGGGCGTATCGACGAGGCGAAACCGGCGCCGGTGCGCCCGAAAGGCGACGGCATAGTGCGGATCCAGCGCCAGACCAGCGGCCGCAAGGGCAAGGGCGTCTGTCTGATTAGCGGGATTGATGCCGACGATGCGGCACTCACTGCCCTGGCGGCAGAGCTGAAGAAGAAATGCGGCTGCGGCGGCGCGGTGAAAGAGGGTGTGATTGAGATCCAGGGCGACAAACGGGATTTACTTAAGGCGCTGCTAGAGGCGAAAGGGATGAAAGTGAAGTTAGCTGGCGGCTAATCGTTTTTTCAACCCTAATTAATGGCCAGGTGAAATAACAAGGCCGCGGTGAATGCCGCGGCCTTGAATGATTTAACGTGCGTAAGTCAATTCGTATGAATTATTCTTTTATTTCGTCAGGTAATTATATTATTTGCCGACCTGGTGACCAATAATACCACCGACTGCTGCGCCACCCAGGGTACCGAGTGCGCTACCGTCAGTTAACACCGCACCGCCGATGGCGCCGGCGCCTGCACCGATTGCAGTGTTACGATCGCGTTTAGACATGTTAGAGCAAGCGCTCAGAGACATTGCTACAGTGACAGCCAGAACAACAGCAGCCATTTTTTTGCTCGTTGAAGTCATCATTTTTTTCTCCTGAATAATCTATTCATGGATTACGGCGCTCCTTTAAGCATAGCCTGATAAAGCAGCTTTAGGGCAATTCCATGAAGTTAGGGTGCGCAGGTATCACGAAAATCACGCAGGTGATAGTCACTTCCTGTTATATCGCTAATAATAATTCTACTTTTTTTTAAATTTATCGTCAGGTAAAAAATCTTAATTACCGGCTCGGAATACTCTCAGAGCGTAATTTCGCCCCGTTCGGCGTGGTGGCAGGGCACGGGGCGGGTGGAATATCAGATGTACGGCACAATATCGACGGTCAGGCCGCTGCGCAACAACTGCTCACGGCAGTCGTTCGGCAGACGATCGTCGGTGATAACGCGATTAAAGCGGCCGGCTGGGCCAAGCGGATAGGGGTGCACCGCGCTGAATTTTGAGCTGTCGCTGAGGATAATCGCTTCGCAGTGCTTCTCCAGAACGGCGTTAACCACGTCCGCACGCATCATATCGCGGCCGGTAAAGCCGGTTTCCGCCTGCCAGCCATCGATCCCGATGAAGGCCTTACTGAAATGCACCTGTTGAATGAACTGGCGGGTCAGTGGGCCAACCATACTTTCACTGCGTTTCTGGTAAATCCCGCCCAGCAGGATCACCTCTCCCGGCGTCTCTTTCAGCAGATGGGCGATATAGCTGCTGACGGTGATGATGGTGATATCGCCGCGTTCAGCCAGGGTGCGCGCCAGCAGGGCGTTGCTGCTGCCGTTTTCGATAAATACCGTTTCGCCGGCATTCACCAGCGCCGCGGCGCGGCTGGCCAGTTCACGCTTAATGGCGAAATGGGTCATCATGCGGGTTTCGACATCTTCACTGTCCAATGGGACGGCGTAGCCATGGGTGCGGCGCAGATAGCTCTGCTTCTCCAGCAGGTTTAGATCCTGACGGATGGTGACCTCTGAGACACCGGTCATCTTCGCCAGATCGGCGACGCTCATGCGGCCTTTATCGATTACCACTTGCAAAATACTTTGTTGTCGGGCGTTCATAGCAACATCACTGTTAGGGGGCTATACGGCGAGCAACCGGTCAGCATCGCCGGTTGCGGCATGTGGGCGATAATCAGATTTCCCAGGGCGCTTTGGGTGGTTTGTTTTGCTCGGCGTCGTCTGCCGCCAGCGCCAGCAGTTCCGCTTTGAGGATTTCCAGATTATGGATCGCAGAGTGGTAATCACCGGCAACCAGAATATCCAGCACGGTATCGATACGTTGGGCGAGCAGGTGGGCATTCACATCTGACATGGCATTATCCTGGTAACAAAAACGAATGAAATCAATGATGCTAAAAATGGGTGAAAAAGAGAAGCGAAAAAAACGCACAACCTTAATCGTTGCGACGGAAATGACGGGACAGGGAGGAAAGAAGGAGCGGTTCCCGAAGGAACCGCTGTGAAGAGACGTCAGGCTGCAGGACGAGCAATGATGCTACGCGTTTCCATGCGGACTTCAGCGATAGTGACATCGATAACATCGGTCACCTTGTAGACCACTTCTCCCTTGATCTGCACGGTGCCGTTTTCCTGGCTGCAGACCAGTTCGTCGCGCACGGCGTGGAGGAACGGGGCCGGAATAAAGGCGACCGCGCCATTGTCCACCAGACGTACGCGCATTCCACCGCGGCTGATGTCGATGATCTCCGCCGCAAAGCGGGTGTCGGTACCGGCTTTATCGTTGAGGAAACGGGCATACAGCCAGTCGGCGACATCGCGTTCGGCCATGCGGTTGAGACGACGGCGCTCCGCCATCTGCACGGTGGCTTCATCCTGTGGGCGCGCAATGGTTTCGCCTTTGATGATGGCCTTCAGCAGACGGTGGTTGATCATGTCGCCATACTTACGGATCGGCGAGGTCCATGTGGCGTAGGCCTCAAGACCAAGACCAAAGTGGGGGCCCGGCTCGGTACTGATTTCAGCAAACGACTGGAAACGACGTATGCGGCTGTCGAGGAAACCGGTCGGCTGAGCGTCCAGTTCGCGGCGCAGCTTGCAGAAACCTTCCAGGGTGAGCACTTCCGTCGGATCAACGTGTACGTCGTGGGTCTTCAACAGGGCCGCCAGCTGTTCGGTATTCGCCGGGTCGAAGCCGGTGTGGACGTTATAAACGCCGAAGCCAAGCTTGTCGCGCAGCACGCGGGCGGCACAGATGTTGGCGGCGATCATCGACTCTTCGACAATACGGTTGGCAATACGACGCGGCTCCGCGACGATGTCCAGCACTTCGCCTTTTTCGCCGAGGACGAAACGGTAATCCGGGCGGTCTTTAAACACCAGCGCGTGGGTCTGACGCCATTCGCTGCGGCGCTGACACACGTCCTTCAGCAGCGTAATTTGCTGCGCGATCGCCTCGTTGCCCGGCTGCCAGCTGCCGCGGCCTTCCAGCCAGTCAGAGACATCGTCATAGGCCAGCTTGGCTTTTGATTCGATGGTAGCGGCAAAGAACTCGATATTGTCTTCGATGGTGCCATCGGCCGCCAGGGTCATCCGGCAGGCCAGCACCGGGCGCACTTCATTGGCACGCAGGGAACACAGGTCGTCTGACAGTTCGCGCGGCAGCATCGGGATGTTGAAGCCTGGCAGATAGTTGGTAAAGGCGCGTACTTTTGCGGCGTTATCCAGCTTGCTGCCTTCGGCAATCCACGCGGTCGGGTCAGCGATCGCCACCGTCAGCAACAGTTTGCCGTCGGCGCCAGATTCGACATACAGCGCATCGTCCATATCTTCTGTACTGGCGCTGTCAATGGTGACGAAGTCGAGGGCGGTCAAATCGCGGCGAGTCAGCCCTTCGTCAAGCATTTCGGTGGCGACGCCGTCCGGTGCCTCTTTCTCAAGATTATGGCGCGCCAGCGTCACCCACCACGGGACGAAGTGATCGTCGCTGAAGGTGATGAACTGGGTCAGCTCCGCGTAAAAGCCGCGGTCGCCTTTTAATGGATGACGGCGCATTTCTGCGACGGCCCAGTCACCCTGTTTGAAATCATGCTCAACGCCACGGGCGGCGCGGCAGGGAATGGCGTCTTTCAGCAGCGGATGGTCAGGAACGATAGCGAGGCGATCGTCTTTTTTCTGGACTTTACCGACGAAACGGGTCAGGAAGGGCTCAACCAGCGATTCCGGTTCGGCGCTTTCGCGTTCTTTTTCAGAATGGATCACCGCAACGATACGGTCGCCATGCATCACTTTTTTCATCTGCGGCGGCGGAATGAAGTAGCTCTTCTGAGCGTCCACTTCGAGGAAGCCAAAGCCCTTTTCCGTGCCCTTAACGACCCCTTCCGCGCGCGGCGTCTGGGAATGCAGTTGCTGTTTAAGCTGCGCTAGCAGCGGGTTATCCTGAAACATAATTAGGTATTTTCGTGGCTAAAAGAGCGGCTGACATTTTTACGCGATTATGCCTGTCGCAGCAAGCGCTGTTTCAGCAATTTACGTCTGCTGACGCACATAGCCGAGGGCGATTTTCAGACGATTCATCCAGCCGCATAGTCCGCTCCAGGTTAACAGATCGATCGCCTGTTCCGCTGAGAGTCCATATTCGCCGAGGGGGGTTAACTGGGCGGCGCTAAACCGGTCCGGGGAGCGGGTTAACAACTGTACCGCGGTAACGAGCGCGCGCGACCGCGAATGCTGCCCAAGCCAGCGATGGAGAGCCTGATCGCCCTCGCGCAAATGGCTGCCGAACGCTTCTTCACCGTGCCAGTGGGAGAGCCAGGCGTCAAAACAGGTGGCGCTGCCATTGGTGCGCGCGGTGAGTAAGGCGACCTGCGGGCCAAAGGTACCGTTGCCGCTGAGCTGGCGTAACAGCGTCTCCAGAGGCGCCATCAGCTGCGGGTCGCAGGCCAGCAACGGAGCCAGCGGGCCCAGGCCGGGCAGTGACTGCCAGCTGGCGATACGCCGCTGGCGCTCGTCATCGGCATACTGCAGATCGGGATCCTCAATGTCGGTTACCCACTCTCCTGGTGGGTTGACGAACAGGTCGGCGGGCGCCTCCTCTTGCTGCGGCATACCGGGGATCCAGCGCACCGGGAAGCCCTGGGCCGCCTGCAGCACGGCAATCGCCCGCGCCTGGAAGCCGACGAAACCGATAATCTGGTTGATCAGGATAATATCCCGACTGGTCAGGCCCACTTCGTCGAGCTGGCTGCGGGAAAGGGCGTTAATAACGGAGGGTGAACCGGCGAGCTGACGAGCGTATTGGGTGATCTGCGCCAGACGACGGTTGCTCTCGCGCGAAGAGTCGGGCCCCGGCAGGGGCGCCAGGCGGGCGGCATAGTGGTTACACAGCCGCTGGACGCCGTAGACCTGGGCGACGGTGAGCGCAGTGCTCAGGCGATCGTAGGCGGTAAAGGTTTGCAGGCGGCTCACCGCCACCTGGTCGGGAAACAGCCGCTCGGCCAGCTGGCGCGCGGGGCGTAGCCAGCCTGCGTGGGCGTGTAGCCAGGCGTCCGGCAGCGTCAGGTCCAGCAAAAAGCGGTCTTCAACATGGGCGGCTTCAGGGACGAGCGGCAGGACATCCACCGGGCAGATTGTTGACTGGGTTTCGTGATACCAGTGGTTTTTGCCATTCACGCGGCGTGGCTCCATGGGCTTTCCTTGTTCGGTATGTGGCGAACCGCCGTTCCGCGGATCGTTTATGCAGAACTATCCTGGCGTAACCCGGAAGCAGGAGAAAATATTGATACGTGCTAACAAATAGCCGATTGGAATAACAGGGGGTGCACAAGGCCTGGGAAGGGAGAGCCCTCCTCACCGGGGCGAGGAGGGTAAGGAACTTATTTCAGTTCCAGCTCGTTCATGGCGGCGATGCTGAACCCGCCATCAACGTGAACGACTTCACCGGAGATACCCGCAGACAGGTTGGAGCACAGGAAGGCTGCGCTGTTACCCACGTCTTCAATGGTGACGGTGCGACGGATCGGGGTGACCGCTTCGCAGTGCGCCAGCATTTTACGGAAATCTTTGATACCGGACGCGGCCAGGGTACGGATCGGACCGGCGGAGATAGCGTTGACGCGAACGCCTTCCGGACCCATCGCGTTCGCCATATAGCGCACGTTAGCTTCCAGAGAGGCTTTCGCCAGACCCATGACGTTGTAGTTCGGGATCGCGCGCTCGGCGCCCAGGTAGGAGAGCGTCAGCAGAGCAGAGCCCGGGTTCAGCATTGTGCGGCAGGCTTTGGCCATCGCCACGAAGCTGTAGGCGCTGATGTCGTGCGCGATTTTGAAACCTTCGCGGGTGACCGCGTTGACGTAGTCGCCGTCTAACTGGTCAGCCGGGGCATAACCGATAGAGTGGACGAAACCATCGAATTTTGGCCAGACTTTTTCCAGCTCGGTGAACAGCGCGGTGATGCTCTCGTCTTCAGCAACGTCGCACGGCAGCACAATGTCAGAACCCAGCGCGGCAGCAAACTCTTCAACGCGACCTTTCAGTTTTTCATTCTGATAGGTGAATGCCAGTTCCGCGCCTTCGCGGTGCATTGCCTGCGCAATACCGTAGGCGATGGACAGTTTGCTGGCGACGCCAGTGATCAAAATGCGCTTACCGGAAAGAAAACCCATAGCTTTAATCCTTATCGTTATTGCTTATTTTTACTTTAACAATCATAACGTTAACATTGTTATTTCAAAATAACTCAAATTTAGCCGGGAATTATATCCCACTGACGACCCCTTGTGTCACGATATTTTTCAGCCGGCCCGCGCCGCGCGGGGCAAAAGCCGATCGTGATGGCTCAAGTATACCCTTTTCTCAGCTGATTATTTGAGCGCAATCGTCGCCAGCAGGAGGCGCCCATCGGCGCCGAGAGGCCGCAGCTCGCCCGGGGCGTTGCCGCGCCAGCAGAGACCGCTGCCGGCGGCGCAGCGCCGCCCGGCCAGATCCCACTCCCCCTGCAGCACATAAGCGACGCCTTCGGTGGCCGCTCGCTGCCGGTCGCTCACCACTTCAACCTTCGCTGAGGCTCGACCCCGCTGGGTCATGACATTGAAGTCCAGTCCAGGCTCAACGATCCCGACGCTGGACAGCTCCCATTCGCCGGGGAATGCCCACGGCTGCCAGAGCGCCAGCGGATGGTCGATCTCCTCCCCGCGCAGCCGTAGCGGTTGCCCCGCCAGCAGGACGATCGTCCGGTCGACCCCGGGAAAGGGGGAGAAAGGGCCATCGGCCTGCAGGGTGGCAATGCTCGCGCGCCAGAGAAAAGGGGCATCTACGGAAGGAACGGCGATAATTTCCCGCGTGGCGCCGGCACCGTTCTTCCACGGCGTGACGGGTAAAGTAGCGTAATCAAAATACGTGATCATAGTTTGCTCGGCGGAAATCTGGAGTGGATAGTATTTGTTACACGCTTGTCTCAATGTGCTTACAAATTATTTACAACAGGGCTCACAAATCCATCATTGAGCGCGTGTGCGGGTTTGTCAATGCTTGTATATACATGAGCAGTCATCTGCGAATTATCTTATCGCCGTGACCAGAGCCATCATGACAAAACGCGATCGGGAGAATGAAAATGCAACAGCGTATTACTTTCCGCCAGGCCTGCCTGGTCACCCTGTTTTCGGGGCTACTGCTGTCTGGTGGCTCAACATACGCTAAAGAGTGGAAATCGATCACCATCGCTACGGAAGGCGGCTATGAGCCCTGGAATTTGACGCTTCCCGGAGGGAAACTCAGCGGCTTCGAGCCCGAGCTAATGGCGAATTTATGCCAGCGAATGCAGATCGAATGCAAACTGGTGGTGCAGAACTGGGATGGCATGATTGCCGGACTTAACGCCGGAAAATATGACGTGATCATGGATGCTATCGTCGTCACCCCAGAGCGTTCGAAGGTAGTGGCGTTTACCCAGGCATACGCTGCCACGCCGGCCTCTTTCATTGCGGTAAAAGGGTCGCTGCTACCGCCGTCCCCGGCGGTCAAACTTCATGATGATGAGAAAGAGATTCAGGCGGCGATTGCGCCTCTGCGCGCGGCGTTGAAAGGGAAAACCATCGGCATCGCTTCCGGTACCGTCTACACCCCGTTTATTGATAAGTATTTCAAGGATATCGCTGACGTCCGGGAATATAACAACTCAGCGGATGCGATCCTCGACCTGCAGGCTGAGCGCATCGATGCGGTGTTTGATGATATTACCTTTGCCAACACCACCCTGTCGCGTCCGGAGAATAGCAATCTGGCATTGAGCGGTCCGCTGATGAGCGGCCCAATCTGGGGAGGCGGTGAGGCGATGGGTGTGCGCCTTACCGATACCGATCTCAAAGCGAAACTGGATAGCGCCATTCAGGCGGCGCTGGCCGATGGGACGGTAAAAAAACTGAGTGAGAAATGGTTTAAAAGCGACGTGACTCCCTGAGCGAGGCAACCATGTTAAATCTTCTGAGTTTGGGTGAAAACGGGTGGGGGACGCTGATCCTCAGCGCAACGCTGACCACGTTGCTGCTGTCGCTTGCAGCGCTGGCCGTCGGTGCGGGCGTGGGCGGCGTCATCGCCGCCGCGAAATTGTCCCGGCACGCGCCAGCGCGCTGGTTCGGCGCCGCCTGGTCGGTGGTATTCCGCGGAATCCCTGAATTACTGGTGATCTATCTGTTCTATTTTGGCGGCTCAGGGATGATTTCATGGCTGGGTCGCCTGTTTGGCGCAGACGGCTTTATTGAGGTGCCGCCATTTCTTATTGGCGCCCTGGCGATTGGTTTGATCTCCTCCTCGTATCAGGCGGAAGTCTACCGTGCTGCTCGCCTGGCGTTGATGCCCGGTGAAGTGGAGGCAGCTACCGCCATTGGCATGCCGCGCTGGCGGATCCTGCAGCGCATCCTGCTGCCGCAGATTGTCCGTTATTCGCTGCCGGGGTTGTCCAACGTCTGGCAGATGAGCCTCAAAGATTCGGCGCTGGTATCAGTGACCGGGATGGTTGAACTCATGCGCGCCAGCCAGATTGCCGCTGGCTCTACCCGCGATTATTTCCTGTTCTATCTCATCGGCGGCGGTTGCTATTTGATCCTGACGCTGCTCTCTAACCGCGCGTTTACCCGGGCGGAGAGCCATCTGAACCGCGCCTGGCTGCGTCGCAGCGCCGCGCAGGCGTAAGGAGCCCGTATGATTATCGATTTTGCCTTCCTCGGTGAGACGTTGTTGAAGCTCGGCGCGGCGCTGCCGGTGACGCTGGGGCTCTTTATCTGCTCTTTTATGCTTGGCGGCGTGCTGGCCCTTGGCGTTCTGGCGCTGCGAATGAGCCGCTGGCCGCTGGCAAGCGGCTTCGCCAAAGGCTATATCCTGATCTTTCGCGGCTCGCCATTGCTGATCCAGTTGTTTCTCATTTATTACGGGCTGGGTCAGTTTGGGGTGATCCGCCACAGTTTCCTGTGGCCGCTGCTGCGCGAACCCTTCATCTGCGCCGTTCTGGCGCTGGCGCTCTGTACGGCGGCCTATACCGCGGAAATTCTGCGCGGCGGGTTGCTGGCGATACCGCCGGGTCAGATTGAAGCCGGCCAGGCTTGCGGTATGTCGCGCTGGCTGCTGCTGCGGCGGATCATTGCCCCGGTGATGCTGCGCTATGCGCTGCCAGCCTACTCCACGGAGGCCATTTTGTTGGTCAAGTCGACGGCGCTGGCAAGCCTGGTGACCGTCTGGGACGTCACGGGGGTGGCCCAACAGATTATTCAGCGTACCTACCGGACGATGGAGGTATTTCTCTGCGCGGCGGCCATCTACCTGCTGCTCAATTTCATCATTGTGCAGTTGTACGCCCTGCTTGAACGGCGTTTAACCCCGCATACCCGGCCAAATCCGGCGACCGTGTCGCTCAAGCCGATAACCAAAGGAGAGTAAGATGCTCGATTCACGTCCGGTGACCTTATCGGTCAGCGATATTCATAAGTCCTTTGGCTCCCTGGATGTTCTGAAGGGGATCACCATCCAGGCGCAGCAGGGCGATGTTATTTCGATCCTTGGCGCCAGCGGCTCCGGTAAAAGTACGCTGCTGCGCTGCATTAACCTGCTGGAAACGCCCGATGCCGGAGTGGTCAGCGTCGGCGGGGAGACGATTGAAATGAAACACCACGCTCGCGGGCATCGGCTGGCGGCGAATCCCCGGCAGATAGAGCGCCTGCGCTCGCGGCTGGGGATGGTCTTCCAAAGTTTTAACCTGTGGTCGCATATGACGGTCCTGCAGAATGTCATTGAGGGGCCGCATTATGTGCTCAAACGCGATAAACGGACCTGCATTGAACAGGCCGAGCAGCTGCTGGAGCGGGTGGGGATGTTGAACCGAAAGGATTTTTATCCGGCGCAGCTCTCCGGCGGCCAGCAGCAGCGCGTGGCGATAGCCCGCGCGCTGGCGATGGAGCCGGACGTCATGCTCTTTGATGAACCCACCTCAGCGCTGGATCCTGAACTGGTCGGCGAGGTGCTAAAGGTGATGCGCAGCCTGGCGGAGGAGGGACGGACGATGCTGGTGGTCACCCACGAGCTGGGATTCGCCCGCCATGTCTCCAACCGGGTGGTCTTTATGCACCAGGGGACGATTGACTGCGACGGCGCGCCTGAGGCGCTGTTTGGCAGCAAGGGATCCGCGCGCTTTAAGCAATTTATCTCCAGCCATCAACAGCCAGGACAGGTCGTATGAAAATGATCCAGTGGGGCGATGCGCCGATACGCTGGCAGGAGGTGGCTTGCGTCGCCCGGGGCGAGGCGACCTTGAGCCTCAGCGACAGCGCCTGGGCGCGTATCGCGCAAGGACGGGCGATCGTCCAGCATATCGTTAAAGCCGGCCAGGTAGCCTATGGGATCAATACCGGGCTGGGGGCGCTGTGCAATATTACGCTGCCGGAAGCGCAGCTGCACCAGCTGTCGCGCAATACGTTGCTCAGCCATGCCTGCGGGGTGGGACCGTTGCTGGAGGTCGCCCCAACCCGGGCAATTATGTGCGCCGCGGTGGCCAATTTCAGCCACGGTAAATCCGGGATCTCCGCCGGGATAGTGCAGCAACTGTTGGCGTTTTTGCAGCATGGCGTCACCCCTCAGGTGCCCTCCCAGGGGTCAGTTGGCTATTTAACGCATATGGCGCATATTGGCCTGGCCCTGATGGGGGTTGGCGATGTGCTGTGGCAGGGGCGAACGTGGCCTGCGGCAGAGGTCCTGTCGCAGCTGAATCTGCAGCCCATCGCGCCGGGAGCGAAAGAGGGGCTGAGTCTGGTCAACGGTACGCCGTGCATGACCGGTCTGGCCTGTCTGGCGTTAGACGACGCCGAGCGCTTAATGGACTGGGCCGATGTAACCGGCGCGATGAGTTTTGAAGCGCTGCGCGGCCAGCTTGTGGCATTCGATGCCGAGATCCTGGCGCTGAAAGCCAGCCCCGGTATCCAGACCAGCGGCCAGCGGCTGCGTGAGCTGCTGGCGGACAGCCCTCTGCTGGCCGAAAGTCAAGGACTTCGCACCCAGGATGCGCTAAGCCTTCGCTCGATGCCTCAGGTGCATGGCGCCTGCCGCGATCAGTTTAGCCACGCGCAGACGCAGATAAATATCGAACTCAACGCCTGTACCGATAATCCGCTGATCCTGGGGACCGTTGAGCAGTGGCGGGTGGTCTCCCAGGCGCATCCGCACGGCGAATCAGTGGCAATGGCCTGCGATTTGCTGGCCATTGCCATGGCAGAGCTCGGGGCCATCGCTGAGCGACGCCTTGATCGGCTGGTGAACCCTCTGGTGAGCGGGCTGCCGGCGTTCCTGGTCGCCCGACCGGGCGTGAATTCAGGGATGATGATTGCCCAGTACGTCGCCGCGTCGTTGTGCGCGGAAAACAAGCAGCTGGCGCAGCCGGCGGTGCTGGATAATTTTGTTACCTCGGCGTTGCAGGAGGATCATTTAAGCCTGGGCACCAGCGCTGCGCTGAAACTACAGCGCCTGCTGGGCAACCTCTATCAGATCCTCGGCATCGAATATTTACTCGCTGCCCAGGGGCTCGATTTTCACGAGCCGCAGAAGCTGGCCGCGGGCACGCGCCGGGCGCGAGACCTGCTGCGCGAAAGCGTGCCTGGCTGGGAGGCCGATCGTTGGCTGGCGCCGGACATTGCCAGCGCGGTGGTCATCCTTAAGCGAACCGCTGGCCACGCGCCGGCGTGAGGTCAGCGGGCGAGGTGAATGAGACGACGCTATTTGCCGTCTTTGCGCCAGGCGTCGGCGGTGAGAGCCTCACCGAAGTGGCCGGCAATCAGACGTCGGGTCAGGTCGTGCAGCGGTGAGGCCAGCACATCGGCGGTGCTGCCGCGCTCAACCACTTCCCCGTTATGCATCACCAGCACCTGATCGCTGATGTGCTTCATCATGCCCAGGTGCTGGGTGACATAGATGTAGGAGATGCCCTGTTTCTCCTGCAGCTCCAGCATCAGGTTGATGAGCTGGGAGCGCATCGACATATCCAGCGAGGCCAGCGCCTCATCGCAGACGATGACCTTCGGGCGCAGGATCAGCGCCCGGGCGAGGCCAAGACGCTGCTTCTGACCCGGGGCCAGCATATGGGGATAGTAGCTGACGTGGTCCGGCAGCAGGCCGACCATGCGCAGGGTGTCGATGATCTGCTTCTGTCGCGCTTCGGCGTCGAGATCGGTATTCAGCCGCAGCGGAAAATCGAGGATCTGCGAGATGCGCTGGCGCGGGTTTAGCGAGGTCGACGGATCCTGAAAGATCATGCGAATTTTCTGGCTGCGGTAGGAGTAATCCCCGAAGGTCAACGGATGGTCGTCGATCAGTACCTCGCCGCTGGTGGGCTCCACCATGCCCGCCAGCATCTTCGCGAGGGTGGATTTTCCGGAGCCATTCTCGCCGATAATCGCCAGCGTCTGCCGTTCGCGCAGGGTAAAACTCAGCGGCTTAACCGCCTCCACCGTCTGGCGGTGAAACCAGCCGGTGCGGTAGCGAAAGGTCTTACTGAGTTGGCGCACTTCCAGCAATGTTTCGACCATTTCACTCTTTCTCCATGTTCAGCGGGAAATGACAGGCGTACAGGTGATTGCGCACCCCGGTAAGACGCGGCGTTTCAATACACTCGCGCTGGGCGTACGGGCAGCGGGGCCCCAGCCGACAGCCGATGGGCAGTTGCTCCAGCAGCGGGATCGCCCCCGGCAGGGTGTTGAGGCGGCTTTTATGCGGCATGGCGCTGCCAAAATCCGGGATCGCGCGGATTAACGCCTGGGTGTAGGGGTGATGCGGCAGGGTGATCAGCTCTTCACTGGGCCCGCTCTCCACCGTCTGCCCGCAGTACATGACGTTGATTTTATCCGCCCATTTGCTGAGCATCTGCAGGTCGTGGCTGATCAGCAAAATGGTGGTGTTGTTGTTCTGGTTGAGCCGCGTCAGCAGGCGGATAATCTGCGCCTGAGTCGTTGGCTCCATGGCGTTGGTCGGTTCATCGGCGATCAGCAGGCGCGGCTGGTTGGCCAGGGCGATGGCAATCATCACCTTCTGGCATTCGCCTTCGGTCAGCTGATAGGGGAAGCTGCGCATGGCGTCTTTGTGATCTTTAATCCCGACGCGGTGCAACAACTCGATGGCCCGACGCTTGCGCCAGCCCAGCCGCTGCCACCAGCGCCCTTTGTAGGTCCAGCCGGGGATACTCTGGATCAGCTGCTGGCCGATACGCTCAGAGGGATCGAGGCACGACTGCGGCTCCTGGAATATCATCGACACGTTGTGGCCGATCAGTTTTCGGCGCTCGCGGTTCGACAGCCGCAGCAGGTCGATGTCGTCGAAGCGCATGCGGTCGGCCGTGACCCGCCAGTTGTCCTTTGTCACGCCGCAGATAGCTTTGGCGATCAGGCTCTTCCCGGAGCCGGATTCCCCGACCAGGCCACGGATTTCGCCTTCGGTCAGGGTCAGGCTGACGCGATCGACGGCTTTCACCCAGCCTTCGTTGGTTTTAAATTCGATGGTTAAGTGACGAATATCGAGTAACGGCATTATTCTACCCCGGCAATGATCGCCCGGCGAATACCGTCGCCCAGCAGGTTGACCAGCAGTACGCTGAGCATAATCGCGGCCCCGGGCAGCATCACGGTCCACGGCGCAACATAGATAAGCTCCAGCGCATCGCCCAGCATCGCTCCCCATTCCGGCGAAGGCAGCTGAGCGCCGAGGTCAAGAAAGCCCAGCGCGGCGATATCCAGAATAGCCATCGACAGGGCGCGGGTGATCTCGGTCACCAGGCCGGAGGCGATATTGGGCAGAATGGCGAACAACAGAATATTCAGCGTCGACGCCCCGTCGAGGCGGGCGGCGATGATGTACTCTTTCTCCAGCTCATCGTGGACCATGCTGTAGACGGAACGCACCATCCGCGGCAGCAGCGCCAGCCAGACGGCAAACATCGCATGGCTGAGGTGCGGCCCGGCAAAGGCGACGACGATGATGGCCAGCAGTAGCGAGGGGATGGAGAGCAGGGTATCGAGGATATGGTTCATCACCGCCGAGCGCAGGCCGTGGGTCGACCCGGCAATGACGCCCAGCACCAGGCCAAACAGCGTGGCGCCAAGGGTGACGACAAAAGCGCCGCCGACGGTCGGCGCCGCGCCGCTCAGCAGCCGGCTGAGCACATCGCGCCCCAGGTCATCGGTCCCGAGGAAGAAAGAGACTTCGCCATAGCGCGACCACGATGGCGGCAGCAGCTGGTAGCCGAGGAACTGCTGGTCGATGCCGTAGGGGGCGAACCAGCCGCCGAAGACGCAGAGCAGCAGCAGCCCCGCGCAGCCGTACAGGCCGATCATCGCCGTGGTGTCGCCATAGAATTTACGCCATACGGTGCGCAGCGCGCCGGGCGGACGCTTTTCCAGATAAACGCTATCGTAGGGCATACCATTCCTTATGTTTCAGTGGGTTAGCCATGGCACCGAGAATATCGGAAATCACGTTGACAATAATCACCAGCGCGCCAATCACCATTACTCCGGCGGAGATCGCCGCGTAGTCCTGCTGACGAATGGCGTTGATCAGCCAGCGGCCCAGTCCGGGCCAGCTGAACACCATCTCGGTGATCATCGCCAGGGTGAGCATGGTGGAAAACTGCAGGCCGAGGCGCGGGATCACCGGCGGCAGGGCGTTGTGCAGCACGTGGCGCAGTAGAATTTTGCGTCGCGACACGCCGCGGGTGGCGGCCGCCTTGACGTAGTTGGTGTCATAGACCTCGCTGGTGCTAATGCGCATCAGGCGGATCACTTCGGTAGTGGGGGCTACCGCCAGGGTCAGCACCGGCAGTACCATATGCCGGGCGGCGCTGACGATCATCTCATGGCGCCACGGTGAGTCCGAAAGCCAGGCGTCGATCAGCGCGAAACCGGTGACGTTTTTCACCTCATACAGCAGGTCGAAGCGGCCGGAGACCGGAAGCCAGCCGAGGGTCAGGGAGAAGAAGAGGGTCAGGAGCAGCGCGAGCCAGAAGACCGGGATCGAAAAACCGACCAGCGCAACGGCGCTGATCAGGGTATCGGGCCATTTGTTGCGCATCACGCCGGCAATCATCCCCACCGGAATGCCAATCAGCAGGGCAAAGCCGAAGGCGAGGATGCACAGCTCCATGGTCGCCGGGAACACCTCGCGCAACTGCTCGGAAATCAGCTGGCCGTTGATGCTGGAGACGCCAAAATCCCAGTGTAGTACCCCTTCAAACCAGAACAGCCACGCATTCCACAGGGTCGCGCCCTGCAGCGGGGCATGGGGGGTGAAGTAGCTCAGGCTGAAGCCGACAAAGGTCAGAAAAAAGAGGGTGACCAACAGCAGCAGCAGACGGCGCAGGGTAAAAATAATCATGGTTTTTTCACCTCTTCGGTTTTCTCCCGCGATACGCCAGCGAAGGAAGCGTTACCGAAGGGGCTAAGCACCAGGCCTTTCATATCATAGCGATAGGCCTGCAACCGCAGCGACGAGGCCAGCGGCAGGACCGGCAGTTCACGGGCGAGGATGCGCTGGGCCTCTTTGTAAGCGTCCATCCGCGAGGAGAGCTGTTGCGAGAGCAGCGCTTTTTGCAGCACGTCATCAAATTCCCGGTTACACCAGTGGGCAAAGTTGGTTTGCGAGGCGATCGCCGCGCAGCTCAGCAGCGGCCGGAAGAAGCTGTCCGGATCGTTACTGTCCGTCGCCCAGCCGGAGAGCGTCAGGTCATGGTTCATGTCCATCAGCCGCGCCTCCTGGAAGCGCCCCTCCACCGGCATGATGATTACTTTGACGCCAATCTGCGCCATATCTGCCTGGATCAGCTCGGCTGTTTTCAACGGGCTGGGGTTCCACGCCTGCGAGCTGGTGGGAACCCACAGCTTGAGGGTGAGATTTTCCAGCCCCAGCGCCTTCAGACGAGCACGAGCCTCCTGGGGATTATATTCGGTAATCTTAGCGTCGTTATCGTAGGCCCAGGAGGCGCGCGGCAGCATCGACGCCGCCGTCTCCGCGGTGCCGTAGTAGATGGATTGCATCAGGCGCTGGTTGTTGATGGCCAGCGCCAGCGCGTGGCGTACCTCCGGGTTGTCCAGCGGCGGCTTGGCGGTGTTGAAGGCCAGCCAGGCAATGTTCATCCCCGGACGCAGCGTCAGGCGCAGGCGCGGGTCGTCACGCAGGATCGTCAACTGGCTGGCGGCCGGCCAGGCCAGCACGTCGCATTCGCCGGTCAGCAGTTTTGACAGGCGGCCGGTACCGCCGGAGCCGAGGTCGACCACCACCTGCGGCATCAACGGTTTGCCACGCCAGTACCCGGGGTGGCGCTGAAGGCGAACATACTGTCCGGAGCGGTACTCTGACAACTGGAACGGGCCGGTGCCCACCGGCTGGCGATCGAGCTGTTCCTGACGATCGTCCTGCGTTAAGCGGGCGGCATATTCGGCGGAGGTAATCGACGCATAGTGGGTGGCAAGATGCCAGAGGAATGAGGCGTCCGGCCGCTTGAGGCGAAATTCCACGGTCTGATTATCGAGCTTGCGGACGCTTTCCACGCTGTCGGCAAACTGCAGGCTGTCGAAGTAGGGGAAGCTGCTGCCGTTGACGTTGTGCCAAGGATGATCGCGGTTAAAGATGCGGCCAAAGGTAAAGATCACGTCATCGGCGTTGAAATCCCGCGTCGGGGAGAACCATGCCGTGCGTTGAAACGGGACGTGGCGGCGCAGGTGAAAACGGTAGGTGGCGCCGTTATCAAGGACTTCCCAGCTCTCCGCCAGCTCGGGGACCAGCCGATAGGTATAAGGGTCGACGTCAAGCAGGCGATCGTAGATCTGCGCAGCCAGCGTATCGACGATCAGTCCGCTGCTCACTTTCTGCGGATTAAAGGTATTCACCTGGCCGCTGACGCAATAGACGAAACCGCTGTCGCGAATATCGGCGCGGTCGGGGAGCGCAGGGGCGGCAAAAGCCTGCCCACACAGCAGGGAAACCGCTGCCAGGAGAGATGACAATTTCAGGCGCATATTTTCTGTTTGATTATAGAGTTGAACTCTATCTTATTAAGATTCATAGACATTCACCACCGCCTTCAACAAGCCTGAGGGATAATGCGGTTACCGGGGGCGTATAGTATTCAGTCAATTGATTAAAATAGTCGCGGAACCGAGTCTGTATAATGAAACATGGTAACTTTTTATCGCCGATATCGCCAGTCAGCTCTGTTTGGCCGCGGTTGACCGGACGGTGGAAGCGACGCTAACGCCGAGGATAAATTCAGTATAGCGGGGAGAAAGCAGATGGTCCGACGGGCGGCTAACCCTACCCGTCGGGTGTAATAAAGGAGCGGAACGTCTTCGCTTATTGTGACAACGTCACTTTTTGGTAATCCATATTCCGTAAGTCCTCCAGCAGCCCGGGGCCGACCGGCTGCCACTGCAATCGCTCGCGGGTCCATGCCGAGCTGGCGCGCAGCTCAAGGGCGGTAAAGGGGGCAAACCAGCCGAACCAGGCGTCGGCCTGCGTCTCATCCAACTGGGTCAGCGGCAGATTTAAACCCCGGGCGATGACTGCGGCAATCTCCCGTAACGCGATCCCCTCTTCAGCCACCGCATGGTAGCGTTCGCCCGCAGCGCCCTGCAGCAGGGCGCTGACGTACAGGCGCGCGACGTCATCGACATGGGCGGCGGACCAGCGGTTGTTCCCCTCGCCGCGCAAGGCCACCGCGCCGCTGGCGACCGCGCGCTCGATATAGCAGGTCAGCAGCCCCTGGCGCACGGTGTCATGCACCTGCGGCAGGCGAACCACCCGGACGTCCACTCCCGCCTCCAGCAGCTGCTGGCCGGCGAGCTCTGAAGCGGTGCGCGGGCTGGGGTGCGCTGCGTTAAAGCACGACTCGCGGGCCGGGGCGCCGCTCCCGTCGTCGCCCATCAGCGTGCCGGAGGTGATGACCAGCGGCCGCTCGCTGCCGCGCAGCGCCTGGCCCATGGTCAGGATCGCCTGGCGGTCTTTCTCGCAGTTGGCGGCAAAGCGGCTGAAGTCGTGGTCGAAAGCGGTATGGATCACCGCGTCGGCGCGCTCGACGCCCGCCAGCAGCGAATCGGGGGCATCCAGCGTGCCGCGATGCACCTCGACGCCTGCCGCTTCCAGGGCCTGCGCCGTAGCGTCGCTGCGCGCGAGGCCGATAACCTGATGACCCGACGCCTGCAGCGCCGGAAGAATACGCGAGCCGATAAATCCGCTCGCGCCGGTAAGAAATATACGCATCATGAACCTCCTGAACGGGTTTTCAGGCGTATCCTACCCACGATGTCATACTATAAAAGTAGAGACATTATCGGGGTATAAATTCTAACAGGCAGACTCACAGGCAGATGATGAACACTTCTGACAATCATGCTTTAGGTGATTTTCTCCGCGCCAGGCGTCAGCGTCTCGACCCGGCGACGTTTGGCTTCCCGGCGGGACGCCGGCGCACGCCGGGCCTGCGTCGTGAAGAGGTCGCCCAGCTGGCCAGCATCAGCCCGACCTGGTATACCTGGCTTGAACAGGGCCGCGGCGGGGCGCCTTCCCGCGAGGTGCTGGAGCGGATCGCCCGCGGTCTGCGGCTGACCACCCCGGAGCGCGAACATCTGTTTATTCTCGCCTTCGGCCATCCGCCGCAGACCCGTTTGACGGTCACGGATGATATGACGCCGCGGCTGCAGCGGGTGCTGGACGCCTTCACCATTCCGGCGATTATCCGTACCGCCAGCTGGGACGTGATCGCCTGGAACACGGCGGCGGCCAGGGTGCTGACCGACTACGGCCAGCTGCCGCTGGCGGAGCGCAACGTGCTGCGCCGCCTGTTTACCCGGCCTGAGGCCCGCTGCACCCTGGAGGACTGGCAGACGGTGGGGCAGCTTATCGTTAACGCCTTCCGCGCCGACGTCACGCGGATGGGCGCCACGAAAGAAACTGACCAGTTGATCGCGGAGCTCAGCCAGCAGAGCGTCGAGTTCGCCCGTTTCTGGCAAAGCCATGACGTCGCTGGCCACGGTGAAGGCTATAAGCGCATTAACCACCCGCAGATGGGCCCGCTCGATCTGGAGTTCACCTCTTTTGCCGTGGAAGGCCGTCCCGATCTGTCGCTGCTGGTTTTCAACCCGGCGACGACAGAGAGCCAGCGCAAAATTCACGGTTTGCTTCAGGCGTCAGGATCCTCGCCGGAGGAGAGCTGAGGGGTAAATTCGTACAGCGCCAGGGCGTTGCTCTCCAGCGAGTCGACCCGCAGCCAGTGGCCATCGAGCCGGGCCTCCTCCACGCTGAGCGCCGGACGAGCCTGATGCATCAGCCACTGATAATCTTCGGCGTCGGGGCCGCTGCGGCTGCGAAAGGCGTCCACCAGCGGGAACAGCGCGCCGTGGTGCTGATCGAACAGGTGCTGTTTGACGCGCCAGCGGCCCTTGAGCCCCTGCAGTCGCACACTGTACGGCTGGCTGAAGCGTTGAATAAAAGCCGCTTCGCTGGAGAGCCAGGGGTTGTAGACCACCGTATTGCGCAGCAGTAGCTGGTAGTGCCCCTGATGATGGAGCAGCAGCAGGTTTTTGTCGTGGAACAGGATCTCGCCGCGCAGCCGTCGCCAGAGCCACAGCACCCAGTAAACCGGGCGCGGCAGCCCGTGCAGATAGTGCAGCGCCAGGCTGGAGGTATCCAGCTTGCCGTTGGCGCGGGCTTCACCCTGAAGGCCGGAATTTAACCAGAAGCCCGCCAGCCAGACCTGGTCAGCGACCCCCAGCAGATTATCCATCAACAGCGCGCCGCGAAAAAAGCGCCCGTTAGTGTCCCGCGTATCGCCGGTCAGCGTATTCCACGAGAGCAGCCATAGCGGCAGGTTGAGCTGCCGTTGACGCAGGGCGCTGTGGATCTGCCGCAGCTTATGCGCCGGATAGTGCTCGCTGGAGGCCAGACTGCTGCTGTCCGCCTGGGCCAGATCGAGCTGTTCGTTGGCATCCGCCTGGCAGGCGAGAAAATCGGCTTCAGCCAGCAGCGGCGAGTGGAACAGGGGATCGTCCCCGGGCGCGCTGGCGGCAAAGCGGTGCCAGATCCCCAGCTGCGGCTGGGGCAGAAGACGGTGAAGAACCTCGCGCTGCTGCCGCCAGGCGGCCTGGCGGGCCGCTTCGCTCGCCTGCGGCGACCAGTGCCAGACAAAGCGCCAGCTGCTGAGCGTCGCCGGCGGAAAATGGTTGGCAGCGAGTTGCAGGAAGCGCTGCAGCAGGTCGCTGCGGGTGGTGACCCCGGTATGCAGGATCACCTGCCAGCCCATCACCGCCAGCCAGCTGAAGATCTGCTGCAGGTTGTACCAGCAGGCGTAGCCAGCCATCTGCGGATCGTCCCAGCCGGTGCCGAACAGGCGGCTGCTGAGAAAGGCGTCGTTGATATCGATGGCATACACAGGCAGGACGCGGTGCAACTGCTCCAGCTCGCGGCGCACGTCCTCCCGCAGCAGATCGTCCAGCTCGCGCACGGTCACCACCATCCGGGTATGGCGCAGCACTGCGGCGCGCGCCGGTCGCTGGTGCAGGTTGATCTCCCGGGTTTGCGGCGGATTGATCAGCAGCGCCTGGCTCTCCCTGTCGGGTGGTTCGGGCTCATTAAGGCGGGCGTAGAGCCGGTCCACGGCCACCGGCTGCCAGCGATCGCCCTGCGGGGGGCGCGGTCGGCCAGGCTCCCGGGGGGACTGCTCGCGATACTGGCGCGGCGTCACGCCATGGTGGCGCTTAAACAGATCGCTCATCATTCGCGTGCTGGCGAACCCCTGTTCGCGGGCAATTTGCTGAACGGGTTTGCGGGTGGTTAACAGCTGGTCGGCGGCGTGGCGCAGGCGCAGCGCGGTGAGGTACTGAACAAAACTGACGCCAACCTCCTTGTGAAACAGGCGTGACAGCCAGGCCTCGGAGACAAACTCTGCGGCCGCCACCTCCTGTAAAGAGAGACGGCGCTGAAAGTTGGCGTCGATCCGCGCCACCACGCTGGCTATTCTCCGGCTCCATTTTTCAGAATCGCGCCGTGGCGTGGAAGCGATGGGCTGGCTGAAGCGCGTGGCCAGCAGCAGCGCTATCTCGCTCAACCAGCGGTTGGCCTCCAGCCGGTAATGGCCGGGATGATTGACCAGGCCGCTCACCAGCAGCTGGCGCATCAGGCGGCGCAGGCCGTCATCGGCATCCCGGGTGCGCGGCGATATCTGGTAGTCGACGGCAAAAAAAGTGGTGTCGAGGCGGGCCAGCCAGCTGGCGGCGAGGGTCAGGATCATCACCGCGTTGCCCCCGGCGCTGCGCAGGCTCCAGCGACGGTTGCGGTTAACGATCGCCAGCTCGTCGACGGCAAGCTGCTGCGGCGCACCTTCCGCCTCCGTTAGATTTATGCTCCCCTCCAGCACCCACAGCAGCGTCAGCAGATCGCTTTCCGGCTGGCTCAGCTGACGCACATCGCGCACGGTGACGCTAAAGTCGCCTGAATGCTGCTCCACATGGCTCTCCTCTGTCGACAAAAAGAAACCGGTTGTTTTTTGTCATAACCGATATGTATGAAAAACACTCATTGATTTCTCGTCAATATAAAACAAAAAACCGCGCCTGAAAGCTGTTTCACCCGCATAAACTCGAAAGTGTCGTGCAAACACAACACAGGAATAAAAAAAATGACACATCCGTTGCTTGAAGCCTTGCAGGTCAACGAGGCGCAATTTATTGCCTTACGTCGCCGGTTCCACCAGCAGCCGGAGATCGGCTTTGAAGAGCATCAGACCAGCAGCGAGGTCGCCCGACTGCTTGGCGAGTGGGGATACGAGGTTCACCGCGGCCTGGCGGGCACCGGAGTGGTGGGCACGCTGCGCGTCGGCCACGGAAAAAAACGCCTCGGCCTGCGGGCCGATATGGATGCGCTGCCGATGCAGGAGCGGAGCGGGAAGCCGTGGGCAAGCCAGGTCGAAGGGCGCTTTCACGGCTGCGGCCATGACGGACACACCACCACGCTGCTCTACGCGGCTGAATATCTGGCGCGCACACGCCAGTTTAACGGGACGCTGCAGCTGATTTTCCAGCCCGCGGAAGAGTTGCTGTACGGTGGGCGGGTAATGGTCGAGGACGGTCTGTTTGACCAGTTCCCCTGCGACGCCATCTTCGGCCTGCACAATATGCCGGGTCAGCCGCTGGGTAAAATCGGCCTGCGCGACGGGGCGATGATGGCCTCCTCCGATACGCTGCATATTGAAGTGAAGGGCGTTGGCGGCCACGGCGCGGTGCCGGAGCATACGGTGGATGCCACGCTGGTGGCCTGCCATATTACCCTCGCGCTGCAGTCCATCGTCTCGCGCAATATCACCCCGTTTGAGCCAGCGGTGGTGACCGTCGGCAGCATCCAGGCCGGACATGCGCCCAATATCATTAACGATCACGTGCTGATGAAGCTCACGGTGCGCACCCTCAATGAGCAGGTACGCGAGACCGTGCTGCAGCGGATCCATGACATTGCCGTGGCCCAGGCGGAGAGCTTCAACGCCACGGCCACGCTGACCCACGTCAACGGCAGCCCGGTATTGCGTAACGATCCGGCGGCAAACGCTATGGTGCGGGAGGTGGCGACAGCGCTGTTTGGCGCAGAGCAGGTGGGCGAGGTGAAGCCGTTTATGGGCAGTGAAGATTTCGCTTTCATGCTGGAGCAGCACCCCCACGGCAGTTATTTCACTATCGGCGCTGGCGACGAGCCGGATCGCTGCATGGTGCATAACCCGGGCTATGACTTCAACGACGCGCTGTTGCTGACCGGAGCGGCGCTGTGGTGCGGCCTGACGGAACACTATCTGCGTTAATCACCGGAAACGGGAGGGCCATGCAATGAGCACTGTCACCGTAAGCGACACCCCCTTTGTCGGCAGCGATCGTCTGCTGGTAGGGATTGTGCTGAGCGTTTTAACCTTCTGGCTGTTTGCCCAGTCGGTGATTAACGTCGTGCCGGCGATGAAAAGCAGTCTTGATATTTCCCTTGAGACCCTAACTCTGGCCGTCAGCCTCAGCGCGCTGTTCAGCGGCTGTTTCGTGGTGGCCAGCGGCGGTCTGGCGGACAAGTTTGGCCGCATGCGGATGACCACCCTCGGACTGGGGCTGAGCATCATCGGCAGCGCCATGCTGGTACTGGCCCAGGGGCCGGGGCTGTTCCTCGCCGGCCGGGTGCTGCAGGGGCTGTCGGCGGCGTGCATTATGCCGGCGACGCTGGCGCTGATTAAGACCTGGTATGAGGGGCGTGCGCGGCAGCGGGCGGTCAGCTTCTGGGTCATCGGCTCGTGGGGCGGCAGCGGCCTGTGCTCTTTCGTTGGCGGAGCTATCGCCACCGGTCTGGGCTGGCGCTGGATCTTCGTCTTCTCCATTGCCGTCGCTCTGCTGGCGTTGTTTTTGCTGCGCGGCACGCCGGAGAGCCGGAGCGCCAGCGCCAGCCAGCATAAGCTGGACGTTGGCGGCCTGCTGAGCCTGATCGTCGGGCTGGTGCTGGTGAACCTGTTTATCAGCAAAGGCCACGGCTGGGGTTGGGCCAGTCCGCTGTCGTTGACCATGCTGGCGGGGGCGCTGATCGCTGGCGCGGTGTTTATTCGCAGCGGGCTGCGCAAAGGCGAGGCAGCGCTGATCGATTTTGCGCTGTTTCGCAACCGGGCCTACGGTGCGGCGGTGCTATCGAACTTTCTGCTCAACGGGGCGATTGGCACCATGATGATCGCCAGCATCTGGCTACAGCAAGGGCACCACCTGACGCCGCTGGAGAGCGGAATGATGACCCTCGGCTATCTGGTCACCGTCCTGGCGATGATCCGGGTCGGCGAGAAGCTGCTGCAGCGCTATGGCGCCCGGCTGCCGATGATGGCCGGCCCGGTGCTGACCGCCATCGCCATCGGCCTGATATCCTGCACCTTCCTCGATAAGGCGCTGTATATCGGCGTGGTATTCGCCAGCAACGTGCTGTTCGGCCTCGGCCTGGGCTGCTACGCCACGCCGTCAACGGATACGGCGGTGGCCAACGCGCCGGAGAACAAAATTGGCGTCGCCTCGGGGATCTACAAGATGGGCAGCTCGCTGGGCGGGGCGATGGGCATTGCCGTGACGGCGTCACTTTTCGCGCTGTTTTTGCCGCTGGGCATGGCCCATGCCGCCCAGTATGCCCTGTGGTTCAACGCCGCCTTATGCCTGGGGGCGATGGCGGTAAGCGCGCTGCTGCTGCCGCGCACTTCTCACAGCTGATGCTTTTTCAGCAGCGCGCGGAGCTGGTGATAGGTTAACCCCAGCAGCTCCGCCGCCTGCTTCTGATGATACTTCGCCTGCTGCAGACTCCGCTGCAGCAGGCGTTTTTCCTGCTGTAGCTGAAAATCGCGCAGATCCAGCGGCAGGGCGGGCAGCTCGTCCCCGGACACGGTCTCCGGCTCGGAGGCGGCGGTCTGACGGAAAGGGTTGAGGATAATGGCGTCCAGCTCGTGCTCGCTGTCTCCGTGGCGATAGACCGAGCGCTCGACGACGTTCTTCAGTTCACGAATATTCCCCGGCCAGCGGTAGCCGAGCAGCGTGGCGGTGGCACGTTCGCTGAAGCCGGGAAACAGCGGCAGGCCGAGCTCACGGCACATCTGAATGGCAAACTGGTTGGCGAGCAGCATGATATCGCTCTGCCGTTCGCGCAGCGGCGGGAGCTGCACCACGTCGAAGGCCAGACGGTCGAGCAGGTCGGCGCGAAAGTGGCCTTCCTCCACCATGCGCGGCAGGTCAGCGTTGGTGGCGCACACCAGCCGGACGTTAACCTGCAGCGGCTGGCTGCCGCCCACGCGCTCCAGCTCGCCATATTCAATCACTCTTAACAGCTTCTCCTGCACCAGCATTGGGGCTGTCGCCAGCTCATCGAGAAACAGCGTCCCGCCGTCGGCGCGCTCGAAGCGCCCGGGATGGCGCTTGCTGGCGCCGGTGAAGGCCCCGGCTTCGTGGCCGAATAGTTCCGAATCGAGCAGATTGTCGTTCAGCGCCGCGCAGTTCAGCGAGATAAACGGCCCCTGCCAGCGGGCGGAGAGGTAGTGCAGACGGTTGGCGATAAGCTCTTTCCCGGTACCGCGCTCGCCGATGACCAGCACCGGCTTATCCAGCGGAGCCAGTCGGGAAACCTGTTCCAGCACCTCGAGAAAGCTGTTGGCCTCGCCCAGCAGATTATCCTTGTACTGCGCCATGATGAATTTCGCCATTAAATAGTGGGATTAACCAGGTGAATGTAGCAATGCCCTGCGCAATTCGCAACCACTCTGTTTAAAATCAATAAGATAAAAAGTTGGCACGCCATTTGTATTAGCTAACCCACAGGTGAATGCCTGCAACCAGAACTATGAGGACTGAAATTATGGGTATTTTTTCTCGTTTTGCCGACATCGTGAACGCCAACATCAACTCCCTGCTGGAGAAAGCTGAGGACCCGCAAAAGCTGGTGCGTCTGATGATCCAGGAGATGGAAGACACGCTGGTTGAGGTACGTTCCACGTCGGCCCGCGCGTTGGCCGAAAAGAAACAGCTGACCCGTCGTATTGAGCAGGCGGTCGCCCAGCAGGCGGAATGGCAGGAAAAGGCCGAGCTGGCCCTGCGCAAAGAGAAAGAGGATCTGGCCCGGGCGGCGCTGATCGAAAAACAGAAGCTGACCGACCTTATTGCTCAGCTGGACCACGAAGTGCAGCTGGTGGATGAAACGCTGGCGCGGATGAAGAAAGAGATTGGCGAGCTGGAGAACAAACTCAGCGAAACCCGCGCTCGTCAGCAGGCGCTGGCGCTGCGTCATCAGGCGGCGAGTTCGTCGCGCGATGTGCGTCGCCAGCTGGACAGCGGTAAACTGGATGAGGCGATGGCGCGCTTTGAATCCTTTGAGCGTCGCATCGATCAGATGGAAGCGGAAGCGGAGAGCCACCGCTTTGGCAAGCAGCAGACGCTGGATCAGCAGTTTGCCGAACTGAAAGCGGACGATGAAATCAGCGAGCAGCTGGCGGCGTTGAAAGCCAAAATGAATCAGTCCAACCAGTAAGTACGATTGCGCGGCGCGGCGTTGCGCCGCGGCTCACCCCCTGTAAGGAGTACACATGAGCATGCTTTTTCTCGCCATTCCGCTGACGCTGTTTGTGCTGTTTGTTCTGCCGGTCTGGCTATGGCTGCACTACAACAATCGCGGCGCCAACGGCAGTCTGACGCAAAATGAGCAGCAACGGCTGCTGCAGTTGACCGATGACGCGAAGCGGATGCGCGAGCGCATTCAGGCGCTGGAAGCGATCCTGGATGCCGAACATCCGAACTGGAGAGACAAATAATGGCTGGACTGGATCTGAATAAAAAACTGTGGCGTATTCCGCAGCGCGGGATGGTGAAGGGCGTCTGCGCGGGCATTGCTCAGCATCTTGACGTCCCGGTGAAGCTGGTGCGCCTGATTACCGTGCTGGCGATGATTTTTGGCCTCTTTTTCTTCGTCCTGGTGGCCTACATCATTCTGACCTTCGCCCTGGACCCGATGCCGGACAGTGAGCTGTACGGCCATAAAGCGCCGAGCAATGGCGATCTGTTGGCCGCCGTGGATGCCGAACTGGCCTCCGGCGAACAGCGTCTGCGTGAGATGGAACGGTACGTCACCTCCGACACCTTTACGCTGCGCAGCCGCTTTCGTCAGCTGTAAACCCTGTTGTTAACGAGTGAGGCAACGCATGAATAGCAAATGGCAACGCGCCGGGCAGCAGGTGAAGCCCGGTCTGAAAATCGTCGGTAAGCTGGCGCTGCTGACCGCGCTGCGTTATGGCCCGGCGGGCGTTGCCGGCTGGGCGGTCAAATCGGTCGCGCGGCGGCCGCTGAAAATGCTGCTGGCGGTGGCGCTGGAGCCGCTGCTCAGCCGGCTGGCCAACCGCGTCACGCGCGGGATGAAATAACGCCGCCGTGGGGAAGGCGCAAAAGGATTAACGTTGTCCTGCTTATTCCCGGCGGATAGCTTATGATGACGAGACACACCTTCAGGGCATAACGGACTGGCGATGAAGCGACTGAAAACTGAACTGAATGCGCTGGTCAACCGCGGGGTTGACCGGCATTTACGCCTGGCGGTGACCGGCCTGAGCCGCAGCGGCAAAACGGCGTTTATCACCGCGCTGGTCAACCAACTGCTAAATATTCACACCGGCGCCCGCCTGCCGCTGCTGAGCGCCGCGCGAGAAGAGCGACTGCTTGGGGTCAAGCGCGTGCCGCAGCGGGACTTCGGCATTCCGCGATTCACCTACGATGAAGGGCTGGCCCAGCTGTACGGCCAGCCGCCCATGTGGCCAACCCCGACGCGCGGCGTGAGCGAGATCCGTCTCGCGCTGCGCTACCGTTCCAATGACTCCCTGCTGCGCCACTTTAAAGACACCTCCACGCTGTATCTGGAGATTGTCGACTATCCGGGGGAGTGGCTGCTCGATTTGCCGATGCTGGCGCAGGATTATCTGAGCTGGTCGCGGCAGATGACCGGACTCCTGCAGGGACAGCGTGCAGAGTGGTCGGCCCGCTGGCGGCAGCTATGCGCGGGGCTGGATCCGCTGGCTCCTGCCGACGAGGCCCGTCTGGCCGACATCGCCGCCGCCTGGACGGACTATCTGCACGCCTGTAAGCGTGAAGGGTTGCACTTTATCCAGCCCGGGCGCTTTGTCCTGCCCGGCGAAATGGCCGGCGCGCCGGCGCTACAGTTCTTCCCATGGCCAGACGTCGACGCCGTCGGCGAAGCCAAGCTGGCGCAAGCTGATAAACACAGCAACGCCGGCATGCTGCGCGAACGCTATAAGTACTACTGCGAAAAGGTAGTGAAGGGGTTCTACAAAGAGCACTTCCTGCGCTTCGACCGGCAGATTGTGCTGGTGGACTGCCTGCAGCCGCTCAACAGCGGGCCGCAGGCGTTTAACGATATGCGCCTGGCGCTGACCCAGCTGATGCAAAGTTTCCATTACGGGCAGCGCACCTTATTTCGCCGGCTGTTTTCGCCGGTCATCGACAAGCTGCTGTTCGCTGCCACCAAAGCCGACCACGTCACGGTGGATCAGCACAGCAATATGGTGTCGCTCCTGCAGCAGTTGATCCAGGATGCATGGCAGAATGCCGCCTTCGAGGGGATCAGTATGGATTGCCTGGGGCTGGCGTCCATTCAGGCGACCCAGAGCGGGCTGATTGAGCTGAACGGCGAGAAAATTCCCGCCCTGCGCGGCAATCGGCTGAGCGACGGCCAGCCGTTGACCATCTATCCCGGCGAGGTGCCGGCGCGCCTGCCGGGCCAGGCCTTCTGGCAGCAGCAGGGCTTTCAGTTTGAAAACTTTCGTCCGCAGGTCATGGATGTCGATCGGCCCTTGCCGCACATTCGCCTCGACGCGGCGCTGGAATTTTTGATTGGAGATAAACTGCGATGAGCGAACCGTTAAAACCGCGGATTGATTTTGATGGCCCGCTGCAGGCGGAAAAAACGCCGCCGCTGAAAAGCGCTCGCGCCTTCGACCGACTGGAAGCCGATAACTTCGCGCCGGCGCGTCTGGTGACCGGCGAAGAGGAAGAGGGAGCGGCAGAGGCGGTGGTGGAGTCAGTGCTGCGGCCGAAACGCAGTCTGTGGCGGCGGATGGTCAGCGCTGGCCTGGCGATCTTCGGCGTCAGCGTCGTGGCGCAAGGGGTGCAGTGGACCGCCAACGCCTGGCAGACCCAGGACTGGATTGCGCTGGGCGGCTGCGTCGCCGGGGCGCTGATCGTCGGCGCCGGCGTCGGATCGGTGGCCACCGAGTGGCGCCGCCTGTGGCGACTGCGCCAGCGCGCCCACGAACGCGATGAAGCCCGCGATATGCTGCACAGTCACGCGGTCGGTAAAGGGAAAGCCTTTTGTGAGAAGCTGGCGCAGCAGGCCGGGCTGGATCAGTCGCATCCGGCGCTGCAGCGCTGGTATGCCGCCATCCACGAAACGCAAAGCGACCGGGAAGTGGTCAGCCTCTATGCCCAACTGGTGCAGCCGGTGCTTGATGCTCAGGCGCGGCGGGAAATCAGCCGTTCGGCGGCGGAGTCGACGCTGATGATCGCCGTCAGCCCGCTGGCGCTGGTGGATATGGCGTTTATCGCCTGGCGCAATCTGCGGTTGATCAACCGGATTGCCACCCTGTACGGCATTGAGCTCGGGTATTACAGCCGCCTGCGCCTGTTTCGCCTGGTGCTGCTGAATATCGCTTTCGCCGGCGCCAGCGAACTGGTGCGCGAGGTGGGCATGGACTGGATGTCGCAGGATCTGGCGGCCCGGTTGTCGGCGCGCGCCGCGCAGGGCATCGGCGCCGGCCTGCTCACCGCCCGCCTCGGGATCAAGGCGATGGAGCTGTGCCGCCCGCTGCCGTGGCTCGCCGATGATAAACCGCGGCTCGGCGATTTTCGTCGCGAGCTGATTGGCCAGCTGAAAGAAACCCTGCAGAAAAGCAAAACCAGTCCGGAGAAGTAACCTCCGCTCAGAGACATTGCCGGGCGGCGGCTTCGCCTTGCCCGGCCTTGAGGTTATGTTGAATCCCGGCTCGCCCTGGCGTCAATTTCACCACTGACCGCCTGACTTTACGGCGCAACGCCCATTTTTCCGCCATGCTGTCAATAATTGTTGACAGTTGGCTTCCCGAAAGTCCATTCCTGGCCTATTATTCTCCGGTCATTGGCACTTTTAGGGTGAACACTCCCATGCGTCTTGAAGTCTTTTGTGAAGACCGCCTCGGTCTGACTCGTGAATTGCTCGATTTGCTGGTGCTGCGCGGCATTGATCTGCGTGGTATCGATATTGACCCTATTGGCCGTATCTACCTCAATTTTGCCGAACTGGAGTTTGCCACCTTCAGCAGCCTGATGGCGGAGATCCGCCGTATCGCCGGCGTGACAGACGTGCGCACCGTGCCGTGGATGCCATCTGAGCGTGAACATCTTGCGCTCAGCGCGCTGCTGGTGGCGATGCCGGAGCCGGTGCTGTCGCTGGATACCAAAGGCAGGGTCGAACTGGCCAACCCCGCCAGCTGCCTGCTGTTTGGCCAAAGCCAGGCGAAGCTGCGTAACCATCCGGTGGCCCAGCTGATCGCCGATTTCAACGTCCAGCGCTGGCTGGAAAGTAGCCCGCAGGAGACGCATGCGGAGCATGTGGTGGTGAACGGGCAGAACTACCTGCTGGAAGTGACCCCGGTCTATCTGGAAGGGGAGCATAACGAGCGAGTGCTGACCGGCGCCGTGGCGATGCTGCGCTCAACCGTGCGCATGGGACGGCAACTGCAGACCATGACCAGCCAGGACACCAGCGCCTTCAGTCAGATCCTCGCGGTGGGGCCGAAAATGCGCCACGTGGTGGAGCAAGCGCGCAAGCTGGCGATGCTCAGCGCGCCGCTGTTGATTGTCGGCGATACGGGCACCGGCAAAGATCTGCTGGCGCATGCCTGCCATCTGGCCAGCCCGCGGGCGGGCAAACCCTATCTGGCGCTTAACTGTGGCTCCATTCCCGAGGACGCGGTCGAGAGCGAACTGTTCGGCGACGCCCTGCAGGGCAAAAAAGGCTTCTTCGAGCAGGCCAACGGCGGTTCGGTGCTGCTGGATGAAATTGGCGAGATGTCGCCGCGCATGCAGACCAAGCTGCTGCGCTTTCTCAACGACGGCACCTTCCGCCGCGTTGGCGAGGATCATGAAGTACACGTCGATGTGCGGGTGATCTGCGCGACGCAGAAAAACCTGGTCGAGCTGGTGCAGAAAGGGCTGTTCCGCGAAGATCTCTACTATCGCCTCAACGTCCTGACCCTGTATCTGCCGCCGCTGCGCGACTGCCCGCAGGACATTATGCCGCTGACGGAGCTGTTTGTTGCCCGCTTTGCTGATGAGCAGGGGATCCCGCGGCCGAAGCTCTCCGCCGACCTGAGTACGGTGCTTACCCGATACAGCTGGCCCGGCAACGTTCGTCAGCTGAAGAATGCTGTCTATCGTGCGCTAACCCAGCTGGAAGGATTCGAACTGCGTCCGCAGGACATTCTGCTGCCGGACCACGACGTCGCCTCGCTGCCGGTGGGCGAGGAGGCCATGGAAGGGTCGCTGGACGACATTACCCGCCGTTTTGAGCGCTCGGTGCTAACCCAGCTCTATCGCAGCTACCCCAGCACCCGTAAGCTGGCGAAGCGGCTGGGGGTGTCGCATACCGCCATCGCTAATAAGCTGCGTGAATATGGCCTGAGTCAGAAAAAGGGCGACGAATAATCCCGCCAGGCCGGCGACCTGTGTCGCCGGCATTCGGCCTGCAAAGCTGGCCAAACCTGTATATACTGGTTTTTTAATTCTTTTTCCGGGGTGGTGCATCTTGGCGTCGCGTCGCGCGATCGGGCAGTGGCTGATATTGCTGCTGCTCTCCGTTCTCTTTTCCTCGCTGCTGTTACGCCTTCATTTGCCGGCAGCGCTGCTGCTGGGGCCGCTGATCGCCGGTCTCATTTTGAGCCTGCGCGGGGTGAAGCTGAGCATACCTCGCCCCTGTTATCTGGCGGCGCAGGCCATTGTTGGCTGCATGATCGCCAGGGCGATTAATCCCTCTGTTTTTGGCGTACTGTTCGCTAACTGGGCGCTGGTGCTGGCGATCCTGTTGACCACCCTGGCGATCAGTGGTCTCACCGGCTGGCTGTTGGTTCGCTATAGCGCGCTGCCGGGCGCCACCGGCGCCTGGGGAAGCTCTCCCGGCGGGGCGTCGGCAATGGTAGTGATGGCTCAGGAGTACGGGGCAGATGTGCGGCTGGTGGCGCTGATGCAGTATCTACGGGTGCTGTTTGTCGTCGGCGCGGCGGCGCTGGTGGTGCGCTATGCCCTGGGCAACGAGGCGCAGGCAATGAGCCAGGCCATCGTCTGGTTTGCGCCGTTGACCCTCAATTTTCCTATCACGCTGTTGCTGACGGCGGCGGCCTGTTGGCTGGGCGTCCGGCTGCGTATCCCTTCTGGAGCCATGCTGCTGCCGATGCTGTTCGGCGCGCTGGTCCAGGGCGGCGGCTGGGTGATGCTGGAGCTGCCGGAGTGGTTGCTGGCGATGGCCTACGCGGTGCTGGGCTGGACGGTGGGCCTGCAGTTTAACAAAGCGGTTTTTCTACTGGCCCTGAAGACGCTGCCGCAGATTATCGCCTCCATCCTCGGGCTGATCCTGATGTGTGCCCTGATGGCCCTTGCCCTGACTCATATTTTGCCGATGGACTTTATGACCGCCTATCTGGCCACTAGCCCCGGCGGGCTGGACACCGTGGCGATTATCGCCGCCGGTACCCGGGCGGATATGTCGTTCATCATGGCGCTGCAGACGCTGCGGCTGTTTACCATTTTGCTGACCGGTCCGGCGATGGCGCGGACGATTTCCCGCTATGCGCCGCGGCAATAAAAAGCCCCCGCAGAGCGGGGGCTGAGCAAAGCGAATGTCCGCAGGCGCGCTGCGCCAGGGCAGTCTGTTATCAGGCTTTCAGGGCGGCCAGCGCGGCGTCGTAGTCTGGCTCTTCGGTGATTTCGTTCACCAGCTGGCTGTAGACGACCTGATCGTTTTCATCGATAACGACCACGGCGCGAGCGGCCAGGCCAGCCAGCGGACCGGCAGAGATGGCGACGCCGTAGTCAGCGAGGAATGATGCGCCGCGCAGCGTGGAAAGGGTCACCACGTTGCTCAGGCCTTCGGCGCCGCAGAAGCGAGACTGGGCGAACGGCAGGTCAGCGGAAATGCACAGCACCACGGTGTTGTCCAGTTCAGCGGCCAGCTGGTTGAATTTACGCACTGATGCGGCGCACACGCCGGTATCAATGCTCGGGAAAATATTCAGTACTTTACGTTTGCCGGCGTACTGGCTCAGCGCGACGTCAGAGAGATCTTTGGCGACCAGCGTAAACGGCTGCGCTTTAGCGCCTGCCTGCGGAATGGTGCCCTGAACAGAAACGGGGTTGCCCTGGAAATGCACGGTTTGTGACATGGTTATCTTCCTGTTTACATATAGTTAACGTCGCGAGTAGTGTATGACATCCGCCAGCTACACGGCAAACCCTATTTAACATTGACCAGAGAGGACAAGGGAATGCGTAATGTGCGAGTGTATGAGGAAGCCTGGCCGCTCCACACCCCCTTTGTGATCGCCCGCGGCAGCCGCAGCGAAGCAAAAGTGGTGTTGGTGGAACTGGAAGAGGACGGTGTGAAAGGCGTGGGCGAATGCACGCCTTATCCACGCTATGGCGAAAGCATCGCGTCGGTCATGGCCCAGGTGATGGCTATCGGCGAGCAGCTGGAGGCGGGACTTACCCGCGAACAGCTGCAGCGGCTGCTGCCCGCAGGCGCCGCGCGCAATGCCATTGACTGCGCCCTGTGGGATCTGCAGGCGCGGCGCGAAGGCAAAACCTTGCCCCAACTGCTGGGAGTGACGTTGCCCGAGCGGGTGGTCACCGCCCAGACGGTGGTCATTGGCACGGCGGATCAGATGGCGGCCAGCGCCGCGGCGCTGTGGCAGAAGGGTGCTCAGCTGTTGAAGGTGAAGCTCGACGACCGGCTTATCAGCGAGCGGTTAATCGCTATTCGCCAGGCGGCGCCGCAGGCCACGTTGATTGTCGATGCCAATGAATCCTGGCACAGCGAGGGGCTGGCGGCGCGCTGCCAGCTGCTGGCGGACCTCGGCGTGGCGATGCTTGAGCAGCCGCTCCCCGCCGACGCCGATGCGGCGCTGGAAAACTTCGTTCATCCGTTACCGATTTGCGCCGACGAGAGCTGCCATACCCGGGAGAGCCTGCCGAGGCTGCGCGGGCGCTATGAGATGATCAATATCAAACTGGACAAAACCGGCGGCCTGACCGAAGCGCTGGCCCTGGCCGGGGAGGCGGAACGGCAGGGCTTTGAACGGATGCTGGGCTGTATGCTCTGCACCTCGCGGGGGATCGCCGCCGCGCTCCCCCTGGCGCCGCTGGCGCGCTTCGCCGACCTCGACGGCCCGACATGGCTGGCGGTGGACGTTGAGCCGGCGCTGCGGTTCAGCACCGGCGTGCTTCATCTTTAAGTTTAAGCCTGCCAGCGCAGCAGGTCGGTCATCGCCGGCAGGTAACGCTCCGTTGCCTCGTCGGCGGAGACCGGCGGAAACTCGGCGGTGATGCAGGGGAGCCCGATATCGGCGCACCAGCTGCCAAAGGAACCTGGGGTGTCGTAGCCCACGCTGCCCACCAGCGGCAGTGAGAAGGCGTCGGCCAGCCAGTGTCCCAGCGGGCTGTGTCCCGGGTCTTCGATGCAGGCCAGCGGATCGTGAAAGGAGACCACCCACGCCGGATGGATCTGATGGATCAACTGACACAGGGCCTGGGTCTCCCGCTCAGAGCCAGGCTGCTCGCCGGTCAACAGCACCACGTCTCGTTCCGCCGCCGCGCTGTTCCAGCGGTACACCGTTTCCCCTTGTCTCCAGTTAGCGGCCGGAAAGTTACGGTTGAGGTCAACGCCGCGGGCGTTGGCGCGTAGCCCGAGCTGACAGCCGTCAGGATTGACCGTCAGGACCACGTGGTGGCGGCGTAGCTCCGGCTTCAGAGTGCGCAGGGCGCAGGAGAGGGTCACAATCGACGAATTCTCATCGCCGTGGGTGCCGGCAATAATCAGGCCGCTGCGGCTGTCGGCCATCGGCGCAGGAAACCACAGCAGCGGCGCGCCCAGTTCCGAGCTGCCGTACTGCCGGGTTCCCGGCGGAAAGTCGCCGCGCTGCGGGCGAGGACGTGAAATAGACATAGGGCTTCCTGTGTGTCGTTATTATTCAGTGTTGGCGAAAAGCGTGTTGGAATCAAACCCATTCCCGGAGGCGTGAAATCCGACGGCACATCAATTTTCTATCATATGTTGTTTGCAATTTCAGGTGATGAAACAAATAATTATCGCTCTGTTGGCGGTGTTTTTTCTCATTTTAAAGGGGATCTTATGAAGTATCCTGTCGCTTTGACATGCGGCGCGCTGTGGTTAGCCAGCGTATCTTCTCTGGCCTGGGCGGCGGACGTACCGCCGGGCACGGTACTGGCGGAAAAACAGCAGTTGGTGCGCCATATCAAAGATGAACCCGCCTCGTTAGATCCCGCCAAAGCGGTGGGCCTGCCGGAAATCCAGGTGATCCGCGATCTGTTTGAAGGTTTAGTCAATCAGGATGCGAAAGGCAACCTGGTGCCGGGGGTGGCGACCCGCTGGCAGAGCAATGATAACCGCGTCTGGACCTTTACCCTGCGCGATAACGCCCGCTGGTCCGACGGTACGCCGGTCACCGCCGAGGATTTCGTCTATAGCTGGCAGCGTCTGGTGGATCCGAAAACCACTTCGCCGTTCGCCTGGTTTGCGGCGCTGGCGGGGATCGCCAACGCGCAGAACATCATCGACGGCAAAGCCGCGCCGGAGACCCTGGGGGTCACCGCCGTCGACGCCCACACCCTGCGGGTGCAGCTGGATAAGCCGCTGCCATGGTTCAGCAACCTGACCGCCAGCTTTGCCTTCTATCCGGTGCAAAAAGCCAATGTCGACAGCGGCGCGAACTGGACGCGGCCCGGCAGCCTGGTGGGCAACGGCGCCTATGTTCTCAAAGATCGCGTCGTGAATGAAAAGCTGGTGCTGGTGCCGAACACCCACTACTGGGATAACGCCAAAACGGTGATCCAGCAGGTCACCTTTGTGCCGATCAACCAGGAGTCCGCCGCCACCAAGCGCTATCTGGCCGGCGATATCGATATCACCGAATCTTTCCCGAAAAATATGTACCAGAAGCTGCTGAAGGATATTCCGGGACAGGTGTATACCCCGCCGCAGCTGGGCACCTACTATTACGCCTTTAATACCCAAAAAGGGCCGACAGCGGACGAGCGGGTGCGACTGGCGCTGAGTATGACCATCGATCGCCGGGTGATGGCGGAGAAAGTGCTAGGGACCGGGGAAAAACCGGCCTGGCGTTTCACACCGGACGTAACGGCGGGCTTCACGCCGCAGCCGTCGCAGTTTGAGAGTATGAGTCAGGCCGAGCTTAACGCCCAGGCGAAAGCCCTGCTGGCCGCCGCCGGCTATGGCCCGAATCGCCCGCTGAAGCTGACGCTGCTGTATAACACCTCTGAGAACCATCAGAAGATTGCCATCGCGGTGGCGTCGATGTGGAAGAAGAACCTCGGCGTGGATGTGAAACTGCAGAATCAGGAGTGGAAAACCTATATCGACAGCCGCAACACCGGCAATTTCGATGTGATCCGCGCCTCCTGGGTAGGGGATTACAACGAGCCGTCCACTTTCCTGTCGCTACTGACTTCCACCCACAGCGGAAATATTTCCCGCTTTAACGATCCGGCGTACGACAAAATCCTCGCCCAGGCGGCGGTGGAGAATTCGGCCAAAGCGCGTAACGACGATTACAACGCGGCGGAGAAGATCATTATGACCAAAGCGCCAATTGCGCCGATCTACCAGTACACCAACGGTCGGCTGATTAAGCCGTGGCTGAAAGGCTACCCGATCACCAACCCGGAAGATGTGGCCTACAGCCGTACCATGTATATCGTTAAACACTGATGCGTACTGGCCTCCTGCTCAGGGCAGGTAGCCATTGCTGAACCCAGAGCTGGCGCGGATTGCGGCGCCAGTTATTTATTAATAAGTAAATCAGCCAATTGAGAATTTGGTGCTTTAAGCTTTGCCAGATCTTAAAAATTAATATCGTCTTCATATAATTAAAAACCAGAACTAAATAATTTTTCATGTTCGAAATATATAAAAAGGCTGTCCTTTTCATATTATATATTCAGTAACTGGTCGCACCGAAGATCGACTTAAGTGAAAATACCAGTTTTCTGTAAGCCTGAAGGCGACCTCTACTACATTCGCAATGTATCAATGACCGCTCTCAGCGCGGGCGACACATTTCGGTGCGGGTAATAGAGAAATGAACCTTCCAGACGCTGGCTATAGCGCTGGAGCACCCGGATAAGCGTACCGCGTTGCAGATCATCTGTGACCAGCTCCTCCGGGACATAAGCCAGTCCCAGCCCCAGCCGCGCCGCTTTGGCCTCCATATAGCTGTCGGCGAAAGCCCACTGTCCCTGAGGCGGGTGGGTAATTTTTTTGCCTTCCACGTTAAGTTCCCAGGCGTACAGGCTGCCGTCGCCGAACTGATAGGCGATGCAGGGATGACCGGTTAAATCGGCAGGGGTTTGCGGAAAGCCGTAGCGACGAAAATGCTCCGGGGTTCCGACAACCGCCATCTCCATATCGGGCGAAATACGTACCGCAATCATGCCACTCCCCACTTCCGGGCCCAGACGCACGCCCGCATCGAAACGCTCCGCAATAATATCGACGAACCGGCTTTCGGTGATCAGTTCCAGGCGGATATCGGGATAGCGTTGTTTAAATATCGCCAGCTTAGGCAGCAGAACTTTATCAATAGCGTGCTGGCTGGCATTGATGCGAACCGTACCGGACGGTGTTTGCCGATAATGGGCCAGCGTGGCGAGTCCCATATCTAAGGCGTCGAAACCGGATTCGACATTGTGATAGAGCTGCTCACCCGCCTGAGTGAGCGACAACCGGCGGGTGGTGCGCACCAGAAGCTGAACGCCCAGCCGCTCTTCGAGTTCGCGAACCGCACGGCTGATCCCGGACTGCGCCAGACCCAGTCGTTGCGCTGCGGAGGTAAAACTGCCTTCCCGCACCACCTGCATAAACAGGTAGAGGTCATTATAGTTTTCCCGTTTCGCCATCTTCCGCCTCGTAACAATCGCGCTATTTAGAACTAAATGGTATTAATCTTAGCATTTTTTAGCCTCTAATAAGCACTTTTATTGCTAGCTACAATAAGCGCATGACAACAAAGCCCAGCAGCGTTGTCCTCTGGAGACTGGTTTTTACACGTTTATTTAGGGGGATTTAATGACGGTTTTCAGCAAAAAAATGACAGCCACGATACCCGCCATGCTGCTATGCGCCTTATTAAGTGGAGCCACAACGATGAGTTATGCTGATACAACTAACCCGAACGCACCTGTTTCATTGATTGAACAATGGGATAAAACATTCCCGGAGAGCGCAAAAGTGGATCACCGTAAGGTGACCTTTCAGAACCGCTACGGGATTACCTTAGTTGGAGATCTCTACCTGCCGAAGGATCGCGGTGAACGCAAACTGGCAGCTATTGCCGTGAGCGGTCCCTTCGGCGCGGTAAAAGAGCAGTCCAGCGGCCTGTATGCCCAGACGCTGGCCGAACAGGGGTTTGTCACCCTGGCGTTTGACCCATCCTATACGGGCGAAAGCGGTGGCTACCCACGCAACGTGGCCTCACCGGATATCAATACCGAGGATTTCAGTGCCGCGGTGGACTTTCTGGGCCTGCAAAAAGAGGTGGATCGCAACCGTATCGGTTTGCTCGGCATTTGCGGCTGGGGTGGTATGGCCCTAAACGACGCGGCGATGGATACACGCGTCAAAGCGGTGGCGACCAGCGTCATGTATGACATGAGCCGCGCGATGGGGCATGGGGTAGGCGATGGCAAAGACCGCTACACGACAGCCGACCGCCGAGCAGTACTGCAGTACTTGAACGCGCAGCGCTGGAAGGATGCGGCAAACGGCACTTTCGCCCCAGGTGGGCATGACATATATGTTGATGATAAAGGCAACGTCAGCGCTGCCGCTCGTATTTTGCCGGAAACCTTGCCCGCCAACCCCAACCCGGTCCTGAAAGAGTTCTTCGATTATTACCGTATGCCGCGAGGTTTCCATGCGCGTTCGGTTAATTCAACCGGGGCATGGAATGCGACGATGCCGCTGTCGTTTATGAATATGCCGCTGCTGAGTTACGCCAGCGAAGTGACTATTCCGACGCTTATTGTGACCGGCGAACAAGCCCATTCACGTTATTTTGCCGAAGATGCTTTCAAGGCGATCGGCAGCAAAGAGAAAGCGCTGGTGATTGTCCCTGGGGCAAACCATGTCGACCTCTATGACAACGCCGCGGGCAAAATTCCCTTCGCTACGTTCGCGCAGTTTTTCGAAACCAACCTGTAATCGCTCTCCTGTGCCGGAGACATCCCCAAAGCCGCCTGCAGGCGGCTTTGTTTTGTCGGAGATAAATAATGTCTGGATTACATAACACCCGCGCATACTGGAGCGGCGTCCTGGCGATGACGCTCTGCGTATTTGTGCTCATTGCCTCAGAGTTTATGCCGGTCAGTCTGTTGACACCCATCGCGGGTGATTTACACATTACCGAGGGATTAGCAGGCCAGGGGATCGCGCTTTCTGGCGCGCTGGCGGTACTGACCAGCCTGACGATTTCCCCTCTTACCGGGTCGCTGGACCGTAAATGGCTGCTGCTGGGGCTCACGGCGCTGATGGCGGCCTCAGGATTGATGATTGCCCAGGCGTCCAGTTTTCCGGTTTATATGCTGGGCAGGGCGCTCATCGGGATCGTCATTGGCGGATTCTGGTCATTGTCGGCAGCAACGGCCATTCGGCTGGTGCCGCAACGCCAGGTTCCCCGCGCGCTGGCCATTTTTAACGGTGGTAACGCATTGGCCACGGTCGTCGCGGCCCCGCTGGGCAGCTACCTGGGGGCCACCGTCGGCTGGCGCGGCGCCTTTTTATGTCTCGTCCCGCTGGCGATGGTAGCCTTCATCTGGCAATGCGTTAGCCTGCCATCGATGAAAAGTCAGCGCGCACCAGAGCGGCAGGGAACCGTGCTGCGTCTGTTCCGTCGCTCGACGGTATCCCTTGGATTGTTGGCCTGCGGGCTGTTCTTTATGGGGCAGTTTACCTTATTTACCTATGTGCGACCGTTTCTGGAGATAGTGACTCGAGTCAAGCCTTCTGGCCTCTCCCTGATATTACTGGCGATTGGCGCCGCCGGTTTTGTCGGCACGCTGCTTATTACGACCGTTCTGAACGCCCGGTTTTATCCGACACTGGTGGCTATCCCTTTGTTAATGGCCGCGATTGCCGGAACGCTTCTGCTGGCCGGGCACCACACAGGTTCAGTCGCCGTACTGTTAAGCCTGTGGGGCCTGCTGGCGACGGCAGCGCCCACCGGCTGGTGGACATGGATTGCGCGGACGCTGCCCGAGGATGCGGAGGCGGGCGGTGGTCTGATGGTCGCCGTGATCCAACTATCGATTGCCCTCGGGTCAACGGCAGGAGGCCTGGTGTTTGATAGTCTGGGATGGCGCAGCACTTTTGCTCTGAGCGGTCTGTTACTTTTGGGCGCGGCAGGGGGGAGCTTCCTGCTTTCTGTCAAACACAGGAGATATCAGCGCACTGCGATTAATGAGCTGGATGCATAAGTCAAATCACAAATGACGGGGTAATCGCGGCGATGTTTCTGGTCTATCATGAAATTTTTAACAAACTGAGACTGCACCGTGGAATATTGTGTATTAAGTAACAACCGTAAAATGCCGATGCTGGGTTTTGGCGTTTTTAAGGTGACCGATAAAGCAGAGTGTAAGCGGGCGGTGCTGAACGCTATTCGTACCGGCTATCGCCTTATCGATACCGCTGCCGTCTACGATAATGAAGATGCGGTGGGGGAGGCCGTTCGCGAAGCCATCGCCGAAGGTCTGTGTACCCGCGAGGCGCTATTTATCACCTCCAAACTGTGGGTTCAGGACATGGCCAACGCCGGGATGGCGAAAGCCGGTATCGCCGCGTCCTTAAAAAAATCCGGGCTGGAATACTTCGATCTTTATCTGTTGCATCAGGCGATGGGCGATTATTTCAGCGCCTGGCGCGCGCTGGAGGAGGCTTATGAGGCCGGTATCCTGAAAGCGATTGGCGTGTCCAATTTCTACGCCCATGTGTTAGCGAACTTCTGCGAAACCGTCAGAATTAAGCCGATGGTGAACCAGGTCGAACTGCATCCTTATTTCGCCCAGCCCGCGGCGCTGGAAACCATGAAGCACTATCACGTTCAGCCGGAAGCCTGGGCGCCGTTAGGCGGCGGCAGACATAACCCGTATGAAGAGGCAACGCTGCAGGAGATTGCCGATGCCCATCATAAAACCATTGCGCAGGTTATCCTGCGCTGGAACGTGCAGCGTGGCGTCACGGTAATTCCAAAATCCACCCGCCAGGAGCGTATTGAAGAGAATTTTGCCATCTGGGATTTCTCGCTCACCGCGCGCGAAATGGCGCAAATCAGCGCTCTGGATTTAGGCTATGTCGGCGAAGCGGTAAAACACTTTAACCCTCAATTCGTTCGCGGTTGTCTGGGGGTGAAAATCCACGACTGATCGCGGCTCAGCGGGAAGCCTCCTTCATTTCGCTGCCTGGGCCGCGGCGACGGGTTCGCTATGCTGGTTAGCCCCCACGCGTTTGCCGCGACGGTTGTCAATACGGTAGACGATCGTCACGGGCTGCTGGCCGGCGGGGGTGACGGTCAGCTCCCTGACCATCTGGCCGGCGTCGGGCGGCAGGGTCCGCGTGGTTTCCCCCTGAGTCAGTATCCGACCATTTTGCCTGACCTGCCAGGTCAGGCGACAATCCTCGCAGGCTGTCCAGGTATCGTTAATCGCCCACAGGCGCACCGTCGCCGGGCTACCCTGACGCCAGCTGGCGGTCACCGGCTCGATGGACGGCAGGATCGGCTGATAGGCGCGCTGCAGGGCATAGTAACCCGCCTTTGGCTGGCGCAGATAATCCACCACCCCCCAGTTGATGGAGGGCCATGTCTCGACAAACATAAACTGGAACAAGGCGGTCACCGGCTGATAACGCTGGCGACGATAGCTCTCCGCCGCCAGGGCCACCAGCCTGGCCTGATACGCCTGGGTGTTTTCAATCATCTCCTGAATATTGTTGCCTCGCGGAATCCCGGCGAATTTAAAGGTCTGGAAAGGCTGAAAATTATGGTACTTCCATCGCACCCAGCCGGGATCGTCGGCGGCGGTGGTTTTCGGCCACAGCAGACGGGCCGGGATAATGGTCTTCAGGGTGGAGAGGCGGGGCAGCGCCTGGGCGCCAAACTCGGTAATAATCCCGGTTTTCGCCGGGGCGAGCAGGTCGCGCAGGGTGCCGAAATACCACCCTGCCCAGTAGTGCTCTTCGACAGCGGAAAAGCGATGCACGATGCGGGAGGTGTCTTCCGCCAGCGCATCGCCCACCCGCTGCGTCAGGGTCTGGTTTAAGGTTTTACGCCAGTCGGGGAAGCGTTTCTCCATCCACGGCGAGTTCCACGGCGGCTCGTTGTGACCGCCCCAGACAATAATCGCCGGCGAATTGCCGAACTGGTCCATCATCGCCCGGGTCTGGCGCACGGCGTTATCGGCGAAGGCGGCGCTGTCATCATAACCCCACTGCAGCGGGACATCCTGCCAAATTATGAGTCCCATCTCATCGGCCACCTCATACAGCGCGCGGCCCGCCACGTGGCCATGAACGCGGATGGCGTTGGCGTTCATCGCCGTGACCAGTCTGAAATCCCGGCGATACTTTTTCCGCGTCATGGTGCTCAGCCACGGCGAGCCAATATAGTTGCTGCCCTTGATGAACAGCCGTCTGTCATTGATGCGCCAGCCCTGATTATCCGCCAGCGCTTCTACCTTACGTAATCCGGTGCGGGTGACGGCGGTATCCATGATCCCCCGCTTATCCACGAGGGTGGCGCGCACGCGGTACAGGTTCGGTTTACCTGTGCCCACCGGCCACCAGAGCTTTGCCGAGGGCATGGGCAGCGAGACGCGCAGAGTGCCTGCGGTATTCTCCAGGGTGACCGCAAAGGCCTGCTGAAAAGGCGGGCCGGAAAAATTGTCCGGGGTGGCCGTCAGGCGCAGCGTGACGGGGCCGGGCGTCACGGCCCGATAGCGGATTTCGGCACGCAGCATGGGCTTCTCCAGCCCCTGTCGCCAGTCCGGGCGCAGGATCACCTCGTCGATAGTGACGCCGCGGCTCAGATGGAGCTTCACCGGCGCCCAGATCCCCCCGGAGTTGGCATCCTGCCCCTGAACCGACCAGGCGCCGCCCGGACGGGTATCGTGCTGATTGAGGATCCCTTTCATCAGCGTCTTGTGCAGCGGCCAGATTTTTTGCGGGTCTTCATAGGGGCTGTCGACCCGCACGGCGAGCTGATTATGGCGGCGAACGGCCCCGGTGATGTCCACCGGGAAGCGCTGAAAATAGCCTTCGTGCCGGGTCAGCGTCTTGCCGTTGAGCGCCACCTCGGCAAAGTAATCGACGCCGTCAAACACCAGCGTAGCCATGGCGTCCGGCGTCAGGCCATGCAGGGTAAATTGATGGCGATACCACAGGGCGCCCTGATGATCGTATCCGGCGCTGTACCAGTTTGCCGGTACCCGCAACGTGCGCCAGTCGCCGTCCGAAGCCTGCGCTCCGGCGAAGGCGCTGTCGTTGGCGTCATGCACCCGCCATTGTCCGGCCAGTGACCAGGTCACCGGCGCAGAACCGGCGTGCGCCAGCGGCAGGCAAATGACCAGCAGCAGAAGACGTCTAGCGATCATGGGGAACCTCCTGCGTTCTGCGGCGCAGCCACAGGTGGCAGCCCGCGATCGCCTCGGTCAGCGCGTCGCGCAGGTCGCCCGGCACGCTTTGGTCTGGCGAGGCCGCCTGGCTCTCCAGCCGCTGGAGCACACTGGCAAGGCGTTGAAAACCAAGGGTGGCCGCCTCGCCGCGCAGTTTGTGGGCGGCGCGGCGCCATGTCTCCCGGTCATTGGCGTCAATGGCGTGGTTGAGGGCGGCGGCCGCAGCATTAAGTCCTGCAGCGAAGAGTCCCAGCAACTCCTCGACAAGCTCAGGATCGTCGGCGCACTGTTTCAGCAGGCGGGCTTCGTCCGGCAGGCCTTCCTCTTCCTCCGGCGCGCTATCTTCCGCCGCGACGACGCGGGCGATGGCTTCCCGTAGCGCCTCCTGGCTCACCGGCTTGGCGATATAGCCGTCAAAACCCATCGCCAGACAGCGTTCTCTATCGCCCTGCATAGCGTGGGCGGTCATGGCAATCGCGGGCTGATGTTGCCTGCCCAGCGCCTGGGTCTCTTCCCGCAGCAGGCGGATGGCGGTTTCACCGTCCATCTCCGGCATTTGCAGATCGATCAGCAGAAGATCCCAGCAGGCTGCGCGCCAGCGCTCCAGCGCTTCCCGACCGTTGTTCACTACTTCGCAGCGGTGACCCAACTGCTCCAGCAGCCGTCTGGCGACCTTCTGGTTTACCAGGTTGTCCTCGGCGAGCAGGATATTTAGCCCGGTCAGGTCCCTGACCGGTTGCGCAACGTGGGCAGGCGTTGTCGTCACCACCGGCGTGGGCACCAGAATGCCGGCGATAACCTGATGCAGTTCGCGCTGTGCCACCGGTTTATGCAGATAGTGGGCAATGCCGATGCGCTTAAGCATATTGGCGTCAAAATGACGGCTCATGGAGCTGAGCATAACAATCTGGCTTTGCCTGGCTTCAGGCAAAGCGGAGAGTTCCAGCGCCAGGGATACGCCGTCCATATCCGGCATCTGCGCGTCCAGCAGGATCAGCGGCCATGGCGGGCCTTCGGCGGCCCGGCGTAGCGCCTCGCCAGCGTTGTTCACGCAGGTTGGCATCAGTCCCATCTGGCGAAGCATGGCGTCAAGCAGGCGCAGGTTGGTGCTGTTGTCGTCAACCACCAGCACACGCTGGTGGTTGAAGCGGCTCAGCGGGGCGCTACCGGAGGCCGCGGCGTTCAGGCCTTCCAGCGGCAGGGTGAAGGCAAATTCGCTGCCTGCCCCAGGCTGGCTCTCCACCGTCAGCTCACCGCCCATCAGGCTGACCAGGCGGGCCGAAATGGTTAACCCCAGTCCGGTGCCGCCGTAGCGACGGGTGGTGGAGCTATCGGCCTGGCTGAAGGCCTCGAAGATCGCCTTTTGCTTCTCCGGGGCAATGCCGATGCCGGTATCGCGAATGCGAAAGCACCAGTGGTTTTCGTCCTCGGCCGGCGCTATCGCCAGCAGGACCTCCCCCTGATGAGTGAACTTCAGGGCATTACCCAGCAGGTTGGTCAGGATTTGCCGCAGCCGGGGGCCATCGACGATCAGCACCTCAGGCACCGCAGGGGAGATATCCACCAGCAGCTCAATGCCCTTTTCGCTGGCGGCAGGCATATGCGGGCGGATCAGCGACTGAACAAAAGGGCGGATCTCCAGCGGCTCTACGTCCACCTGCATCTTGCCCGACTCAATGCGTGAAAAATCAAGAATGTCATTGATAATGTGCAGCAGCGACTGGGCTGAGCTCATCACCAGCGAAAGGTACTCCCGCTGCTCCGCGGTCAGCGGCGTGTCGAGGCAGAGCTGCGTCATGCCGAGAATGCCGTTCATCGGGGTGCGGATTTCGTGGCTCATATTGGCGAGGAAAGCGCTTTTCGCTTCGTTCGCCTCACGGGCCTCCTTCGCCGCCTCAATGGCCAGCAGCTCTGCGGCTTTGCGCCGGGTAATATCCTGCAAGGTGCCGATCACCCGCTCTGCCTGCTGCTGCATGTTGAGGGTGACGATCTGCCCCGAGAGCAGCATCCAGCGCCAGCCCTGCGTCGGGTGCTGGACGCGAAGCTCACATTCAAAAACCGGCATGTGCTCGTTTTGCGAGGCGATCATCGCCTGCTGCAGAGTGGCGCGATCGTCCTCGTGGACCAGGTTGAGCATAAAGCGCAGCGGAAAGCGCCACTGCGCCCGCGACTGGCCGACCATCGCCAGCAGGGTGTCATTCACCTGCAGGCTGTCGCCGGAGACCTGCCAGTCCCAGATGCCGATCTGGATCGACTCCGCGGTGAATAAAAAGTCATCATGCAGTTGATGACGCGAACGCCGGGCCTCGTCAAGCTCGGTGATGTCGGTATGCAGGCTGACAATCCCGCCATCCGCCAGCCGCTGATGCTGAACGTAAATCCGGCGGTTGCCCGACTGGCGGACCTCGCAGTGGTTCGTCTGGCGGCAGTTGCGGATAATCGCCTCGCGCAGCGTCTGTTGCCGGCCTGGGTCGATGTTATATCCGGCATCGATAAACTTCTCCGCCAGGCTCTCAAGAGAGGCGCCGACGGCGAGCCAGGGCGCGATCGTTGGATAAAACAGCGCCACCTTATCATTCCAGGCCTGCAGTCGTTCGCGCTCATCGTAGATCATCACCGCCGAGGGCAGGAGGTTAAGGTCGTTACGGTTAGCGGCATGCATGATTACTGGCCAACAGTTTGATAGTGGAGCTCCGCCTGGCGGCGCAGATACTCGAGCCCAGGGGCGATGGCCATTGCCCATGCGGTGAGGATCTCCTCATCGCACAGCGGATCACAGGCGCGGACGGTTTTGAGCATCGCTTCCCGCCAGAGGGCAAAAAACCGCGGCGGTAGACGCAGGCCTTCCTCGCTCTGCGCTCGCGCCAGCCGTTCCAGAAAATCGGGTACAAAGAGGTCGCCGTTGACCGCCAGCATGGCGAAAAAGCTCTTAAAGATCATCTGCTGGCCTTCCTCACCGGAGCGTTGGGAGAAGTGCTGCTCGGTTTCCGGTGACATATGGATAAAGGTGCTGTAGAAGGCCTGGAAGAAGCGCTGTTTGTCGTGCTCTGGTACGACGCGATTCAGGCTGGCTTCAAAGAGATCGCGATAAAACTTCATGGTGCGCTCCTCATGACCCGTTCGCCCGGCAGGCAGCGGCGGGGCGGGTTAAATTCGTCCGTCGCGCGGTGGGCAAAGTAGCTGTTGTCATCCGCGAGGCCGTTTTTGAACAACGGCCCGGCGTTGTGTTTGTAAAACAGCGCCTCCAGCACCATGGCGTTGGTGGAGAGGGTGAGGGTGGCGTTGACGTCGCCGGTGGCCTCGACCCGTCCTTCAAACCAGCCGCGCTGCGGGTCGTTAAGATGGGTAGTGACCGCCATCAGCGCATCGGTATACTCGGTTTCCCACAGCGTCCACAGGACAAAGACCGCTTTGGTGGTCACCTGCGCCAGCCGGGGGTAGTACTTCCCGTCGTCCCCGAGCGTATTCCAGGCGTAGCCATTCCCCCAGACGGTGTCTTCCACGTGCCAGGGCGCCTGGGTAAGCGAAAAATCGGCCCGGGCGGTAAGCACCTTATCCTGCGTCCAGCGCGTTTTCTGGCTTAGCCATATCCCTTCCGCCCGCTCGCGCATGGCTTTTTGCGCCATCTCCGGCACGCCGGGCGGCTGCCAGCCGAACTCCAGTCCCGGCAGCATGGCGGGCAGAGTAGAGAGCACCACGGGTTGCCAGGTGGTTCGCGGGTCGCGGTCGTCAACGGCGAGGCGGCGCTGATAAATAATCACATGGCGCGCCGGGGGAGAGAGGGCCTTGCCGGCCGGAAATCCCCACAGGCGAAACGCGCTGGCGGCGTATTCACTGTCTCCTAGCCGGAGCTCCTCGCGGATCGTCCGCTGACCGTTCTGCAGTGAGGCGGACCACAGCTCCCCGTCTTTATCGATAACCGGACAGAAGTTCCAGCGCAGGACAATTTTATCAATGTATTCACCATACTGCGGCGCGCGTTCGGCGGTGAGCCGCAGGGCGAGCATCAGTCGGGCCATATCTTTTGCTGACCAGCCGCTGGCCGCCGGTTTGCCGCTGAAGTCGACAGGGGTCGCCGTCTGAGTGGAGTATAGCCTGCCCGGCGAACCGCCGTCGGTCAGCGTCAGGCGATTGAGGGTGCCGAGCAGGGGCGTCAGGCGGGCGTCGAATTCCGCTTCCTTTACCAACCCCAGCTCTCTGGCGGCGAGCAGGGCGATAAGGGTGTCGCCCATCTGCCATAGCGTTGCGCGGGGCTGTTTGTCGCTGCCGTTGACCAGGCCGGTTTGCGGCTGGGTATTGTTCTCGACGTACCGCCAGGCGATCTGCGCCCACGTGCGCTCCTGCGGCGTCAGGCTGCTGATGCGGGCAGTGGTGTGCCAGCCGCCTTTGGTCAGCCAGCGCCACCCCGCGCCTTCGCGATAAAACAGCGCCAGGGCGATAAGAAAAAGGACGACGGCGATGGCCAGCCAGCGGGCTATGGTTTTAAGCATTGCGCGGTCACCGGCGGAAGTTTAATGGGCTCGTCAGCCTTGCAGGCGGCACACTGGCAGGCCTGGCAGGCGGGTTTGGTGCGCTGCGTGGTCCCGGTCTGCTCGCACCATGTTTTGACGGCGGGGGTGTTGCTCAGGAACGGGCGATTGCGCGGGCCGTTATTGGGTTCAAAGAGATCCACCAGCTTCTTGTCCCACAGCGACGGGGCGAAATCGCGGTTTTTCGGATTGTCGCTGGAAAACTGCAGCAGTTTTCCCTCCTTTTTAAATAGCAGTGCTTCCAGCATGATGCCGTTGTTGTTGGCGGTAAACTCATTGATTGGCCCGTCGCCGTTCTCATACAACCCCTCGTAATAGCCTTTTCCCGCTTCGTTCGCGTTTTCAATGGCGTCCAGCAGACGATCGGTATAGGGCGAGTTCCACAGCACCCACATCCCCATCGCCGCTTTGAGCGACACGGCGGCGCTATTCGGTACGAACTGGCCCTTGTCGGTTATGGTGTTCCAGTTAAAGCCGTCGCTGAACACGGTGTCATAGACAAAGTACGGGGATTTATCGAGCTGATGCTCGGAGCGGGCGGTGAGGATCCCGGTGATGGCGTAGCGATTCTCCTGGGCCTGGTAGACCCGGTCAGCGAAGTTTTTCATCCAGGGATGGGAGTACTCGCGCGGGCTGTTGTTCCGGTCACCAGGGTTATCAAAGCCAAACTCCATGCCATACAGCACGTAGGATTCACTAACCACATAGTTATGCTGGCTGGTTTGCCGTGGGTCGCGCGAATCATAGGGGACCAGCACGCAGTAAATCTCCGCCAGCTCGTAGGGCTGCGGCCGGCTGGCCTGACAGGTGTTAAATCCCCACAGCTGAAAGCCCGCCGCGCCGTACTCCTCGTATCCCAGACGGCCTTCCTGAACGTATTTGGGCTGGCCGTTTTCCAGATACGCCCCGTACAGCGTGCCGCAGGGATCGACCACATGGCTAAAATCCCACCCCAGCACCACATTATCGATGCTGTTGCTGTATTCCGGATAGCGCTCCTTGATCACCTTCAGCCAGATCAGCATTCTGCCGATATCCAGCGCCGAAAAGCCGATTTCACCCGGCTTGTTCTGGTAGTTAACCTTTTGTCCGCTTATCGTGTTATAGGCTTTGTTGGGTAGTTCGTTACGGAATAAATCGAGCTTATTCAACGTGGCGAGAAACTTCAGCATCCGACGGTCAAATTCCGCCTTATCAATAATCCCCAACTCACGGGCTGCGGTCATCGCGGCCAGATAGGAGGCGCTGTCCCACATGGTGGTGGAGGGGTATTTGTTTACCGCATTCACCAGCCCGGTGGTGGGCTGAAAGTTGGCGACGAAGTATTGCCAGGCGTTTCTGGCGATAGTCATCTCCCTCGGCGTCAGCTCCCCGCTGCGCGGGGCGTATTCCGCAGCCGGCAGACCGGTCGCGGCCTGCGCGCCGGAGAGCGAGAGCCACAGCGCCATGAGTCCGGCCAGCAGGGGAAAACGGGAAAAATAGGTCAGCTTCATGGCGTTGCTCCTGCTGAGGACGAGGGTAGAGGGGCAGGGCTCAGGCAGGCCAGACACAGCATCTGCCCCCGGGAAATGTAGGCCAGGCTTTCCAGCACGATCGCGTTGGTATCGCCGTCAATAACGTCGTTGACGCTGCGGTTGAGATTTAACCCTCGCTGCCAGCCCTTGCCCGGGACCTGCAGCGTCTGCACCTGCTGGCGCAGCGCCTCGCTCCAGCTATTACGGAACAGGGCGTACCAGGCAAAGGCGGTGCGGGTGGAGGTGATCGCCGTTTGCTCCGGGGCGGTGCTGCGTGGGGCGAAGGCGCTCTGCGGCTGCCGGTCCGCCAGCGCGCTGGCATAATCCGGCGCGGGCTCGGCGTAGTCAGTGCTGATCGGCGGCTTGCTGACCCTCAGGCTATGACGGCGCTGCTGGATTTGCATGATGCGCCAGGCGATCTCCGCACTCTGCGCGTCAAAGCCCAGCTCAAGTCCGGTGAGCAGGTACGGCAGGCTGATCAGCGAAGGCTGCCGACCCCAGGGCGTGCGCAGCCCCTCGTCGGGCACCATGATGCCGTCGATATCGATCATCTGCTGCCCCTGCGGCGGGTTGGTCACCGCCAGCCCCGCCGCGCTGTCGATCAACCGCAGCGTATGGCTGGCGTACAGCCGGTAGCCAAAGCTGTCCCGCGGTTCATCCGCCGCCAGCGCCCAGTGGTGCAGCGGCGCCGCGGCCTGGCTGGCGGGGCTGTTGCTGATGAGCGCGCCGACCCGCCACTGATTAAACAGATCCCGCACCGCGGCGGCGTGCTGAGGATAGCGCCAGAGCAGGGTTTGCAGGGCGGTGAGCAGGCGTCCCATACCGATGGCGGAGGAGTCCGGGTTGCCGAGGATCTGCAGCGTGTCGGCATGGTACTGAGCGGCGGGCAATCCCTGGGCGTTGAGGGGCAGTTGACCGAGGGTAAACAGGGCGGCGGCAATGCGCTCATCACCTTCGGCGGCGGTCACAATATGCAGCTGCTCTGCGGCGACCACGGCGAAAAGATAGCTTCCGACGCTCCACAGGCTGAGCCAGGGTTCGCCATCGTGCGCGTTGGCCAGGCCGTTTGGCTGGGTATTGTTGACATAATACTGCCAGGCCACCCGCGCCCAGATCGCCTCGTCAAAGGTCAGCTCGCGCGGGGGAGGGAGCGGCGGAAAATCCTGGCTCAACGTCATCCCGCCGCTGCTCTCGACGCGCGCGGGCATTTGTTTTTCCACCCACACGACAATCGCAAAACCCAGCAGGAAGCCAATGAGGATAGTGAGATAGCTGCGCGCGGATAGCAGGGCGTCGCGGATCCTCATCGGCTCGCCTCCTGCTCTTCGGGGGGCGTCCACATGGCGGCGAAGATCAGTGGCAGCATGGCGGCAATATTCACCGCGCCCCAGAAAATGTTGATGACGTACCCGGAGGGGTCGTCAACCTGACCGCGCGCCACCTGAATACCGCCCCATATCAGCCCCGACAGGGTGAGCAAAACGATGGCAATTTGCGGCTTGACGAGATAGAGAAAACGGCCCGTCTGTCGCTCTTTCGGCGTAACGTGAAATTTGATCTGCTCCCCGCGCAAAACGGTGTCCAGCGCCCGCAGATTCATCGAGAAAAAGGAGAGGTAAGAGGCCCGGCCGTCCCAGGCAGAAATGCCCCAGGTGCCGAACATAAAGGCCAGTTCGGAGACAATAAAAAAGGGTAAAAAGTGCAGATAGAAAGGGGTAGACCACGCCGACACCGGCGGAATGCCGGTGAAGAGATAGATAACAGGCGAGATCAGGAACACGGTGTTCCACACGCAAGCCAGATACGACCAGAAGGTGGTCGCGTACATCAGCGTTTGCGGCAGCGAGAGTTTAAAGCGGCGTCGGTTGAAGATGTTGTCATGGAACAGGATATCCAGCGATCCGGCGGCGTACTTAAAGCGCTGGATCATCCACGTCAGCATATCCTGCGGAGAGAGCATTTTCGACTCGATCCGCGGGTGCATTACCGAGCGCCAGCGGCGGGCAGCGTCGCCGTGTAGCAGGATTGAGGTATAAATATCTTCCGAGACGTGGAACTTATAGGGCGTCAGTTCAGTATCGAAGGCAACGTGGGGGCGCATGGCGTCCTGCAGCGCTTCCCGCGTTGCCGGGTCGCGAATATCCCGCGTATGACGCGCGATTTCGGCGTCAACGCTCCAGACGTAGCTGCGCAGCGCCGCCTGCATCACCGCTTCCCGTCGGTGAACGGAGGCGGCGCCACAGCAGAACGCGGCGTTAGCCCAGTTGCGGCGCCGTAAAATCACGTCGTAAAACATGCGCGGATCGTTGAAAAAAGGATCGCGACCAATGGTCACCGGACCGACGATTTTCTGCGCCAGCCAGCCCACGCCATAGCCTGCGCCGCCTGCTTTACGCCGCAGCCAGCGCGCCAGATCCTCCCCCTCCGGGAGATCGAAAAACCATTGTGGGGTCTGCACCCAGGCGACGTCCGGATCGCGAAAATAGCCGAGCGTGTGGCTCAGCAGGGTCGGGAAAACGCGGGTATCGGCATCACAGATGATCAGAAAGTCGCCATCGGTATGTTCCAGCCCGTTGCGCAGGTTACCGGCCTTATAGCCGATATTGCTCTGACGGGTGATATAGTTCGCCCCCTCCTGCTCGCAGACCGCCTTCATCTCCGGGCGACGCCCGTCGTCAAGGACATGCACCTTATAATCGAGCGGACCAGGATAGGTCATCCGCATGGCGTCACGAATCGATAGCCTGACCAGCTCCACGTCTTCGGAGTAGGTGGCGATAAACAGATCGAGGCTTTGTTGAATAAATCAGATTTCGGGTAAGTCTCCCCCGTAGCGGGTTGTGT